>NZ_JAYESI010000004.1:0-343660 GCF_041903675.1 Corallococcus sp. RDP092CA | reverse complement strand
CAGCAAGGTCGGACCTGCAGGTCGGGGCGGTACGCAGACCGGGGGAGGGCGGGACGGGGCAGCAAGGTTGGACGGGGCAGGACGGGCGGGACGGTGCGGTACGCGCAGCACGGGGACGGGCAGCACGGGACGGAGCAGGACGCAGGACAGGGCGGCAACGCAGGAAGGGCGGGACTGGGGAGGGGGACTCAGCCAACAGCACGCGGCACCGCGGATCAGAGCAACACGCAACACGCAACACCGCGCGGCTCGCGGCACGGGGGGAGCCGGCGGCGCGGTCGAGCAAGGCAGCAGGCAGGTCGTGGGACGGGGCTGGGCGGCGGGACGGGGCAGTGCGCAGTTTGGGGGGAGTCCGGCAAAGGCAGCCGAGGTCGCCGGATGGGAGACGTGCAGGGCCGTGAATCAAGACATGGCGGTGCGAGAGCTTCGCGATCCAGCCGGCAACGGCATCGAGGCGTCGCGGCAGTCAGCACCGGACGCGTTGCAGTGGCGGGAGTGGAGTGGCGGGTCGGGGGGAGCAACACGCAGCCGGGTCTCGGAGGGCAGGTGCCCCTGGGATCCGGCCTACCTCGCAAATCTCATCGCGCGTGGCCGCGATGTCCGGAACGGGGAGAAGCCTCATGGGTGCGGTGTCCATCGTCACCGCGGCGGTAGCGGTCCTGGCGGCTCACGCGGCCATGGCCCAGACAGCACCTCAGGTTCAGCTACCGCAGGTCCAGGCACAGCCAGGCGAAGGCCGGCGACGCATGAATGATCCGGAGCGGCTGGCGCCCTTCGGTCTGATGCTCGACGCGGGCATGCCCGAGGGCGCGGGGCTCTCCGGCGTCCTCCGGCCCTCGGCGCACCTGCGGCTGCACGTCGGTGGCGCGCACAACGGCCTGCGAGGCGCCTTGCGCGCGGGCCTCACGCTGCTCCCGCTGAGGGGCAGGGTCTCGCCCTCGTTCTCCTGGGAGCTCGGGCACGCGCAGGCCGCGAGCACGAAGACGCTGAACCGGCGGCTCGCGGACCGCACGCAGCTACCCGCCTCCTCCATGGAGCGCGTGGGCTATACGTACATCAGTACGCACGTGGGCCTGGAGTTCAACGCCACCCGGCGCCTCAGCTTCTTCCTCCGCGGTGGCATGAGCTTCATGGAGATGGACGTCCCCAGCCTCCAGAAGCTGGACGAGCCCTTCCGCGACGGACTGTCTCCCGTGGAGCGGCGCTCGTGGATGATGCGCAAGGTGCAGCCGTCCGGAAAGCTCGGCCTCACCTTCTTCTTCGGCTGATCAGCCGGCGAGCACCCGCTCGAAGAACGTGAGCGCCTGGGCCTCCGCCCAGAAGGACGGACGCAGCGCGCGGCCCGCGACGAAGCCCACGTGGCCGCCCTGCTCGGTCAGCACCACGCTGAGGAACGGGTTGTCCCGGGCGGAAGGCGGAATCACCGGCGCCTCCAGCATCGGATCATCCGCGGCGCTCAGGAGCAGCGTGGGCCGGCGGATGTCCGCGAGCCGGGGCCCCGACGACGCCTCCCGGTAGTAGTGCTCCGCGCCCCGGAAGCCATGCAGCGGCGCGGTGACCACGTCGTCATAGCCGCGGATGGTGCGCGACGCCTCCATGCGCGCCCCGTCGAACGCGCCCGGGAACCGCTGCAGCTTCGCGCGGGCCTTGCGCTTGAGCGTGCGCAGGAACCGCTCGCGGTAGAGCCAGTGGAAGCCGCCGCCGCCGTCCAGCTTCCGGCAGCACGCGTCCAGGTCGTATGGCGCGCTGATGGACGCGGCGGCCACCACCGGCGCCTGCTCTCCCGTCTCCTCCAGCAGCCGGCACAGCACGTTGGCGCCCAGCGAGAAGCCCACCGCGAGCATGGGCCCGGTGATGCGCTCGCGCACGTCCGCCATCACCAGCAGCGTGTCCGCCGTGTCCCCGGAGTGGTACGCCCGCGCCAGCCGGTTCGGCTCCCCGCTGCACGAGCGGAAGTTGATCGCCGTGGCGCCCCAGCCGCGCCTCGCCGCGCCCCGCAGCACCTCCGTGACGTAGCCCGCCTGCGAGGACCCCTCCAGGCCGTGCAGCACCACCACGTGCGGCGCGCCCTTCGGCCCGTCGAAGGTGTCCAGGTCGACGAAGTCCCCGTCCGGCAGGTCGCGCCGCTCCCGGCGCAGCGGCGGCGCGCGGGTGGGGCGCACGAGCGACGCGTAGATGGTCTGCGCATGCGCGCCGCGAAGGCCCGGCGCGGGAACGAACGGCTCGGTGGGCTGGAACGTCACGTCCGCTCCCGGAGGGCGCGCGCCATCCGCATGGAGGCGCAGCCGGACTCGCGCACCGCCTCCGCCTCCGCGGTGAGCTGGAACAGCGCCAGGTAGTTGTTCACGCGCTCCTCCAGCGTGGGGGCCTCGATGCGGCGGCACACCTCGTCCGCCGCGTAGTCCCGGCACACCTGGGGGCGCCGCTCGTACACGGTGCACAGGTTGTCCGCGCCCAGGTGCGGGCACCGCAGGCCCAGCGGCTTGTCCAGCGCGGCGATGTCCGGCGCCACGCAGCAGGCGCCACAGCAGGTGCACTCCATGCGACTCCTCGACGGTGCTGCCTCAGCGGCGGACGGCCTGCTCCACCTTGCCCAGGTTCGTCACGGTGAGCGTGACGCCCTGACCCTTCTTCCACGCGACGAACTCCTCCTCGCGCGTGGGCTTCACCTCGTGCTGCTTCTCGCCGCCGTCGTCGTAGCGCACGAGCACGGTGTAGTCCTCCTCGCGCCGCACCCGCTCGTTCGTCCCGGCGGTGAGGTCCGGCCAGCGCGGCGGCCCCTCCGTGCCCTTGAGCTCGCGCGTGTCCACCGGCTTCCACACGTACGTGTCGTAGGAGCACTGCTGCGCGTAGACGGGCTCGTTGCGGTAGCGCGTCTCCGTGTTGCAGTCCTCGTAGGACTCGTTGCAGTACTTCGTCACGTCGTGGCAGACCTCCTCCGCGAAGCCGTTGCCCTTGTCGCGGCGGGTGCACTTCTCCTCGGTGCCGCAGGCCACCTTGCGCGTCTTCGTCCGGCACACGCGCTGGGTGCCGTCCGCCACCCGGCGGGTGCCGCGCTGCCGCGACACGCAGTCGCGGATGTTCGTCACGCCCGCGACCTCGCCCGCGCCGTTCACCGGCATGCGCGGCGAGGTGGTGCTCAGCTCGTCCCGCCAGCCCGTGCGCGTCTCCGGCACGAAGCGCTCCTGCACCACCGCGCGGCGCCAGCTCGTCGCCACCACCTCGCCCTGGATGTCATGCTTCAGGTTGCCCCAGATGCCCACCGCGCAGGTGCCCAGGCAGCAAGAGCTCAGGATGCCCACCGCGATGAGCGCCACCTTCCCGAAGCGGCGGGGCTTGGGCGCGGGCTGCGGGGGCGGCTTGGGGGACAGGTCCGCGAGCGGCGCGGACTTCGCGTCCGAGCCCCGCTCGGCCGAGCACTGCCGGCAGCGCTTGCCATCGCCCCGGTTGGCTGCGCCGCAGTAGGCGCAGAACCAGTCCTCGCCGGCGCCGGCCAGGTCCAGGGCCTGCGCGTCGGTGACGCCCTCGCGGGTGGACCTGCCGGAGGCCGCGTCCACGTCGCCGAAGTCGAACTCGGACTCCTTGCCGGTGAGCTCCCGCGGGTTGTTGCAGGAGGGGCAGTTCTTGTGACGGGCGGGGATGTCCCTGGCGCCACAGGACGTGCAGTTCCAGGTGCCCTCGATGATGCGCCTTCGCTCGGCCATGGGGTGCATCCTAGGGGACCTGTCGCCGTGTGACACATCCGGGTTGGGGGCGCCGTCCTTGTTCCCGCCGGGCCGGAGGTGGGAAGCCGGACCGCTCTCCAGGGATGGGAGCGCGGAGGTTTCTCATGTCGCGTCGAACGGTGGACCGCGTTCCGAAGCACCGGAGGCTGCGCCGCACCCTCTATGGCTTGCTGTTGGCTGCCTCCCTGCTGCCTGGGGGACTCGCCTGCGGCGAGGGGGATGACTACGGGTGCGCCCCCCCCTGCCCGCGCAAAGCGGAGGGCCCCTTGAGCTCGAAGCGGACGGAAACCTGCCCTCGAACCCCTCCTGCGAGGCCTGCCCACCGCATCCTCAAGGTGGCGTCAGGCGCGGCGGGACGCGCTGCGGAGCCTGGGCGAAGCGCTGGAGGGCCACGCTCCGCCGGAGGGGTTGATCCACGACGCGGGCCTGCCCTCGCGCGAGCAGGCGCGGGCCCTGCTCCAGGGCCTCGCGACCCTGACCGCAGAGGGCCGCGCCGCCGCCAGGCTCACACCCAGAGGGCGCGAGGGAAGGGGACCTCCGGCGCGGAGGGCAGGCCCGGACGCAGGGGCCGCAGCATGGGCAGCGACCCCTCCCGCTGCACGCGCACCGCGCCGGGGACCTCGGTGAGCAGGGGGGCCGTCGCGGCCTCCTCCCACCACACCACGCGCCGGAGCCCCGCCGCATGTGCCACGCGGCGGGCCTCGGAGAGCAGCGCCTCCGCCGAGGAGGCCTCCCTCGCGTCCAGCATCAGCACCACCAGCTCGCCGTAGCGCGCGTTCATGGTCCACAGCACGGTGGACTCCCCCACCACGGCGCCGCACGTCCGGGGCCGGGGCCTCGCGAGCAGGTCCGCGTAGATGCGCTCCCGCTCCAGGTGCCAGTCCACCTGCGTGGCGCTGGGCCACAGGAAGAAGGGCGCGTCCGGCCGGCGCATCCTCGCGAGCGCCCCGGCCACGTCCGTCTCCTGAAGCCCGCCGTCCACGGGCCGTCCCTCCGGCGCGGCCGTCGCGTCCAGGTGCCAGTCCCACGCGGGCACCTCCACGTAGCCCGACCGGCGATACAGCGGCGCCCCGACGTCGGAGAAGAGGACCACCGAGTGCGGCCTGGGCGCCACCCGCTCCAGCTCCTCGGCGACGGCGTCCATCAGCCGCGTGGCGTGACCGCGGCCGCGCAGGGCCTCCTCGGTGTAGACGCTGGCGATGGCGTAGCTGTCCCCCTGCGTGAGCTGGCCATCCGCGCCCCGGAGGAAGCTGTCCGTGTGGAAGGTCTCGCACGAGGCCAGCACCCGGACGTCGTCCGCCAGCCACAGCCACGTGTTCATGCCCTCGCGGCTCCACGGGTGCGCGCGCAGCCGCGCTTCGCGCTCCTGGTACTGCGGCACGCTCAGGGGCGAGCCCCACGCGGCGTGGGTGACGGCGTCGCGCTGCGCCTTCTGCGCGTCGGTGGCGAGGACGAGGGTCATGGTGCCGGGCACGCTAGCCACACGCCCCGCTCGCGCGCGAGCGCTACAGCGTCGTGGTGTACGGGAACCGGAAGTGCAACTGCAGATACGCCTGCCCCACGTGGAAGATGCCGTCGCCCAGGGAGTCCGGCAGCCCCAGCCCGCCCAGCTCCTGCGGCACGTAGAAGGTGGACTCCCAGCCCACGCTGAGGAGGAAGCGCTTCGCGAGCTGGAGCTCCAGGTCCGCGCCCAGGCTCGCCCCGGGCCGCAGGAGGTGCGTGTCCGGCAGCGTGTCGGAGAAGATGTACGCGTACGTCAACACCAGCCCCACGCCCAGCTTGAAGCGCACCGGGCTGGAGGACAGCGGCACCCCCAGCCCCAGCGGCTTGAACGTCACCCCGTACATCCCCGTGTCCCGGTACCTGGGGGAGATGATGAGCGAGTCCGGGATGAAGATGGACGGCGAGATGCGCACCTCCTCCATCTGCTGCGCCTGCTTCCGGTAGCGCGCGGGGATGGCGCGCGGGTTCTTGCGCAGCCACTCCTTGTCCAGCACCGCGTCCACCGACAGCTTCAGCCCCGTGTGCAGGAGCTGGTCATCCGCGATGGGCCCGGAGAACACGAACACCGCCGGCCCCACACCCACGTCCACCGGGACGGTGACCTTCTGCGCCGCCAGGGCGACGGCGGGCCACGCGGACAGCGCGAACAGCAGCGGGAGCAGGGCGGGCCTCAAGGGTGGGTCCTCACGTACCGGGTCCAGGGGGGGACCCGCTCTCGGAGACTAGAAGGTCAGGACGCTCCGTGTCCCGCATGCGCTAAGAAGTGCGCGCCGGAAAGGGAGCCGGCCCTTTCACGCTCCCTTGCAGGTCCGCTGTCGCACCTGCCTCACCCAAGGAACTCCGATGGTCTCCGTCGCACTGCTGCTCGCCTCGTCGCTTCAAGCCCAGACGCCCGCGCCCGCCGCCCCGAGCCCCGTCGCTCCTCCTCCGGCCCCCGCCCACGCTCGGGTGCCGCCTCCGCCCCCGCCCCCGCCGCTCGCGGCCCTCCCTGCGGATGCCCCCGCCGCGGAGCGCGCCGCCGCCGCCGCGGAGCGCGCCGCCATCGCCGCGGAGCGCGCCGCCGAGGCCAGCGCCCGGCTCGCGGAGGCCATCGAGAAGCTGGCGGAAGTGACCGCGCGCGGGCCCCTCGTCCCGCCGCCCGCGCCCGTCCCCGAGGCCGCCGCCGAGGCCCCCGCGAAGCCCAGCACCTGGGACGTCAGCGTGGGCCTGAGCCTCATCTCCCTCACCGGCAATGCCTCCACGCTGACCGTGAGCGGCCTGGCCAGCGCGCTGCGCAAGACGGACAAGTGGATCTACTCCGTGAAGGCCTTCGGCGCGTACGGCCGCAGCCGCCCGCCCGAGGTGGAAGGGGAGCCGGAGGCCCTGTCCCAGGTGGTGGCCCTCAACGCGGGCCTCGAGCTGCGCGGGGACCGCCGCTTCACGGAGCAGATCAGCGGCTACCTGCTGGCCGGCGTGGACACGGACCACATCAAGAGCATCGAGGCGCGGCCCTACGGTGAAGCCGGCGCCAGCATCCTCTGGGTCGACACCAAGAAGGACGAGAAGGCCGGCACGCGCGAGGCCACCCTGCGCACCGACTTCGCCTTCCGCTACGCGCGCGAGACGCGCTTCCAGTACTACCCGGTGCGCCTGGACCTGGAGGACGTGGACCTGGGCGGCCCCCGCTTCGGCGCCCTGTTCCGCTACGGCATCTCCAAGGACATCATCTTCCAGGAGGAGGCGGAGATCCTCGTCAGCGTCATCACCGACTCGCGCATCCTCTTCAGCAGCCAGTCGCAGGTGATGGCCAGCCTCACCGACGCGCTGGCCCTGGGCGTGGGCTTCCTCGTGAAGTCCGACAGCGCGCCGCCCCCGGGCAAGGTGTCCACCGACACGGCGCTCTCCTTCAACCTGACCGTCGCCCTGTAGTCCCCGCACGGCGGGCCGCATGCGCCCGCCAAAAGCGACGCGGCGCCTGGGAGGAATCCCGGGCGCCGCGTTCGTGCTTCAGGGGACCTGCGGGAAGCGGGAGCTACTCGTGCACTTCGTGCTCCTGCTTCTTGAGCTGCTCGTGGCCGCCCGCGCGGCCCTCCACCGGGTTCGCGCCGATGTCCACCGCCTGCAGGTCGCTGTACTGCGACCCCGGGGGGTTGGCCAGGCGGAAGCGGGTGCCCAGGTCCATCAGCGAGAAGCCGATGAGCAGCACCACGAAGAGGATGGACACGGCGAACACCAGGCGGTTGGCGCCCTGGTGCTCCGACAGGTGCATGAAGTACAGCGCCACCAGCGTGCCCTTCACGCTGGCGATGACGAGCGCCAGCAGCAGGCCGAAGCTGGGCAGGTGCATGCGGCCGGTGAAGACCGTGACGAGCGTGAGCACCAGCAGGGCAATCCAGATGACCACGTAGCGCCCGGCGCCGTGGTGCTCCTGCATGTTGTGCTCTTCCTGATGCGATTCGTTGGCGATGGCCATGTCGTAACCCTCAGACCAGGTACAGCATCGGGAAGAGGAAGATCCACACCAGGTCGACGAGGTGCCAGTACATGGAGCCCAGCTCGACCTGCGTGTAGTTGTCCGCGCTGAAGTCCCCGACGCGGTACGCGCGCACCGTGGCGAAGCCCAGCACCGTCATGCCGATGATGACGTGCAGTGCGTGCAGCGCCGTGGAGGCGAAGTACACGGTGAAGTACAGCGGCGCGCCCGGCAGCTGGATGCCTTCGTAGAAGTAGTACCGGCCGGGCAGCGTCCCGATGTGGAACTTGTGCTTGTACTCGAAGAACTTGATGACGAGGAAGCCCAGCGCCATCAGGAGGGTGAGCACGTTCATGTGCCCCACCATCGCGTTCTTGCCCTCCTTGGCGTAGTGCACCGCCATGGCGGCGGTGAACGAGGAGGTGATGAGCACCACCGTGTTGATGGTGCCCATCGTCAGGTCCAGGCTGCGGCTGGAGGCCGCCCACGCTTCCGGGAACAGGAAGCGGTAGGCCGCGTAGCACGCGAACAGACCCGCGAAGAGCAGGATTTCCGTGGCGAGGAAGAGCCACATGCCCAGCCGCGCCGCGTGCTTCTGGACGTCCAGCGACGCGAAGTGGGCAGCCAGCTTGGGACCGGGCACCGAGCCCGGCGTCACGTGCGCGCTAGACATCCGACACCTCGCCCTCGGCCTTCTTCGGATCCACGTAGAAGTGCGGCTCCTCGGGGTACGTCGGCTGGGGCCCGATGAAGTTGTGCGTGGGCGGCGGCGACCGGGTCAGCCACTCGTAGCCCTTGCTGTTCCACGGGTTGTCCACGCGCTCGCCGTAGATGAGCGCGTAGGTCAGGTACCCCGCGATGACGAGGAAGCCGAACGCGAGCAGCGTCGCGCCCGCCGTGGACGCCACGTTCAGGGCCTGGAAGCGCTCCGGGTACTCGTAGTAGCGGCGCGGCATGCCCGAGTTGCCCAGCAGGAACTGCGGGATGAACGTCGCGTTGAAGCCCAGGATGATGAGCGCCGCGGACACCAGGCCCCACCCATCGTGGTACATCTTCCCGAACATCTTCGGGAACCAGTAGTGCAGCGCGGCCAGGAAGGCCATGATCGTCGCGCCCACCATGATGAAGTGGAAGTGCGCCACGACGAAGTAGGTGTCGTGCCACGCCACGTCCAGCGACACCGTCGCCACCGCGATGCCCGTCATGCCGCCGAACACGGTGAAGTACAGGAAGCCGCAGAAGTAGGCGAACGGCGTCGTGAACTCCACCGCGCCCTTGTAGACCGTGCCCACCCAGTTGAAGACCTTGATGGCCGTGAACACGCCCACCAGCATCGACAGCACGCCGAACACGCCGGCGTTGAAGGTCGACTGGCCGGACACGAACATGTGGTGGCCCCAGGCGAAGAAGCCCACGAACGCGATGCCCACGCTGGAGTACGCCACCGCGCGGTAGCCGAAGATGTTCTTGCGGCTGAACGCGGAGACGATCTCGCTCATCACGCCGAACGCCGGCAGCACCATGATGTACACGGCCGGGTGGCTGTAGAACCAGAACAGGTGCTGGAAGAGCACCGGGTCACCGCCGCGGGCCACGTCGAACATGCCCAGGCTGAACAGGTTCTCCGCCGTCACCAGGAGCAGCAGCAGGCCGATGACGGGCGTCGCCAGCACCTGGATGCAACTGGTGGCGTAGAGCGCCCACACCATCAGCGGCATCTTGAACCAGGTGATGCCCGGCGCGCGCATGGTGTGCGTCGTGACGATGAAGTTCATGCCCGTGAGGATGGAGCTGAACCCGATGATGAACGCGCCGAAGAGCACCGGCGCCACCGTCGTCGTCGTGTGCGCGCTGTACGGCGTGTAGAACGTCCAGCCGGTGTCCAGGCCGCCGTTGAGCATGCCCCAGAGCGCGAAGGCCGCGCCGGCCAGGTACACGTAGAGCGACATCAGGTTCAGCCGCGGGAACGCCACGTCCTTCGCGCCCAGCATCAGCGGCAGCAGGAAGTTGCCGAAGATGGCCGGGATGGCAGGGATCATGAACAGGAAGATCATGACGATGCCATGCAGCGTGAAGACGCGGTTGTACGTCATCGCGTCCATGATGGTCGGACCGGGCGTGAGCAGCTCGATCCGGATGAGCAGCGCGAAGATGCCGCCCACCAGGAAGAAGAGCAGCACCCAGGCCATGTACATGATGCCGATGCGCTTGTGGTCCACCGTCAGCAGCCACGACTTCACCGTGGTGCCGTCCGTCAGGTAGCTCGGGTGGTGGCCGTGGTCGTCGTGCGCCTCATGGCCGGGGACGGCCCCCGGCGCGGCGATGCTACTGGATGGGGTCATAGGCGGGGCCCTCGGAAGCGGTCTCGCGCACGTTCGCGGTGCGCAGCGTCTTGATGTACTCGACGATGGCGGCCGACTCGGGGCCCTGCAGCTTGCCCTGGTAGGTCGGCATCACGTTCTGGTAGCCGGCGACGATGTGCGCGCCCGGGTCCATCATCGACTGGGTGATGTAGGCCTCATCCACGCGGATGCTCTGGCCATCATCGAGCTTCTCCTCGCGCTCGTACATCCCCAGGAAGGTGGGGCCGATGTGCTTCGAGCCGTCCACCGAGTGGCACTTGAGGCAGCCCTGCGTGCCCACCAGCTTCTGGCCCTGCTCGGCCATGCGGGCGACGGGGGGCACGAGCGACGTGTCCGCCAGCGCGTCCTGCCGGTCCTGCAGGCGGCCGCGCTGCTGCTCCTGCAGCCAGTTCTCGTAGTCCTCCGGCGCGAGCACGACGACCTCCGCCAGCATCTTCGAGTGCGACAGGCCGCAGTACTCGGTGCAGAGCACCTGGTACGTGCCGGGCTTCGTCGCCTCGAACCAGGCCTGCGTGTAGCGGCCCGGCAGCGCGTCCATCTTGATGCGGAAGGACGGGACGAAGAAGGAGTGGATGACGTCGCGGGACGTGATGAGCAGGCGCACCGGGCGGTTGGCCGGCACGTGCAGCACGTTCACGCCGTTGGGGCCCTCCGGGTAGGAGAACTTCCACATCCACTGCTTGCCCATGACGTAGACATCCATCGAGTCCTTGGGCGGAGTGGTGAACCAGGTGAAGTCCCGGAACCCGATGGCGAACCACGCCAGGAAGAACACCAGCGGGACGGAGACGAAGAGGAACTCCGTCTTCAGGTCCGGCACCACGTATTCCGTGTGCTGGTGGGCCTCCCGCCGGCGGTAGCGGAAGAACATGAAGAGCGCCGCGAGGCCGACGCCCGCGGACATCACCATCGTCGTGCCGACGACGAAGTAGTGCAGGAAGTCGACCCGTTCCGCGAACGTGGACGCGCGCTCCGGGAGGAACAGGAATTGATTGGCCAGGTCGCTCATGTAGTCGCGCCTTTCTTCAGCTCGCGCCTCCAGAAATAGATCAGCATCGTGGCCAGGGCGCCGAAGACAGCCAGGGAGCCCAGGCGGATGAACCCGAAGATGTAGAAACCGTACCGCCGCGTGGCGGTGTCATACTTGAAACAGGACATGACGATGCGATCGACGCTCGTCCCGACCCGACCGCCCGCTGCTTCCAGCAGCGAAAGCTTCACGTCCTTGCGGTCGAACGACGTGCCGTAGAGGTAGCGCGAGATGCTCCCCTCCGGCGTGAGCACGGTGACCACCGCGGGGTGGGCGTACTGCTTCGTGCTCGGTTCATACGTGTACTTGAAGCCCACGGCGTCGGCGAGCTTGTGGATGTTCTCGTCGGTGCCGGTGAGGAAGTGCCAGGGAGCCGTCTCCGGCTTGCCCATGGACTGGAGGTACTTGCGCCGCCGCTCGGCGCTCTGCGCCGGGGTGTCCTTGGGGTCGATGCTGACGGTGACGGCCTCGTAGTCCTTGCCCAGCTCCAGGCCCAGCTCGCGCATCACGCGGACCTGCTCGTTGATGACGAGGTTACAGAGCATGGGGCACTCGTAATAGACGAGCGTGAGCAGGGTGGGGCGCGTCTTCGACAGCAGCGTGCCCAGCCGGATCTCCTCCCCCTGGGAGTCCAGGAAGCGGGTCTCCAGGGGGAGCGGCTCCCCCAGGTGCTCCTCGACGTCCACCCCCGTCACCGGCGGGGGCAGGTCGGAGTCCGCCTCCACGATGGCGCGGGGCGTCTTGCCTCCGCCCGGCAGGGCGTGCGCGGGCGTGGCGCTGGTGAGCACCAGCGCGAGCGCCGCGAGGAGCCCGGCGACGCGGGCGGAGGAGGGTGGAAGAAGGGACGGCATGGCGAAGGACGGCTCTGGGTAGGGGGAGCGGGTGGGAGCCTACTTCTTGGGAGCCGGGGCCGGGGGCGCCGCGTGCGGCGCGGGGGCCGGGGCCTCCTGCGGAGCCGGGGCCTCCTGGGGCGCCGGAGCGGGCTCGCGGGCCTTCTGGGCCTCGGTCGTGATGACGTGCTGCATGGCCTGGTCCAGCGGCTTGTGGGCCCTGACGCCCGGCTGGTCACCCCAGCCGTTGTTCAGCGCCTGGTGCTGGCCGCCCAGCTTCTCCGCCGCGCGCCAGTCCTGCTCGAACAGGCGCTGGTTCACGATGCCCACCTCGTACTGGCCCACCGCCGCGGGGCGGGGCGGAGGCCCGTCCGGCTGCGCGGCCTCCATGGTGACGACCTGGATGCGCCAGGCCCACACCGCGCCGACGAGGAAGAGGACCATGGCGCCCACACCGACGCCGATGATCTTCCCCATGACGAGGTGGTCTTCCTCGGCCGCCACGCCATGCGCGCCGACGATGACCCGCGATTCGACTTCGGACTGGGTCTTCTTCATGGCTGCACGTACCTCAGGGACTCCGCGATGTAGGGGTCCTTCACCGGGAAGGTGTACCGGCCGCGCGCCCGGAACAGGGCGTAGCCCACCGAGACCCCGCCCACGCCCACGAAGGCCGTGAGAATCGTCCAGTGGAAGGTCGGCCCGGCCTCACCGGAGAACGCCGGCCAGATGAGCCAATACAGGTCCACGGCGTGCATGAGAAGCAGGTAGGCGGCGGCCACCGCCAGGGTCCCGGGCCGCTCCTTCAGCTTGCGTGACAGCAGCGTGAAGAACGGCAGCACGAAGTGGCCGAAGAAGATGACGAGCGAGACGGTGCGCCACGGGCCGTACATGCGCAGGCCGTACCAGGGGGCCTCTTCCGGGATGTTGGCGATCCACACCAGCAGGAACTGGGAGAAGCCGATGTAGGCCCAGAACGCCGTGAAGGCGAAGATGAGCTTGCCCAGGTTGTGGTAGTGCGGCGTCTTCACCAGGCTGCCGTACAGGTCCTTGCCCTGCGCGTTCACCGTGGCCAGCGCGAGGACGCAGAAGGCGGCCAGGAAGCTGCCGGCGAAGTAGTAGGCGCCGAAGATGGTGGACTGCCACAGCGGGGTGAGGCTCATCAGCCAGTCGAAGGCGGCGAAGGTGATGGTCAGCGCCAGGAAGGGCAGGGCGCCCGGGGAGAAGCGGCGCTGCTTGACGGTGAGCTCCAGCGCGCCGGACTCGTCCTGCTGGGTGCTCCAGCCGTACAGCCGGTGCGAGACGAAGATCCACACCACGAAGTAGAGGGCCTGGCGGAAGGCGAAGAAGGGCACGTTCAGGTAGTGGGCCTTCTTATGGGCCAGGTGCTCCACCTCCACGCCGTGGATGTGCGCGGCCAGCGGGGAGCCGTCCACCCAGGGGTAGAGGTGCTTCATCATCGGGATGAGGGCGAGGATGAGCACCGCGAAGACGGGCACCGCGATGGACATCGTCTCCATGGCGCGGCGCAGGACGATGGGCCACTTCGCCTTGGCCGTGTGGAAGATGGCCAGCATGATGAGGGCGGCCACGCTGATGCCGACCCAATAGGTGAAGCCCAAGAGGTAGCTGAAGCTGGTCGCCTCGGGGTTCATGAAGAAGCCCACGGCGGTGAGCACGAGGCCCACCACGCCCAGGCCGAACGCGGGCACCATCAGCTTGGGCGTGCCGGTGTAGCGCTCCATGGCAGTCATCGGTTCTCCTGCGGGACGGGCTGCGTCCCGGCGGTGCTCCGGGCGGCCTGCAGCGCGCGCACATAGGCGACGACGGCCCAGCGCTCACGCGTGTCGAGCTCACCCGAGAAGGACGGCATGACGCCGTAGCCCTCGTTGATGGCGGTGTAGAAGTGGCCGGCCGGCTTGTCCGCGAGCTCCAGCAGGGACGGCGGCAGGCGCAGCGCCATGTTCTCGGCGACCACGCTGTTGCCGTCGCCGAGCACGCCGTGGCACTGCGAGCAGACGATGTTGTACTTCTTCTGGCCCAGCTCCAGCAGGTGCTTGTCCACCGGCAGCGGGATGGCGTTCACGGCCACGCCGTTGGCGCGGCCCGTGGAGATGCCCGGGTTGCCCACCGGCCGCTCGCGCGGGATGGTGCCGGCGGGGGGGACGCGCATGGCGCGGCCGTCCGGCCAGAACTCGGACGTCTCGTAGTACTCGTACTTGGCCTGGGACTCCATGCGCTGGAGGAACTCCGAGCTGACGTTGCAGCCCGTGAGCGCGGCGAGCCCGGCGGCGGGGATGAGCCACCTCATTCGTTCTCTCCCGACACGACGGTCACGTGGGTCGCGCCCAGCGCCGTCAGCTGGTTCTTGACGTCCGCGGCGTCCGTCCCGGTGGGGTGCGGGATGCTCAGCCAGTAGCCGTGCGTGGACGCGCTGCGGAACTCTTCCGACTCGAAGGCCGGGTGGTAGGGCTGCGGCAGCTTGCTCAGCCCGAGCAGGCCGAAGAAGATGCCGAACGCGGCGAACAGCACGCTCAGCTCGAAGGTGATGGGCACCCACGCCGGGAGGCTCAGCAGCGGACGACCGCCGATGTTGAGCGGATAGTCGATGGTGTTCATCCACGTCTGCATCGTGAGGGCGGTCACCATGCCGGTGAGGCCGCCGCCCAGGGCGATGAAGGGCATGCGGGAGGGCGGCAGACCCAGCGCCTCCGACCCGCCGTGCAGCGGGTAGGGGGAGTAGGTGTCCATGCCCTGGAAGCCCTTCTCCCGCATCTGCCGGGTGGCATCCACGAGGGCTTCCGGCGTGGCGAACTCGGCCAGCACCCAGGAATCAAGGACCTTGGCTTCCATGATGTCAGTGCGCTCCGTGGGTGAGGGTGCCCTCGCCGTGGCTGTTGGCGTGCGCGGCGTGCTTGAGCTCCAGCTGGAGCTCCTTCACCTCGCTCACCGCGACGGCGGGAACGAACTTGAGGAACAGGAGGAACAGGGTGCCGAACAGGCCCAGCGTGCCCACGTAGATGCACCAGTCCACCCAGGTGGGGGTGTAGATGTCCCACGACGAGGGCAGGAAGTCCTGGGAGAGCGACGTCACGATGATGATGAAGCGCTCGCACCACATGCCGATGTTCACCGCGATGGACGCCACCCACATGATGGGGATGCTGGTGCGGCACTTCTTGAACCAGAAGATGTTCGGGGTGATGACGTTGCAGGCGATCATCATCCAGTACACGCCGGCGTAGGGTCCCGTGGCGCGGTTCACGTAGAAGGTCCAGAACTCGTACTGGTTCATGGAGTACCAGGCGATGAAGTGCTCCATCAGGTAGCCGTAGGACACCAGCAGGCCCGTCGCCAGGATGACCTTGTTCATGTTCTCCAGATGGCGGTCGGTGATGACGTCCCGGAGGCCCAGGTACTTGCGGGCGGGCACGATGAGGGTGATCACCATCGCGAAGCCGCTGAACACGGCGCCGGCCACGAAGTAGGGCGGGAAGATGGTCGCGTGCCAGCCCGGAATCTGGGAGACGGCGAAGTCGAACGACACGATGGTGTGCACGGACACCACGAGCGGCGTCGAGAGGCCGGCCAGCAGCAGGTAGCCGATCTTGTAGTTGTGCCAGTGGCGGCCGGACCCGCGCCAGCCGAGGGCGAACAGGCCGTAGATGGTGCGCTGCAGCTTCCCCTTGGACGAGTCGCGCAGGGCGGCCAGGTCCGGGATGAGGCCCACGTACCAGAAGAGCGCGGACACCGTGAGGTACGTGGAGATGGCGAACACGTCCCACACGAGCGGCGAGCGGAACTGCGCCCAGGCGCCCAGGGTGCTGGGGTAGGGGAACAGCCAGAAGGCGAACCAGGGACGGCCCGTGTGGAGCAGCGGGAACAGGCCGGCGCACATGACCGCGAACAGCGTCATGGCCTCCGCGAAGCGGTTGATGCTCGTGCGCCACTTCTGCTGGAAGAGCAGGAGGATGGCGGAGATGAGCGTGCCGGCGTGGCCGATACCGACCCACCAGACGAAGTTGATGATGTCGAACGCCCAGCCGACCGGCTGGTTGTTGCCCCACACGCCGATGCCGCGCGCGAGGGTGTACGTGACACCGACGACCAGCAGGCCCAGCGCCGCGGACGTGATGCCCAGCAGCATGAACCAGCCCTTGCCGGGCTTGCGCCAGACATGGTCGAGCAGCGTTTCATTGAGGGACTTGTCGTCGTGGTGCGGCGCGACGAGGTCCCGGGGCTCGAGGGGGTCGAGCGGGAGTGCGTGTGCGGTCTCGGCCATGACGGTCAGTGACCTCCTTCGTGCGCCGGCGCTTCAGCCGGGGCGGCGGGCACGAGGGCAGGGTTGGGGTTGCGCAGGCGGATGAGGTGGGCGGTGCGGGGGCGGGTGCCCAGCTCGTGCAGCAGCCGGTAGGCACGCTCGTCCTCGTGGAGCTGGGTGACGCGCTGGGCGGGGTCCGCGAGCGAGCCGAAGGCGATGGCCTGCGTGGGGCAGGTCTGCTGGCACGCCGTCTGGAGCTCCTTCTCCTGGATGAGGCGCTTCTCGACGCGGGCGTTGATGCGGACGCGCTCGATGCGCTGCACGCAGTAGGTGCACTTCTCCATGACGCCGCGGTTGCGCACCGTGACGTCCGGGTTCATCAGCATCTTCTCGGTCGGCGTCTTGCCCTGCGTGTAGTGCAGGTAGTTGAAGCGGCGGACCTTGTACGGGCAGTTGTTGGAGCAGTACCGCGTGCCGATGCAGCGGTTGTACACCATGTCGTTGAGGCCCTCGTCCGAGTGCGCGGTGGCGTTCACCGGGCAGACGTACTCGCAGGGGGCCTTCTCGCAGTGCACGCACGCGACGGGCTGCATGACCATGCTGGGGTCGTTCTCATCGCCCTGGAAGTAGCGGTCGATGCGCAGCCAGTGCATCTCGCGGCCGACGCCCACCTGCTGCTTGCCCACGACGGGGATGTTGTTCTCCGCCTGGCAGGCCACGACGCACGCGCTGCAGCCCGTGCAGCGCGACAGGTCGATGGACATGCCCCACTTGTAGCCCTGCTCCGGGGTCTCGGCGTACTGGAAGTCGGGCAGGTTGTTGCGCTTGCCCAGCTCGTACTTGGCCTGGACGGTCTCCAGGACGAACTCCGTCTTCTTCGACGGGTGCTTGAACTCCTCGACGGACATGTCGAGCGCCAGCGGGCGGCCCTCCATGCGCCAGTGGTACTGGGTGCGGGCGAACTTGTGGCTGCCGCGGACCTTGGTCAGCTTCGCGCCGCCGTCGAACCAGGGGGCGTTCACGCTGCGCAGCAGGTTGGCGTTGAAGCCCACGCCCTTGGCCACGACCTCGTGGAGGCCGGTGCGGCCGTAGCCCAGCGCCACGGTGACGGTGTCATCCGCGTGGCCGGGGAGGACGGTGACGGGGACCTGCAGCTTGCGCCCGCCGTACTCCAGCTCCGCGACGTGGTTGTTCTCCAGGTTCAGCCGCTTGGCGGTGGCCGGGCTGAGGATGGCGGCGTTCTCCCAGACGATCTTCGTGATGGGATCCGGCAGCTCCTGGAGCCACGCGTTGTTGGCGAACCGGCCGTCCAGGATCTTGTAGTCGTGGACGAAGTTGATCTCCAGGTCGCCGGCGGCCGGCGGCTGGTAGGCAGCCACCAGCCGGGCCGCGGCGCCCACGTCCGGCGAGGCCGCCACCGCGGAGGCGATGGTGCCGGGGATGACGCCCTCGGAGACCCAGGTCTCCCAGCGGGTCTCGAAGTCGGCGCGGCCGGCCTCGCCGCCCTGCGCGGCCCAGTAGTCGCGCACCAACTGGTAGGCGGGGCGGAAGGGCTCGTCGAGGAACAGCGCGAACAGCTCCGCCTCCGGCACGCCGTTGAAGAGCGGCTGGATGAGGGGCTGCGCGATGCTGACGGTGCCGTCCACCGCGCGGCCGTCGCTCCAGGTCTCCAACTGGTGCGCCAGGGGCACGAACCAGTCGGCGAATTTGGAGGTCTCGTCCTCGTAGTGGCCCGCGTACAGGACGGACAGCGCCTTGCGGTTGGCGTTCTGCTTGGGGTCCAGCACCTCCGCCAGGCCCGCGTCCACCGGCAGGGCGTAGACGGGGTTGGTGGCGGTGATGACCAGCGTGTCCACCTTGCCGGCCTTGATGTCCGCGACCAGCGCGCTGATCTCCGACAGGCCGGAGGCCTCCGGGGCGGCGGCGGGGACGACCTTCACGGTGGTGCCCACGTTGCCCAGCGCGGCGTTGATGGCCTGGGCCAGCGCGTGCACGGCGGCGGGCTGGCGCTCACCGGCGAGGACCACGGAGCGGCCGGCCTTGGACCGGAGGTCCTGGGCCACGGCCTGCACCCACGAGGTGACCTCGGGGCGCACCGCGCCGGCCTTGCCGGAGGCGGCGGCGCCCAGGCTGGCGGCGGGGCCACCCACGGCCTGCGCCAGCGCGGCGGCGATGCCGATGATCTCAGCGGACTTCACGCGCAGGCGGTGGTCCGCCATGCCGCCGGTGATCGACAGGCGGGCCTCCGCCACGTAGAGGCGGTTGAGCTCGCCGTTCTTCGGGTCGCGGCGGTCCGCGAACTGGCGGCTGAGGGCCAGGTTCTCCGGGCGGCTCTCCAGGAAGTCCGCGTCCAGGGAGACGATGATGTCCGCGCGGCCCAGGTCGTAGAGGGCCTGGACCGGCTGGCCGAACAGGGCGCGGTTCGCCTCCGCGGCGGCGGAGTCGGTCGCGGACGCGAACGCGTGGAAGCGCGCGTTGGGCAGCTTCTTCTGGATGCGCGCCGTCAGGTCGCGCAGCGTCGGGGAGCTGATGGGCTCCGTGAGGAAGCGCAGGCGGCTGCCGCCGTCGGCCGCGGCCCGCTGGCTGACGAGGGCGGAGATGTCCTCGGCCAGCACGCGCAGCGAGCGGGGGTTGTTGCCCTGGCGCAGCACGCGGGCGCGCTGCGGGTCATAGAGGGAGAGCAGGAACGCCTGCTCGAAGAGGCCGGCGGCGCCCTGGTTGATGGGGTGCTGGGGGTTGCCCTCGATCTTCACCGGGCGGCCTTCGCGGGCGGTGATGAGCAGGCCGGAGGTGTGGCCGGCCAGCGTCATGCCGGACGCGTAGTGCAGCGGGTTGCCCGGGGTGACCTCCGGCGGCGTCTTCGTGTACGCCACCATCCGCTCATCCTGCGGGCGGGTGCTGCACGCGGTGGCGCCAGCCAGGGCGAGCGACGCGCCCAGCAGCTGCATGAACTCGCGGCGGGCGAAGCCGGTGGGGGGCAGGTCCGCGCCGACGGGGAACTCCGGGCGGGTCTCCTCCAGGAACTCCGGCGTGGCGAGCTTCTCCTCCAGGCCGAGCCAGTACGTCTTGCCGTACGCGCCCTCCGCCGGGACGGCGCGGGTGGAGGCGTGCTCGAGCGCTTCGGTCACGACGTTGTCGTGGGCGTGGGGAGCGGCCTCGTCGCGGCCCGAGACGACCGGGAGCGCGAACGAGGAGGGGGTGTCCTGCGCGGGCGCGCTGTCAGGCTTGGTGTTCATCGGTGGCATGTGGAGCAGCTCGTGCGCGAGTGAACGTCGTATTCCTTGGAGAGCTTCTCGGCGAGGGCCGAGGCTTCCGCCTTATCCGCGGGGGGCGCCCAGGTCATGCTGGTGATGAACTCCGGGGGCCGGAGGTTGGGGCCGGGGTTGCGGTGGCAGTCCAGGCACCAGCTCATCGTCAGCGGGGCGGCCTGCTCGATGGCGCCCATCTGGTCCACGCGGCCGTGGCAGGTGGCGCAGCCGACGCCCTTGCCCACGTGGATGGAGTGGTTGAAGTAGACGAAGTCCGGCAGGTTGTGGACGCGGACCCAGGGGATGGGCTGGTCGGCGAAGAACGCCTTGCGGACCTCGGTGAGGTACGGGCTCTTGTTCCACACCTGCGCGTGGCACGACAGGCACACGGTGGTGGAGGGGATGCCCGCCGACGGGGATTTCTCCACCGTCCAGTGGCAGTAGCGACAGTCGATCTGCTCGTCACCGGCGTGGTGCCGGTGGTCGAACTCGATGGGCTGTTCCACCGGACGCGCCTGATTGGTCACGAGCGGGGAGCGCACGTAGGCCAAGAGGCCGCCGATGGCGATGGCGGGCACGGCGAGGAGCATCGCGGCCGACAGGCGCGACACCGTATTCGTCCAGCGTGGGAAGAGAGGGCCGCTCATACCAGGACCAGGGGCAAGAGGACTGAAGGCGACATGAATGCAGGGGTGGACGCGGGAAAACCGTCCGGCGCGGAAGTCGACGGGGCCATCCCGGTCCCGGTGGACCGGGCGGGCGGTGGCTCCTGGCGCTCAGACGGCAAGGCAGTCACGTCCAACGAACCTCTAGGATGGTGCCGTGGGCGCGGGTCCCTCATGCATTTCCCGACCCAATGCGGCGCGGGACCATCAACCATCAACACGGCAGTGTCAACCATTCTGTGGGGAGTGGGAATAAGGAGCGCTTAGCACCTTCCGGGGTGGTTGCGACAAGTTGCCCGCGCTCGGGGATGAATCCCGCTTCTGGCGATCGGAAGGGGGCATTGCGCGAGGGGACTCTTCCCTCTGGAGATCAATGCCTCTCAGGCGCGCGCTACAGGGTGCGACGGTCCGCGCGACGGCTGAAGAAGAGCTACTGGGCGTCCGGGCCGCGCCAGCGCTCGCGGCGCTTCTGGAGCAGGCGATCCACCAGCTCGCGCGCGCGTGCGTCGCGGTGGAAGTTCGCGTCGTGGCGGCTGCCCTTGCCCTGATTGCAGCGGGCGCAGGCGAGGCCCAGGTTCTCCAGCGCGTCGGCGCCGCCCGCGCCGCGGGGCACGATGTGCTCGATGGTGGCGCGGCTGATCGGCTCGCCATCCAGACTCACGGTGAGGTGGGCGTTGCAGTGCAGGCACTTGCCCTGCCAGACCTCGGCGCCCCGGTGCGGGACGCGCTCGAAGGTGGCGTCGGTGGCGATGATCCCCAGGACTCTCCGGCGCTTGGCGTGGCTCATGGCGCTAGACCTCCACCACCGCGGTGCCGGCGACCGCGTAGACGCGGTCCTTCCTCCCCCGCCGCACGTCCATACCGCCGGTGAAGGCGCTGAACGCGGGGAGGACGCCCACGGCGGGACCCAGGTGGAAGCAGGGCAGCCGCAGCCGGTCCGCTCCGCCCCCGAGCCGCACCATGGGGTGGAGGTGCCCGGCCCAGACGTAGCGACCGGCGGACGGCTCCGGGTGGTGGGCGAAGCGGAACGGGCCTTCGTCTAATACCTCCGCGCGGTCCTCCATCCGCCAGGTGGGCGGAAGCGCCCGGATGTGACGGTCGTGGTTGCCGCGTATCAGCACGACTTCTAGTGAATCATGAGCTTCGCGCCAGGTATTCACGCGGCTGATGATCTCCGCGGTGAGCCCCTGTCGCGAGTGCACGAGGTCCCCCACCAGCAGGAGGCGGCGGGCGCCGGTGGCGGTGAGGGCGGCGGAGAGGCGGGCCAGGTCGTCCTCCAGGACCCCCAGGGGCAGGGGGATGCCGTGCTGCTGGAAGGACTCGGTCTTGCCCCAGTGCAGGTCGGCGACGGCGAGCACGCCGGCGTCCGGCCAGTGCAAGGCCCGTTCCGGGAGCAGCTCCACGTCCGCGTTGGCTACGCGGGTCTGGCATCGGGCTGGGACCATCGCTCCTTGAGGCGCTGCACGCGGTCCAGCAGGGATTCGTTGGACACGCTCGCGCTGATGCGCTCGACGACCAGGGGGAAGCCCAGGGGCGAGGGCCGGGGGACGTGGACGACCTCGACGGGGTTCGCCTCCAGGCGCTCCAGGGTGCGCGCGAGCCGGCCCTGTTCGAGCGGGTGTTCCAGGACCTCGCGGCGCGCCTGTCTCAAGAGGAGGTTGTCCGGATCGTATTTCGCGAAGACGTCGTAGAGGAGCGCCGCGCTGGCCTGCACCTGGCGGGTGGACTTGCGCGCCCCGGGCAGGCCCGGCATCACCAGCCCGGCCACGCGGGCGATGTCCCGGAACTGCCGGCGTGTGAGCTCGCCCAGGTTGACGCTCTCCAGGATGTCCTCGACCAGGTGCTCGCGGGTGAAGAGGGCGGGCCGCAGGGCCTCGTCGAAGGGGAAGGGCGTGGGGGTGAGCAGCTCCAGGCCGTAGTCGTTCACGGACAGGCTGAAGGTGGCCTTCTGGAGGCGCGTGAGGCGCAGGGCGAGCAGCGCCGCCAGGCCCTCGTGCACGCGCCTTCCTTCAAAGGGATAGAGGAAGAGGTGGTGGCCGTCCCGCGTGCGGCAGACCTCCGCCAGGCAGCGGCTGGCACAGGGGATGCGCGACACGCGGGCCTGCGCGTCGAGGATGGGCCACGCGGCGGCGACCTCGTCCCGGGTGACGTCGCCCTGGCGCGCGGCCTCCAGCGTGCGGCGCATCGCGGACGCGAGCGACGTGGACAGGGGCAGGCGGCTGCCGCCCCACCGGGGTGTCTGCGTGGCCCGGGCCTTCGCGGGCTTCACGTAGGCCGTCATGTCCTTGAAGCGGCTGAACTCCAGCCGGCGACCCGCGAAGAGGAAGGTGTCGCCGGGCCTGAGGCGGCTGACGTAGGACTCCTCCACCGTGCCCAGCGTTCCGCCGCTCCAGTAGCGCAGCTGCACGGACGCGTCCGAGGTGATGGTGCCGATGTTCAGCCGGTGCAGCCGCGCGAGGCGCGCGTCGGGCACGCGGAAGCGGCCGTCCACCTCCACCACGCGGCGGAACTCCGGATAGGCGCGCAGCGTGGGGCCGCCTTCGCGCACCAGCGTGAGGACCTGGTCGAACTCCTCATCCGTCAGGGACGCGTAGCTGGTGGCGGTGCGGACCTCGTCGCGCAGGGCCTCGCGGGTGAAGCCTCCTCCCAGCGCGCACGTCACCAGGTGCTGGGCCAAGACATCGAGCGGCCTGGACAGCGGCGTGCGCGGCTCCACCTCGCGGCGCGCGATGGCGTCGCGGGCGGCGGCCATCTCCACCAGCTCGAGCGCGTGCGTGGGGACGAAGAGGATGCGGCAGGTGGCGCCGGGGCGGTGCGCGCTGCGGCCCGCGCGCTGGAGCGTGCGGCCGATGCCCTTGGGGCTCCCTATCTGGACGACGCGCTCCACCGGGCCGAAGTCCACGCCCAGGTCCAATGAAGACGTGCACACGACGAGGCGCAGGCTGCCGTCCTTGAGGCCCCCCTCCACGCGCTCGCGCTCCTCGCGGTCGATGGAGCCGTGGTGCAGCGCGAGCAGGTGCTCCCAGTCCGGGCGCAGGTAGCGCAGGCCTTCGAACCAGCGCTCCGCCTGGGCGCGGGTGTTGGTGAAGAGGAGCGTGGACTGTGTCGGATCCAGCCACTCCGCCACGCGCGGCAACATGGAGAAGCCCAGGTGCCCGGCCCACGGGAAGGCGTCCACCTCCTCCGGCAGCAGGGTCTCCACGTCCACGGGCCGCTGGAGGTCCGCGCTCACCAGGGTGGGCTCGCGGTCCGCGCCCACGACGGTGCGCGCGGCCTCGTCCAGGTTGGCGAGCGTGGCGGACAGCGCCCAGATGCGCGCGCCTGGCGCGAAGTGGCGCAGGCGGGCCAGGGCGAGCTCCACCTGGGTGCCGCGCTTGGTGGCGAGCAGCTCGTGCCACTCGTCCACGATGACCGCGCGCAGCGAGGCGAAGTGCTCCGCCGCCTGCTCCTGCGTCAGCAGCAGGGACAGGGACTCCGGCGTGGTGATGAGGACCTGGGGCAGGCGCTCGCGCTGCCGCTGCCGCAACGAGGAGGAGGTGTCACCCGTGCGGCTCTGCACCTCCAGGTCCGCGTCCAATGCCACCAGGGGTTCGCGCAGGGCCTGCTCCACGTCTCGCGACACTGCTCGCAGCGGCGTGAGGTAGAGGATCTGAAGGCCCTTCGCGTCGCGCTCCGCCACGTCCGCGAGCGGGCCGAGGTAGGCGGCGTAGGTCTTTCCCGCGCCGGTGGGCACGTGGATGAGGCCGCTGTCTCCTCGCGCGTAGGCGGCCCAGGCCTCCTCCTGGAAGGCGTAGGGCGTCCAGCCCCTGGCGGCGAACCACTGGCGGAGCTGCTCCAGCGGTGTGCCCGGGTAGGGCGAGGGGCTTCGGGGGGCGGAGCGCTTCGCGCGGGGGCGCTTGGGGAGCTCGACCGGCGCTCGCGGCGCACGCTCGCCGCGCATGCGGTTGCGGCGGGGCCTAGTGGGCCGCATGGAGCAGCCCCTTCAGCGAGTCGAGCGTGTCCGCGTCCCTGGCGGTCTTGTCCGCGCGCCAGCGCGCGATGCGGGGGAAGCGCAGGGCGATGCCTGACTTGTGTCGCGGGGACGGGGCGATGGCTTCGAAGTGCAGCTCGAACACCTGCTCCGGCTCCACCGAGCGCACCGGGCCGAACTTCTCCCGCGTGTGCGCGCGGATCCATCGGTCCAGCTGGCCAATCTCCTCGTCGGTGAGGCCCGAGTAGGCCTTCGTCACCGGGAGCAGGTCGTCGCCGTTCCACACCGCGAAGGTGTAGTCCGTGTAGAGCGACGAGCGCCGGCCGTGGCCCGGGTGCGCGTAGAGCAGCACCGCGTCCACCGTGTACGGGTCGATCTTCCACTTCCACCAAGCGCCCCGCTTGCGCCCCGTCTGGTACGCGGAGTCCAGGCGCTTGATCATCAGGCCTTCGACGTTGCGCGTCCGCGACTCCTCGCGCAGCTCCGCCAGGGCCTCCCATGACGGCGCCGTCACCGCGGGCGAGAGGGGGAAGCGCGGGTGGTCCCTGAGCAGGGCCTCCAGCCTCGCGCGGCGCTCGCGCAGGGGCAGGCCGCGCACGTCCCTTCCGTCCTGCTCCAGCAGGTCGTAGACGACGAACGCGGCGGGGGCCTCCGCCAGCACCCTGGGCGTGAGCTTCTGTCTGCCGATGCGGCGCTGGAGCCGGGCGAAGGGCAGGGGCACTCCGGCCTCGTAGGCCATCACCTCGCCATCGAGCACCGTGCCTTCTGGCAGGGCGCGGGCGGCCTCGGTGATCTCGGGGAAGCGTCCGGTGATCAGCTCCTCACCCCGGCTCCAGAGGAACACGTCGCCCTGGCGGCGGATGAGCTGGCCCCGGATGCCGTCCCACTTCCACTCGACGAGCCAGTCCTTCAGCTCGCCCAGCGACTCCGCCGGTTGCTCCAGGGGCGACGCGAGGTAGTACGGATACGGGCGCGACACGTGCCCGTCCGACACGTCCGGCGCCACGAGCTGTTCGAAGAACGCCTTCGTCGGCGTCCACGCGCCCATCAGCCGGTGCGCCACGCTGGGCGCTGGCAGGCCCGTGACCTGCGCGATGGCGCGCACCACCAGCGTGCTGGACACGCCCACTCGCAGCTCGCCGGTGAGCATCTTGTTGAGCAGGAACAGCTCGCGGCGGGGCATGGACTTCCACCAGCCCACCACGCGCTCGCGCTGCTCCGCCGCGTCCAGGCCTCGCAGCGGCAAGAGGCGCTCCTCCAACCAGCGTGAGAGGGGGAGCTCCTCGGCGTGCTCGGGCGGGAGGTTCGCTCCGTCGAGCAGCAGGGCAATCACCTCCGCCAGGTCTCCCACCGACGCGTAGACCTCCTCGAAGAGCCAGTCCGGGATGCCCGTCAGTTCCTGCGTCCAGCCCACCAGCAGCTTCGACGTGAGCAGCCGCTTGAGCTTCTGGCCCGTGAGGAAGAACAGGCCCCAGGCGGCGTCCTCCGGCGGCGTCGTGCGGAAGTAGCGCGCCATCGCCTCCACCTTCGCGTTGGTGGAGGTCGTCTGGTCGAGCGTGTCGTAGAGGTCGGCCAGGGCTCGCACGCGTCAGTCCTCCGCCTCGCCCTCGAAGGGCGTGGCGAGCGGCGAGGCATCCACGCCCCGCTCCCTCAGGTAGCGCGACAGCGGGTCGGTGTAGCCGTGCGTGACGAGCACCCTCTGCGCGCGCGTGTCCGCCACCGTGCGCAGCAGGTCCGGCCAGTCCGCGTGGTCGGAGAGCACGAAGCCCCGGTCGTAGCCTCGGCGGCGGCGGTTTCCGCGCACGCGCATCCAGCCGGACGCGAAGCCTGTCTCCGCCTCGCCGAAGCGGCGCATCCAGGGGGAGCCGGCCGCGCTCGGCGGCGCCAGCACCAGCGCGCCCGCGAAGGACGTGCCCTTCTCCGTCTCCGACACCCGCTGCGTGGGCAGCATCGCGATGCCTGCTTCGCGGTACGCCGTGACGAGCCCGCTCACCGCGCCGTGCACGTAGGCCGGCCGGTCCGTCAGCCTGCCCAGCTCCGCCAGCAGCCGCTGCGCCTTGCCCAGCGCGTAGCAGAACAGCACCGCGGAGCGCCCCGCCTCGCGGTTCGCGTCCCACCAACGCAGGATGTCCTGCGCCACGAGGCGCGGATCATCCCAGCGGTAGATGGGCAGGCCGAACGTCGCCTCGGTGATGAAGGTGTGGCAGCGCACCACCTCGAACGGCGCGCACGTGGGGTCCGGCGTGCGCTTGTAGTCGCCGGAGATGACCCAGACCTCGCCCCGGTGCTCGACGCGGAGCTGCGCGCTGCCCAGCACGTGGCCCGCCGGGTGGAAGCTCACGGTGGTGTCGCCCACCTTCAGCGGCTCGCCGTACTCCAGCGTGTCGATGACCGCGTCCGCGCCCAGCCGGCGCTGCAACAGGCTCCGTCCGGGAGCAGCGCCCAGGTAGCGCTGGCTGCCGCTCCGGGCGTGGTCGCCGTGCGCGTGCGTGACGAGCGCCCGCTCCACCGGACGCCAGGGGTCGATGTGGAAGTTCCCCGCCTGGCAATACAGCCCCTGTGGCGTCACGGAAACCAGCGGCGTTCGTTCCTGGTGGGTCGCGGTGGCCACGGTCCTCTAGAAGTAACGAGGCCTTGCGACAGGAGCCACCCGCGGCCGGCGTGGCTGGCGCGCTCCGCTGACAAGGGGGCGGGCGTCCGTCCGGGCCCTGCTTGCGATCCAAACGACGAAGCCAGGGACCGGAGGGCCCCTTGGATGGGGATCGTGGACAGGGGATAAACCTGGAAACCCTCCGCCTCGGGCCCCTTCGTGATGATGCCGTCCGCGCTCCTCGTGTCCCTCACCCTGGCGCAGTCCACCCCGGCCTCGGACGCCGTGCTCGAATACAGCGCGCCGCTGGCGGAGGAGGGCGCGCCGGATCCGGCGTCCTTCGAGTTCACCGCGTTCACGGCGGGGCAGACGGTCTACCTGGGCGTGGACGAGGCCAACCTGCGCGCGAGCGTGGCGGCGGACGCGTCCGTGGTGCGGACGCTGATGCTGGGCACGCCCGTGAAGGTGCTGAAGGCGGGGGCGCGCGCGAAGGTCGGTGACTACGTCAACACCTGGTACCAGGTGTCCGTCGTGGACGCGAAGGACGCGGCCCCTGTCACCGGCTGGGTCTTCGGCAACACGCTCACGCCGTTCCGCTTCGAGGCCGACCTGGACGGGGACGGCGAGCTGGAGGTGGCCACGGTGGTGATGAGCAACGAGTTCAAGGCGCGCGTGCGCGTGCTGGAGCCGGACGTGAAGCCGCCGCGGCGGGTGAGCAGCGTGGACGTGGCGGTGGCGTCCACGAACTACGGCAGCGGCCGGGGCGGTCCGGTGACGGTGAAGCTCGTGCCCGCGAAGCAGGCGGGCGTGACGCTGCTGCAACTGGACTCCTCGCCGGAGCGCTGAAGAGGAAGAAGGCAGGCCCCAGAAGGTTACGGAGCGCGAGGTCTATCAGTGGAAGGACGGCGTGTTCGCCCAGGCGAAGCCCGTCGCGAAGCCGTAGGTGCAGGGCCCGGAAGGCCGGGCACCCGGGCGCCCCTCCGGGTGATGGATGAGGGGCTCAGGGCAATCGACCATGGATGCGCAGGAGCGGAAGGCAGCCTACCGGCAGCGCGCGGAAGCGGGTCAGGCGGTGCCGGTGTCGGTGGAGCTGCCGGCGGACCTGGACACGCCGCTGTCGGCATACCTGAAGCTGGGCGGTGGAAGCCGCGGCTTCATCCTCGAGTCGTGCTACGGCGGCGAGCGCTTCGGGCGCTACAGCCACGTGGGCGTGAGCCCGGCGGGCCGCGTGCGGCTGGACCGGGACGGGCTCACGCTGTGGCGTGGCTCGCGGGAGGAGCGCCGCGAGGGCCGGCCGCTGGACGTGCTGCGCGCGCTGTGGCGCGAGCTGTCCGTGGCGACGCTGCCGGGCGAGGCGCCCTTCCTGGGCGGGCTCGTGGGCTACCTGGGCTACAACGCCACGTCCTGGTTCGAGCCGAGCGTGCCGGACCGCCACCCGCGCGACACGGGCTTCCCGGACTCCGAGTGGCTCGTGGCCGAGGACTTCGTCACCCACGACACGCGCACCCAGACGCTCAGGGCTACCGCCATCGCGCGGCCCGCGCTGCACGGCGGCGTAGCGGCGGCGCTGAAGGACGCGGAGGCGCGCGCGGAGGCGCTGGCGGAGAAGCTGCGCCGGCCGCTGCCGCCGGAGGCCTACGCGGTCGTCCCCGCGCAGAAGAACGCGCCCGCCCCCGTCGCGTGCTGGGACCGCGAGGGCTACGCCCGGGCCGTGGAGAAGGTGAAGGAGTACGTGCGCGCGGGCGACTGCTTCCAGGCGGTGCTCGCGCGCAGGTTCGAGGCGAGGGGCGCCCTCCCGCCGCTGTCGCTCTACCGCGCGCTCCGGCGCGTCAATCCGTCGCCATACCTGTTCCTGGTGGACCTGGGCGAGGCGCGCGCGCTGGTGGGCGCGTCACCGGAGCTGCTGGTGCAGGTGCGCGACGGGGACGTGGTGGTGCGGCCCATCGCGGGCACGCGCCGCCGGGGCGGCTCCGAGGCCGAGGACCAGCGGCTGGAGCAGGAGTTGCTCGCGGACGAGAAGGAGCGCGCCGAGCACATCATGCTGGTGGACCTGGGGCGCAACGACGTGGGGCGCGTGGCCGCGCCGGGCACGGTGCGCATCGAGGACCTGATGATCATCGAGCGCTACAGCCACGTGATGCACCTCGTGTCCCAGGTGCGCGGCAGGCTGGACACCTCGCGCTTCGACGCGCTGGACGCGCTGGCGAGCACCTTCCCCGCGGGCACCGTGTCCGGGGCGCCGAAGATCCGCGCGATGCAGATCATCGACGAGCTGGAGCCCATGCGGCGCGGGCCCTATGCCGGCGCGGTGGGCTACCTGTCCTTCTGCGGCACGCTGGACGTGGCCATCGCGCTGCGCACCTTCTTCGTGGACGGCGACCGCACGATGTGGACCGCCGGCGCGGGCTTGGTGGCGGACTCGGACCCCCTGAAGGAAGCGGACGAGACGGAGGCGAAGGCGGGCGCCATGGCCGCCGCGCTGCGCCTGGCGCGCGATGGAGGCGGGCGGTGATCCTCGTCATCGACAACTACGACTCGTTCACCTTCAACCTGGTGCAGCTGCTCTACACGCTGGGCGCGGAGGTGAAGGTGGTGCGCAACGACGCGCTGGAGGTCGCGGGCATCGCGGCGTCGGGCGCGTCGCACCTGGTGGTGTCCCCGGGGCCGTGCACGCCGCACGAGGCCGGGGTGAGCGTGGCGGCCATCTCCCAGTCGCGCGTGCCGGTGCTGGGCGTGTGCCTGGGACACCAGTCCATTGGCGCGGCGTTCGGCGGGCGGGTGGTGCGCGCGCCGGAGCCCGTGCACGGCAAGGCGGCCCGCATCCGCCACGGCGGCGCCGGCGTCTTCACCGGCCTGCCCCAGGGTTTCCAGGCGGCGCGCTACCACTCGCTGGTGGTGGCGGCGGAGTCCATGCCCGCGGAGCTGGAGGCCACGGCGTGGAGCCAGGACGGGCTGGTGATGGCGCTGCGCCACCGGACGCGGCCGGTGGTGGGCCTGCAGTTCCATCCGGAGAGCGTGCTCACGCCGGAGGGGCCGTCGCTGGTGCGCAACTTCCTGGAGGGGCGGCTGTAGCGGGCGTCACTCCTTCAGGTGCGTGGTGTCGTTCCAGCTCACGAGGACCGGCTGGCTGCCGCCGGCCTCGGAGCCCAGCACGCTGATGGACGCCGTGCCCAGGTGGAACAGCCTGCCTCCGTCCGGGGGCAGGCCCAGCCAGCGCGCGGCGAGGATGCGCAGCATGTGCCCGTGCGAGAAGAGGAGCACGTCGTCCTGGAGGGCTCGCGCCTCCGCGATGAGCCGGTCCGCCCGGGCGCCCACCTGCTCCAGGGTCTCGCCGTTGGGGACGCCGTCCTTCCACAGCGTCCAGCCCGGGCGCGTGGTGCGGATGTCCGCGCCGGTGCGGCCCTCGTAGTCGCCGTAGTTGAACTCCCTCAGGTCGTCCTTCTTCTGGGCCACGTCGCCATAGCCCGCGATGACGCACGTCTCCAGGGCGCGCATCAGCGGGCTGGTCCACACGGCGGCGAAGCGCCACTTGTTCAGCGGCGCGCGGAGCCGCTCCGCCATCTGGCGGCCCTCTTCCAGCAGCGGCAGGTCCGTGCGGCCGGTGTGCTGACTGCTGCGGCTCCACTCCGTCTCACCGTGACGGACGAGGACCAGCTGGGGCGCGCGTGAGTTCATGGCCCCAATCTGTGTCAGCCCGCGGCGGGACGGGAGGGAAAAGTGCGGGGGCTACCGCTTGCGTGTCCGCCACTCCTCACGGCTCTGCCCCCAGAGCTCCACGTCGTGGTCATTGTAGGGCGGAGGCAGCATGCCCATGCGCAGGAAGCGCGAGCCCAGCCGGCGGGCCACCTGCTTCGACGGCTCGTTCGGCGGGGAGATGGAGTGGATGACCTCCGTCCACCCCAGCTGCTCGAAGGCCCAGTCGATGGTGGCCGCCGCGCCCTCCGTCGCGTAGCCCTTGCCCCAGGCGTCGCGAGACAGGCCCCAGCCGATCTCCGGGCCCGGCCAGTCCGCGGGCTGCCAGGGCCCGAGCCGGCCCACCCATCTGCCGGTGGCCTTCTCGATGACGGAGAACATGGAGAAGCCCTGGAGCGCCCAGGAGCCGGCCATGGTGCAGACGGCGCGCCACACCGTGGAGCGCGGCTGGAGGCCGCCGATGTACCGCGCGGTGTCCGGGTCCGACATCATCGCCACGAAGCCATCCAGGTCCTGGAGGGTGGGGGGGCGCAAGATGAGGCGCGGCGTTTCGAGGGTGGGCCCCAGGATGGGCGGCGTGTGCATGTCCGGTCTCCAGGCGCCGGCGACGTGCCGGCGCGTGGAGCGGACCTTAGCGCTTCAGGCCGCGCTTGATGTCCGCGCAGAGCTGCCTCGCCGCGGCTGGGCCGTCCGCGTGGGCGGCCTTCACCAGCGCGCTGCCCACCACGACGCCGTCCGCGTGGGCCACCAGCGGCCGGGCCGTGTCCGCGTTGGAGATGCCGAAGCCCGCCACCACCGGCACGGACGCGGCGCGCTTCACCAGGTCCAGCCGCCGCGACAGGTCCGGCGGCAGCGCCGCGCGCATGCCCGTGACGCCCGCCACGGACACGCAGTACACGAAGCCCCGCGCGTCCCTCGCGATGGCCTCCGCGCGCGCGGGCGGCGTCGTGGGCGCGCACAGCGGCACCAGGTCCACGCCCTCCTTGTCGAACGCGGCGCGGACGCCCGCGCTCTCCTCGGGGGGCAGGTCCGGGAGGATGGTGCCGGAGATGCCCCGCTCGCGCGCGAGCTTCGCGTAGCGCTCCTCCCCCAGGGCCATCACCACGTTGACGTAGGTCATGATGACCAGCGGCGTCTCCGGGCAGCGGCGGCGCACCTCCGGCACGACCTCGTTCAGCACGCGGCGCAGGGTGGCGCCGGCCTTCAGCGCCCGCTCGGACGCGGCCTGGATGACGGGGCCGTCCGCGATGGGGTCGCTGAACGCCACGCCGAGCTCCAGCACGTCCGCGCCGCCCTCCACCAGGGCGGTGAACACGTCCACGGACCTCGGCAGGTCCGGGTCGCCCGCCATCGCGTACGCCACCAGCGCGCCCTCGCCGCGGGCCTTCGCCCGGGCGAACGCATTGCCCAGCTCCGTGCTCATGACCTCACCCCCGTGGCCGGCGGCACGCCGCGCGCCGAGATGGTCGCCACGTCCTTGTCGCCCCGGCCCGAGCAGTTGATGACCAGGTGCTTGCCCTGGCCCAGGTCGCGGGCCAGCGAGCGCGCCGCCGCGAACGCGTGCGACGTCTCCAGCGCGGGGAGGATGCCCTCCGTGCGCGCGACCTCGTAGAAGGCGGCGAGCGCCTCGTCGTCCGTGGCGGTGCGCACCTCCATGCGCCCCGTCTTCGCCAGGTGCGCCAGCTCCGGCCCCACGCCCGGGTAGTCCAGGCCCGCGGAGATGCTGTGCGCCTCTTGAATCTGGCCGTGCTCGTCCTGGAGCACCAGCGAGCGCGAGCCGTGCAGCACGCCCTCCGTGCCCAGCGTCAGCGACGCGCCGTGCTGGCCGGAGTCCAGGCCGTGGCCCCCGGCCTCCACGCCCACCAGCCGCACCGCCGCGTCCGGGATGAAGGGGTGCAGCGCGCCGATGGCGTTCGAGCCGCCGCCCACGCACGCGATGATGGCGTCCGGCAGACGGCCCATGGCGGCCAGCGTCTGGGCGCGGAGCTCGCGGCCGATGACGGCCTGGAAGTCGCGCACGAGGGTGGGGTAGGGGTGCGGGCCCGCCGCGCTGCCGATGACGTAGTACGTGTCCTGCACCTGCGACACCCAGACGCGCATGGCCTCGTTCATCGCGTCCTTGAGCGTGCGCGAGCCGGACTCCACCGGCCGCACCACCGCGCCCAGCGCGCGCATGCGGAAGACGTTGAGCGCCTGGCGCTCCACGTCCAGCGCGCCCATGAACACCTCGCAGGGCAGGCCGAAGAGGGCGCACGCGGTGGCGGTGGCCACGCCGTGCTGGCCCGCGCCCGTCTCCGCGATGACGCGCTGCTTGCCCATGCGCCGGGCGAGCAGCACCTGGCCCACGGTGTTGTTGATCTTGTGCGCGCCCGTGTGCGCCAGGTCCTCGCGCTTGAGCCACACCTGCGCGCCGCCCCAGGCCTCCGTGAGGCGGTGCGCGGGCGTCAGCGTGGTGGGGCGGCCCACGTAGTCGCGCAGCACGCGCGAGACCTCCTCGCCGAAGGACGCGTCCGCCTGCGCCTTCGCGTAGGCCTCTTCCAATTCGAGCAGCGCCGGGACCAGCGTCTCCGGCACATAGCGTCCGCCGTAGCGGCCGAAGCGGCCCACGGCAGTGTCCGTCGTCATGGCACGACTCCTCAGAGGTTGAGGGACCGGACCGCGCGCACGAAGGCGCGCACCGCGTCCAGGTCCTTGATGCCAGGGGAGGACTCCACCCCGCTGGCCACGTCCACGCCGTAGGGCCGGGTGGCCTTCACGGCCTCGGCCACGTTGGAGGGCTTGAGGCCGCCCGCCACCAGCACGGGCAGGCCGCAGTCCGACAGCTGCGTCACCAGCGACCAGTCGAAGGTGACGCCGCCGCCGCCGTAGCCCGGGGCCGCGCCGTCCAGCAGCAGCCCCGCCACGTCGCCCACGCCCACGTAGGTCCGCGCGAGCGCGACGTCGTCCGGGCCGCGCACGCGCAGCGCCTTGATGACGGGCACGCCATGGCCGGAGCAGGCCTCGGGCGGCTCGTCGCCGTGGAGCTGCACGGCGGTGAGGCCGCACTCGCGCACGCGCACGCGGATGTCCTCCGGCTTCGCGTTGACGAACACGCCCACCACGGCGGCCAGCGGAGGCCGCGTGCGCGCGAGGGCCACCGCCGTCTCCAGGTCCACGAAGCGGGGCGAGGGGGGATGGAAGTTGAGCCCCATGGCGTCCGCGCCCGCCGCCCACACGCCCTTCGCGTCCTCGACGCGCGTGACGCCGCAGACCTTGACGAGGACGGTCACGGGCCGCCGCCTTCCAGCCCGAGCAGCCGCCGCAGGGCCCGGCCCGGCTCCGCGTCACGCAGCAGGGATTCGCCCACGAGCACGGCGTTGGCGCCCGCGTCGCGCGCGGCGGTGAGGTCCGCCAGGTGCTTGAGGCCGCTCTCCGCGACCAGCGCGGTGGACCGGGAGCGCAGCGCGGGCATCACCCGGAGCGCCGTGCCGGTGTCCGTCTTCAGCGTGGCGAGGTCGCGGTTGTTGAGGCCGATGAGGCTCGCGCCCGCGGCGAGCGCGCGCTCGGCGTGCGCCTCCGTGTGGGCCTCCACGAGCGCGGCCACGCGCACCTGCTTCGCGGCGGCGATCATCTCGCGGAGCTCCGAGTCTCCGAGCGCGTCCGCGATGAGCAGCACCGCGTCCGCGCCCCAGGCCGCGCTCTCCTCCACGTCGCTGGCGGCGACGAGGAAGTCCTTGCGCAGCACGGGGATGGAGACGGCGGCCCGGACCGCGACCAGGTCCTCCAGGCTGCCGCCGAAGTCCGGCCCGTCGGTGAGCACGCTGATGGCGCACGCGCCGGCGGCTTCATAGGAGCGGGCCACCGCGACCACGTCCGCGTGGGGGAAGGCGCCGCCCGAGGGGCTCTTGCGCTTCACCTCCGCGATGACGTTGACCGGGTGGCCGGGCACGCGGCGCACCAGCGCCTGGGCGAAGTCCCGCGTCGGGGGATGCGCGCCATGCGTGGGGGGCGGGCGCGTGCCCAGCTCCCGGCGCTTGCGCGCCATGATGACGTCCAGCGTGCCGGGCGCCTGCGCCGGCTTCGCCGCCGAGGATGAGGTCGTCATGACGAAGTGCCTCGCGTGCCGGAGGTGTCCGCCGTGAGCGAGCGCACGACAGCGCCCCGCGTGCGGAGGGGCGCGGCTGGCTTCAGGTCGGAGGTGCGCGTCATGCCGCGGCCCTCTGGATGAGCGCCGCGAGCTTGCGCTCGGCGGCCCCGGAGTCGATGGCGTGCTCGGCCCGCTTCACGCCCTCCTTCAGGTCGTCCACCAGCCCCACGATGAGCAGGGCGGCGGCCGCGTTGAGCAGCACCGCCGTGCGCACCCCGTCGCGCTCTCCCGCGAGCAGCGCGCGCAGGCGCTTCGCGTTCTCCTCCGCGTCGCCTCCGGCGATGGACTCACGCGGCACCGCAGTCAGGCCCGCGTCCTCCGGCGTCACCGTGAAGCGGCGCACGGTGCCGTCCGCGCACAGCTCCGCGACCTCCGTGGGCGCGCACGGTGAAATCTCATCCAGCCCGTCGTGGCCGTGCACCACCCAGGCGCGCCGGCTGCCCAGCCGCCCCAGCACGCGCGCGGTCTGCTCCACGCGCTGCCGGTCGAACGTGCCCAGCAACTGGTAGCGCGCCCCCGCGGGGTTCGTCAGCGGCCCCAGCAGGTTGAACACGCTGTGGAACCCCAGGTCCCTGCGCGCCTGCGCCACGTGCCTGAGGGCGCTGTGGTGCGAGGGCGCGAAGAGGAAGCCCACCCCGTGCTCGTCGATGTCGCGCGCCACCTGCGCGTGCGCCCGCTCCATGGACACGCCCAGCGCCGCCAGCACGTCCGCGCTGCCGCAGCGGCTGGAGACCGCGCGGTTGCCGTGCTTGGCCACCGTCGCCCCCGCCCCGGCGACCACGAAGGCCACCGCGGTGGAGATGTTGAAGGTGTGCGCCCCGTCACCCCCCGTCCCGCAGGTGTCGAGCACCACCTCCGCCTGGGGAGCGATCCTCGCCGCGCAGGCCCGCATGGCCTCCGCCGCGCCGAGGAGCTCGTCCTCGGTCTCCCCCTTCATGCGCAGCGCGGTCGCCAGCGCGCCAATCTGCGCGGCGGACGCCTCGCCCGCGAGCATCTGGCCCATGACGGAGGCCATCTCCTCGCGGGAGAGGTCGCGCCGGCCCACCACCTTGCCCAGCGCTTCCTTGAGCGTCATGGGCTATCCCAACCTGACCGCTTCGCGTCCCATCGCGGTGGCGATGGCCCGCACCTCGCCCATGGCCTTCTCGAACTCGGAGAAGTCCAGCGACTGGAAGCCGTCCGACTTCGCGCGCGGCGGATCCGGGTGCACCTCCACGATGAGGCCGTCCGCGCCCGCGGCGACCGCGGCCCGCATCATCGCGGGGACGGCCTTGCGCACGCCGATGCCGTGCGACGGGTCCACGAACACCGGCAGGTGCGTGAGCGCCTTGAGCATGGGCACCGCGTTCAGGTCCAGCGTGTTGCGCGTCATCGTCTCGAACGTGCGGATGCCGCGCTCGCAGAGGATGACCTGGGTGTTGCCGCGCGCGACGATGTACTCGGCCGCCATCAGGAGCTCCTTGAGGGTGGCGCTGATGCCGCGCTTGAGCAGCACGGGCTTGCGCGTCTCGCCCACCGCCTCCAGCAGGCTGAAGTTCTGCATGTTGCGCGCGCCCACCTGGAGGATGTCGGTGTGCTCCGCGACGGCGGCCAGCGTCGCCGTGTCCTTCACCTCCGTCGTCACCAGCAGGCCCGTCTCCTTGCGCGCCTCCGCGAGGAGCGCCAGGCCGTCGCCCTTGAGGCCCTGGAACTCATAGGGGCTGGTGCGCGGCTTGAACGCGCCGCCGCGCAGCATGGTGGCGCCCGCCGCCTTCACCGCCTGGGCGGTGGAGATGATCTGCTCGCGCGACTCCACGGAGCAGGGGCCCGCGATGACGTGGATGGCGGCGCCGCCGAGCGTGAGGTCGCCCACGCGCACGAGGCTGTCCTCCGGCTTCACCTCACGGCTGACCAGCTTGAACGGCTGGGAGATGGCGACCGCGTCCGCGACGCCGGGCAGCACGCGGAAGGGCTCCGGCTCCACCGCGCCCGGGTTGCCGGTGATGCCGATGGCGGTGCGGGAGCCTCCTGGGATCGCGTGCGGCTGCCAGCCGCGGCGGCGGATCTCATCGTTCACTCGCTCGATGTCCTGGGCCGTCGCGTCGGGGCGCATCACGATCAACATGGGGGGACTCCTGCTCTTTCTCTCCAAAGGGCACGCGGGCGGAGACCTGCGTGGGTGTGCCTGGAGCACCGTGCACGGCAAGACCATTGCCGCAACTGTCGGATGCCCGCAACCGAACCGGAGTCTCGCTTGCACGTCCTGGCGTTATCAAGCCACGGTCCGCACGCTCGCTGGACGGGAGGCGGACCATGGCGAAGCGGCCCGGGGTCATCGTGGTGGGCGGCGGGCTCGCGGGCCTGGCGTGCGCGACGGCGCTGTTGGAGGCGCGCGTGGACGCGCACGTGCTGGAAGCAGGGGACGCGCCGGGCGGCAGAGTGCGCACCGACTCTCACGAAGGGTTCCTGCTGGACCGGGGCTTCCAGGTGTACCTCACGGCCTACCCGCAAGGTCGGCGGGTGCTGGACCTCGAGGCCCTCGCGCTCCAACGCTTCATGCCGGGCGCCAAGGTGTGGCGGGGTGGGCGGCTGCACACGCTGGCGGATCCGCTGCGGCGCCCCTTCCTCGCGGTGTCGCACCTGTTCGATGCGCCGGGTGGGCTGGCGGACAAGCTGCGCGTGCTGGAGCTGCGGCAGCTCGCCACGTCCGGCGAGCTGGGAGACTTGTGGCAGCGACCGCAGCAGGAGTCGCGGCGCTTCCTGCGCGACCTGGGCTTCTCCGAGGAGATGCTCGACGCGTTCTTCACGCCCTTCCTCGGCGGCATCTTCCTGGAGCGCGGGCTGACGACGTCCAGCCGGATGATGCAGTTCGTGTTCCGGATGTTCGCGACGGGCCACGCGGCCGTCCCCGCGCGGGGGATGGGCGCCATCCCCGACCAGCTGGCGTCGCGGCTGCCGTCGGCCGCGCTGCGGATGCGCGTGCGCGTGGAGGAGGTGTGGGGACACCGCGTGCGCCTGCCGCGCGGGGAGCTGCTGCACGCGGACGCGGTCGTGGTGGCGACGGAGCCGAGCGCCGCGGCGTCGCTGCTCGTGGGCATGCGGGCGCCCCGGATGAACCGCGTGACGTGCCTGTACTTCGCCGCGCCGGAGCCGCCGGTGGAGGGGCCGTGGCTGGTGCTCGACGGCGAGGGGCGCGGGCCGGTGAACAACGTGGCGGTGATGAGCGAGGTGTCCGCCGCGTACGCGCCCAGGGGCCAGGCGCTGGTGTCCGTGTCGGTGGTGGAGGACGCGGGCGGCGCGGAGTCACTGGAGGCGCGCGTGCGGGCGCAGCTCACGGAGTGGTTCGGCGCGGCGGTGTCCGCGTGGCGGCATCTGCGCACGTATGTCATTCCGGAGGCCTTGCCCGCGCAGCCTCCGCCCGCGCTGGTGGAGCCGCACCGGCCCGTGCGGCTGGCGGCGGGGCTCTACGTGTGCGGAGACCATCGCGAGAACGCGTCCATCGACGGGGCGCTCGCGTCGGGGCGCCGCGCGGCGGAGGCGGTGTTGCAGGACCTGGGGCGCTAGGACGCTGGGGGCGGTAAACTTCATCGAGAGGAAGCGCGGCGAGCAGGCCAGCGGCCAGCCAGTCGAATGGCGGCTGGACGCATTGCCCGCAGCGGACCTAGGGTCGGACGGGCACACTCGTTCTCCAAGGATTCCGCTCATGCTCCGCCGCCTTGCCCTCCTGGGGTTGCTCGGTCTCGTGGCCTGTCCCGGCAGCAAAAGTGGTGATGACGACGACACCAACACCCCCTCGTCGAAGGGGGCCGTCTCGGGGACCCTTCAGCCGTTCCAGGCCGGCTCCGCCGCCGCGAACGGCGGGTCGTCGCTGGACGCGTTCTTCTCCCTGCCGGGCGCGAAGAGCCTGTCGCAGAAGGTCTCCCGGATCCTGGCGGCGCGGGGCGTGTGGCGCACGGGCATCCCGTCCAAGCCGCTGACGCACCAGGCGTCGCTGCTGCCGGGAGAGCTCATCGTCCACTTCGACACGCCCAACCTGTCCGCCGAGGAGGCCGTCGCGCAGGCGCGCGTCGCGGGCTACCACGTCGTGCACCAGGCCTTCCTGAGCGAGACGCAGCACCTGCTCCGCTACGAGGTGAGCCAGCCGCAGGCGATGTCCGGCGGCGCGCCCACCGTGCGCGCCCTCACCGAGGCCGAGCACGTGCGCGTGCTCCAGCAGGTGCAGGCCGTGCCGGGGGTGCAGAACGCGGAGAGCAACCTGCGCGTGCGGGCGCTGGCCGTGCCGAATGATCCGCTCTACTCGCGGCAGTGGCACTACAAGAACATGAACCTGCCGGCGGCCTGGGACCTGGGCACGGGCAGCGACTCCATCGTCGTGGCGGTGGTGGACACCGGCATCACCAAGCACCCGGATCTGAACTCGCGCATGCTGGACGGCGTGGACCTCATCTCCAACGCCGCCAACGCGGGCGACGGCGACGGCGTGGACTCCGACCCGACGGACAACGGCAAGGACCTGCCGAACGGCGGCTCGTCGTTCCACGGCACGCACGTGGCGGGGACCATCGGCGCGTCGTCCAACAACGGCACGGGCGTGGCGGGCGTCACCTGGTCCGGGCGGAACATCCTGCCGGTGCGCGTGCTGGGCACGCAGGGCGGCTCGCTGGCGGACATCATCGCGGGCATCACCTGGGCCAGCGGCGGCAGCGTCCCGGGCGTGCGGGCCAACACCACGCCCGCGCGGGTCATCAACATGAGCCTGGGGGGCAACGGCTCGGCGTCCCCGGAGATGCAGAGCGCCATCAACGCGGCCATCGCGCGCGGGGCCATCCTGGTGGTGGCCGCGGGCAACGAGAACGCGAACACCTCCAACAGCTTCCCGTGCAACCAGCAGAGCGTCATCTGCGTGGGCGCGGTGCGCTTCAACGGCAAGCGCGCCAGCTACTCCAACTACGGCGCGCAGGTGGACGTGATGGCCACCGGCGGCCAGACGAGCGAGGACCGCAACGGCGACGGCTTCCCGGACGGCGTGCTGTCCACGCTGCCCAACAGCAGCAACCAGCCCTCCTATGAGTGGTACCAGGGCACCAGCATGGCCACCCCGCACGTGGCGGGCATCGTCGCGCTGATGCTGGCGCAGGACCCCACCCTCACGGCGGAGGACGTGGAGAACATCCTGAAGGACACCGCGGACCCGTCCAGCCAGTGCTCCGAGGGCTGCGGCGCGGGCCTGGTGGACGCGTACGCCGCCGTGCTGCGCGCCGCGGGCGGCGGGGACACGTCGCTGCCGCCGAAGCTGGCCATCACCACCACGCAGCTGTCCTTCACCGGCGCGTCCTCGCAGTCGCTGACGGTGCGCAACAACGGCGGTGGCACGCTCCAGGTGAGCGTGGCCGTCTCCGGCGCCAACGCCGCCGAGGTGTCCGTCTCCAGCACCTCGCTGTCGATCCCCGCGTACAAGTCCGCGACGCTGAACGTGAGCGTCAACCCGGGCTCGCTGGCGGCGGGCTCCTACGTGGCGCAGCTGGACCTGACCGGCGCGTCGGGCGCGGGCAACGCGCAGGTGCTGGTGAAGTTCCGAGTGGGCGCCACGGATGAGAAGGACGCGCTCATCGGGTTCGCGTACCTGGACGCCGCGGGCGAGGTGCAGGTCGACGACGACGGCGTCGCCCTGGTGCCCGCGGGCGGTGGATACAACTACAACGTGAAGCTGGACCCGCACGACTACCTGGTGCTGGCGTCCATCGACGACACCGGCGAAGGGGACTACTTCGACGACGGCGACCGCGTGGGCTTCTGGCGTGACACCACCCAGGTGGAGACGGTGACGGTCACCAAGGGCAAGACGACCAGCGGCATCAGCTTCACCCTGGTGCCGTACCAGTCGGACGACGACCACCAGCCCACGACGACCATCGGCGGGGCCTGCACGACCAACGGCTCGTGCGGCACGGGCGGCCTGTGCCTCACCGGCACCAGCTTCCCAGGGGGCTACTGCACCCAGGACTGCGTGAAGACGAGCTGCCCGTCGGGCTCGGCCTGCTACAGCAACGACCGGGGCGCCACCGCCTACTGCTTCGTGTCCTGCACGCCGCCGGCCAGCGGCAGCGGCCAGGGAACGTGCCGCTCCGGCTACCTGTGCGTCAGCGACAACGCGGGCAGCGGCGCGTGCCTCCCGCAGTGACGTGAAGGTCCGCTTCGCCGCCGGCGGTGCACGGGTGAACGTGCCCGCCGGCGTCCGTCGCGCCGGGGTACGCTGCCGCGCGCGATGACCGCTTCTCCCGTGGGACCGCCGTCCGCCGATGAAGCGGCCCTGCCTCTCTGGCGGGCCGCGGCCGCGGGCGGCGCGCTGGCCTGGACGGCGCTGGTGCACGCGCACCCGCCGCGCTTCTTCGCCGTCGCTTCCGTCTTCTGCGCCGCATGGCTCGCGGTGACGTGGCGGGCGATGGGCCCCTGGCGCAGGCGCGCGCCCGCCCTGTCGTCGCGGGACGCCGCGTGGGGCGCCGCCCAGGCGGTGGTGCTGTACGCGGGCGCGCGGGCCTTCCTGTGGGCCGGCTGTGGCGGCGTCACGGACGCGCTCTGCGGGCCGCTGCAAGCCATCTACTCGACGTTCGGCACCGGGTCGCTGGGGACGGCGCTGGCCCTGGCGCTGCTGCTCGTCCCCGCGGAGGAGCTGTTCTGGCGCGGCTGGGTGCAGGGCGCGCTGCGTCCCTGGCTGGGGCGGTGGGGCGCCGTCGCCGGGTCGGCGGCGCTGGCGAGCGCGGTGCTGCTGGGGTTCGGTGAGCCCTTGCTGGCCCTGGCCGCGCTGCCCACGTCGCTCGCCTGGGGCGCGCTGGCCGAGTGGCGCCGGACGCCCCTGGCGTCCTGGGTGAGCCATGCCTTGTGGGACGTGCTCCTCGTCGTGGTGTGGCCCGCGACGTGAGCGCGCGTGCCAGAATGCGCGCCCATGGCCTCGGCTCCTGAAATCTGCGTCTTCGGCGCGGGCAGCATCGGCTGTTACGTGGGAGGGCGGCTCGCCGCGGCGGGCGCGACGGTGCGCTTCATCGGGCGCGAGCGGGTCGTCTCGGAGGTGCGCGCGCACGGCCTGCACCTGACGGACTGGCGGGGCGCGGACCTGAAGGTGCCCGCCGCGGACGTGCGCATCGGCACGGAGCCGGACGCGCTGGCCACGGCGGACCTGGTGCTCGTCACGGTGAAGTCCGCGGCGACGGAGGAGGCGGGACGGACGCTCGCGGCGCGGCTCAAGCCCGGGGCCCTCGTCATCAGCTTCCAGAACGGGCTGCGCAACGCGGAGGTGCTGCGCGGGCTGCTGCGCGGCCGCCCGGTGCTCACGGGGATGGTGCCCTTCAACGTCGCGGCGCAGGGGCAGGGCGGGTTCCACGCGGGCTCGGAGGGCACGCTGGAGGTGGAGCGACACGCGGGGCTCGCGCCGTTCCTGGAGGCGTTCGCCCGCGCGGGGCTGCCGCTGAAGCAGCACGCGGACATCGTCGCGGTGCAGTGGGCGAAGCTGCTGCTCAACCTCAACAACGCGCTCAACGCGCTGGCGGACCTGCCGCTCAAGGAGGAGCTGTCACGGCGCGCGTGGCGGCGGTGCCTGGCGCTCGCTCAGGGCGAGGCGCTGGCGGTGCTGGGCCGGGCCGGGGTGAAGCCCGCGAAGCTGACGCCGCTGCCGCCGGGGTGGATCCCCGCGCTGCTGGGCGCGCCGGACGCGGTGTTCACGGTGCTGGCGAAGAAGATGCTGGCCATCGACCCGAAGGCGCGCTCGTCCATGTGGGACGACCTGCACGCGGGCCGCAGGACGGAGGTGGACTACCTCAACGGCGAGGTGGTCCGGCTGGCCCGGCAGCACGGCGTCTCCGCGCCGGTGAACGCACGGCTCGTGGAGCTCATCCGCGAGGCGGAAGGGGGCAACCGTCGCGCGTGGACCGGAGAGGCGCTGCTGGCGGACCTGGAGCAGGCGGAGCGCGCGAACCGGGCGTGAGGCGGCGGCGCGGGAGCCCAGGCCCCGCGCCGCTCGACGCGCCCACGGCTCCTCGACCTGCGCCGGAGGCGCGCGGCGGGTGCCCTCGCCGCGCCCTTCCTTGGAGCCGAGGGGCAGGGCGCGCGGCCCCGCCCCGTGAGGCTCAGCTGGACTGCGTCTGGGGCTGCGTCGCCGTCGTCGCGGCGGGCGGCGGCACCTGGGCGGCGGCCGGGACGCCGTTGTTCGTGGACGTCCCCGCGCTCGCGGCCACCTGCGTGAGCAGCGCCGTCATGCGCCGGGCGAAGCGGTTCGGGTCGCTCAGCGGGCTGCCCTCGGTGAGCAGCGCCTGGTCGTGGAGCAGCTCGATCCACTCGCCCACCTGCGGCGCGGCCGGGTCGCGCGCGAGGAGCCCGCGCAGGTGCTCGATGACCGGGTGCCTGGGGTTGACCTCCAGGATGCGCTTGATGCGCGGCAGCCCCTTGCCGCGCTCCTTGAGCAGGCGCTCCAGGTAGGCCGGCGTGCCGCCCTCCGACACCACCAGGCACACCGGCGAGTCCGTGAGGCGGTCCGACACGCGCACCTCGCGCACGTCCTCCTTCAGCACGTCCTTCATCTTGTCCGTCAGGCCCTTGAGCTCCTCGGACACCTGCTCCTTCGCCTTCTTCTCCTCCTCCGTGGACTGGAGCTTCAGGTCCGCGTTCAGCGCGGAGACCAGCGGCTTGCCCTGGAACTCGCGCAGGCCCTGCGCGGCCCACTCGTCCACCGGGTCCGTCATGAAGAGCACCTCGTAGCCGCGCTGCTTCAGCGCCTCCAGGTGCGGGCTGTCCGCCACCGCCTTCCGGCTCTCGCCGTAGACGTAATAGATGGCCTCCTGGCCCTCCTTCATGCGGCCCACGTAGTCCGCGAGCGACGTGAGCCCCTCCTCGCGCGAGGACTCGTAGCGCACCAGCGCGCCCAGCTTCTCGCGGTACTCCGTCTCCAGCGTGAGGCCCTCCTTCAGCACCGTGCCGAAGGCCTCCCAGAACGCGCGGTAGTCGTCCGGCCTGTCCTTGGCCAGCTTCTCCAGGAGGTCCAGCGACTTCTTCACCACGTGCTTGCGGATGGCGCGCACCACCGCCGAGTCCTGCAACATCTCACGCGACACGTTGAGCGGCAGGTCGTCCGAGTCGATGACGCCGCGCACGAAGCGCAGCCACTGCGGCACCAGGTCCTCGCAGCGGTCCATGATGAACACGCGCCTCACGAACAGCCGCACGCCGCGCTGCTGCTGCGAGTTCAGGTCGAACGGCGGGTGCTTGGGCACGAAGAGCAGGCCGGTGAACTGCTGCGTGCCGTCCGCCTTGAAGTGCGTCCACGCCAGCGGCTTGTCGAAGTCGTGCGTCAGGTGCTTGTAGAACTCCTGGTACTGCTCGTCCGAGATCTCGCTCTTCGCGCGCTGCCAGAGGGCGCTGGCCTTGTTCACCACCTCCAGCGCGGTCTCCGTGGCCTGGGTGTCCCCGCTGCCCACGTGCTTGGTCACCTGGAGCTTGATGGGGTGGCCCACGTAGTCCGAGTACTGGGTGATGAGCTGGCGCAGCTTCCACTCGTCCAGGAACTCCTTCTGGTCCGCCTTCAGGTGCAGCGTGATGGCGGTGCCGCGCGTGGCCTTCTCCGCGGGCTCCACCGTGAAGGTGCCGTGCGCCTCCGACGCCCACTTCCACGCCTCCGTCGCGCCGGCGGCGCGGCTCACCACCTCCACCCGGTCCGCCACGAGGTACGCGCTGTAGAAGCCCACGCCGAACTGGCCGATGAGCTGCACGTCCTTCTGGCCCTTCTGCGCCAGCGCCTGGAGGAACTCGCGCGACCCCGAGTGCGCGATGGTGCCCAGGTTCTTCACCAGCTCGTCGTGCGTCATGCCGATGCCGGTGTCCTCGATGGTGAGGGTGCCCTTGTCGGCGTCCGGGACGATGCGCAGCTCCAGGGCGGGCTCGTCCTTGAGCAGCTCCGGCTCCGTGATGGCGCGGAAGCGCAGCCGGTCCAGCGCGTCGGAGGCGTTGGACACCAGCTCCCGGAGGAAGATCTCCTGGTGGCTGTAGAGCGAGTTGATGACCAGGCTCAGGAGCTGCTGGATCTCCGCCTGGAATGAATGGGTTTCCCGCTGGGGATGGGTCTCTGCGGACATGAAGGCCTCCGGGCGCCGGCTGACGCGCCAATGCCCTTCCCCATAACCATGCCCGCCGGCTTGTCGAGAAGAGGCAATCCACCTACACCCGCCGCTGGGAGACAGGGGCGGGTTGGGGTAGGGAAGGGGGCATGCCCAAGTCCAGAACCCTGCTGCCCCTGCTCGGCGCGCTGCTCCTGTCGGGCGCCGCCTCCGCCCAGGAAGCCCCCGCCCGCCTGCCCGACGCCGCGACGCTGAAGCGGATGACGGCGCGCTTCGCCCCCGTGGACGTCAAGGTGGACGTGTCCAAGCTGCCGGACGCGGAGAAGCGCGCCCTGGCCAAGGTCCTCCAGGCCGCGAGGATCATGGACCCCCTCTTCCTGGGCCAGGCGTGGGCGGGCAACCCGACGCTGCTGCTGGACCTGGTGGAGGACACCACGCCCCTGGGCAAGGAGCGGCTGCACGCGTTCCTCCTCAACAAGGGCCCCTGGTCCCGCCTGGATGAGGCCCGGCCGTTCATCCCCGGCGTGCCGCCCAAGCCGGACGAGGGCAACTTCTACCCCGCCGGCGCCACCAAGGCGGAGGTGGAGGCGTGGGTGAAGAGCCTCCCGGAGGCGCAGCAGCACGCGGCCACGGGCTTCTTCACCACGCTGCGCAAGGGGCCGGATGGCAAGTTCATGACCGTCCCCTACAGCGTGGAGTACCAGGGCGAGCTGGGCATGGCCGCGCAGCTCTTGCGCGAGGCCGCGGCGCTCACCCAGCAGCCCACGCTCAAGCGCTTCCTGGAGACGCGCGCGGAGGCGTTCCTGTCCAACGACTACTACGCGAGCGAGGTCGCGTGGATGGAGCTGGACGCGAGCGTGGAGCCCACCATCGGGCCCTACGAGGTCTACGAGGACGGCTGGTTCAACTACAAGGCCGCGTTCGAGGCCTTCATCGGCCTGCGCGACGACGCGGAGACGCAGAAGCTGGCGAAGTTCAGCGCGGAGCTCCAGGAGCTGGAGAACAACCTCCCGATCGAGCCCGCCCTGCGCAACCCGAAGCTGGGCGCGCTGGCCCCCATCCGCGTCATCAACAGCCTCTACTCGTCCGGCGACGGCAACCGGGGCGTGCAGACGGCGGCCTACAACCTGCCCAACGACGAGCGCGTGGCGGCGGAGAAGGGCACCAAGCGCGTGATGCTGAAGAACATCCAGGAGGCCAAGTTCCAGCGGGTGCTGGTGCCCATCGCGAAGGTGGCGCTGCCCGCGAAGGACCGCAAGGACGTGTCCTTCGACGCCTTCTTCACGCACATCCTCATGCACGAGCTGATGCACGGCCTGGGGCCCCACAACGTCACCGTGGCCGGGAAGCAGACCACGGTGCGTCAGGCGCTGCAGGCGTCCTCCAGCGCCATCGAGGAGGCCAAGGCGGACATCTCCGGCCTGTGGGCGCTCCAGCGGCTGGTGGACAAGGGCACGCTGGACAAGCAGCTCCAGCGGACCATGTACACGACGTTCCTCGCGTCGGCGTTCCGCTCCATCCGCTTCGGCATCGACGAGGCGCACGGCAAGGGCATCGCGCTCCAGCTCAACCACTTCCTGGACGCCGGCGCGGTGAAGGTGAACGCGGACGGCACCTTCGAGGTGGTGCCGGACAAGATGCAGGCCGCCGTCACGTCGCTGACGAACCAGCTCATGTCGCTCCAGGCCCGGGGCGACCGCGCCGCCGCGGAGGCGCTGCTCGCGAAGCAGGGCGTGGTGCGCCCGTCCGTGCAGAAGGTGCTGGAGCGGCTGAAGAACGTGCCGGTGGACATCGAGCCGCGCTACGTCACCGCCGACTCGCTGGTGAGGGACTTCGGCGCCCCGGCCGCGACGCCCGCGGCGAAGTAACACCCCGGCCGAGCCCCGTCCCGCCCGCACGCCCTCCCGTGCGCCCGGGGGCGGGGCCTGGCCCGTCAGGGAGCCATGGTGCCCGAGCCCTCCACCCGTCCGCCGCCACCCGACCCGTGGGGTGTCGTGCTCGCGCTCGCGGTGGGGGGCGCGTGGGGCGGGCACCTGGCGTGGATGCTGGCGGGCCCGGCCCTGGCGTGGGGCTCACCGCGCCCCTGGCTGCACGTCGTCCTCCAGGCGTGGCTGTCCACCGGCCTCTTCATCACCGGGCATGACGCCATGCACGGCACCGTGTCCCTGAACCGTCGGGTGAACGCGGCGGTGGGCGCGCTGGCCTGCTTCCTCTTCGCGGGGCTGTCCTACCGCCGGCTGGTGCGGAACCACCGCGCGCACCACGCGGACCCCACCGGCGACCACGACCCGGACTTCGCGGCCCGGGGCCAGTCGTTCTGGCCGTGGTTCGGGGCCTTCATGGTGCGCTACACGACGTGGCCGCAGCTCGCGGTGATGGCGCTGAAGTTCAACGCGCTGCTCTGGCTGGGCGTGCCCCAGGCGCGCATCCTGGCCTTCTGGGTGCTGCCGTCGGCGCTGGCCACCGTGCAGCTGTTCTACTTCGGCACCTACCTGCCGCACCGCCGCCCGGACGTGGAGGGGATGGCGCCGCACCATGCGCGCACCCTGCCGCGCAACCACCCGTGGGCCCTGCTGTCGTGCTTCTTCTTCGGCTACCACTGGGAGCACCACGACTCCCCCGGCACGCCCTGGTGGCGGCTGTGGCGGGTGAAGGACGCCCGGCGGTAACCGGGCGGAGGGCTCGGGCGTTATAGAGGGAGCCATGCGCGACACGCTTCCTCCCGAGCCCCCCGGCTCCGAAGTCACGCCCGAGCAGCTCTACCTGCGCCGCCGCGAGTTCATCAAGAACGCGGGCCTGTTCGCGGGGACCGCCGCCGCGGTGGGAGGCGGCCTGTACCTCCTGGGCATGAAGCGCACGCGCCCCATGGACGGCTTCGTGCCGGACGCGGGCGCGGTGGACCAGCCGGTGGTGCCCGCCCAGGGCCTCTTCGACACGCGTGAGCCGCGCACCCCCTACGAGGACATCACCACCTACAACAACTTCTACGAGTTCGGCCTGGACAAGAACGACCCGGCCCGCCGCGCGCACCTGCTGAGGACGCGGCCGTGGACCGTGGTCGTCGACGGGGAGGTCCACAAGCCGTGGACGGTGGACGTGGATCAGCTCATCTCCGCCTTCCCGCTGGAGGAGCGCGTCTACCGGATGCGCTGCGTGGAGGCCTGGTCCATGGTGATTCCGTGGCTGGGCCTGCCCCTGGGCCGGCTGCTGGACCGCGTGCGGCCCACGTCCTTCGCGAGGTACGTGGCCTTCACCACGCTGTCGGACCCGGAGCAGATGCCCGGCCAGAAGAGCCCGGTGCTGGACTGGCCCTATGTGGAGGGCCTGCGGCTGGACGAGGCCCAGCACCCGCTGACGCTGCTGGCCACCGGCCTGTACGGCAAGCAGCTGCCCGCGCAGAACGGCGCCCCGCTGCGGCTGGTGGTGCCGTGGAAGTACGGCTTCAAGGGCATCAAGTCCATTGTCCGCATCACGCTCACGCGCGAGCAGCCGCCCACGACGTGGAACCTCGCCAACAAGCGAGAGTACGGCTTCTACGCCAACGTCAACCCGGCGGTGGACCACCCGCGCTGGAGCCAGGCCACGGAGCGCCGCATCGGTGAGACGGCGCGCCGGCCCACGCTGCCCTTCAACGGCTACGCGGACGCGGTGGCCGGCCTCTACCGCGGCATGGACCTGAAGCGGGACTTCTGAACCATGGCCTCCTCCAAGCTCTCCTGGCTGAACCCCGCCGTCGCCGTCGGCGGCCTCTCCCCGCTGCTGCAGCTCGCGGTGCAGGGGGCGCAGGGGCAGCTGGGGGCCAACGGCATCGAGTTCGCCCTCAACCAGACGGGCCTCTTCGCGCTGGCGGTGCTGCTGGCGTCGCTGGCGTGCACGCCCGTGCGGCTGCTGACGGGCTGGACGTGGCCCGCGCGCATCCGCCGCACGCTGGGCCTGCTGGCCTTCACCTACGCGGCCGCGCACCTCCTCACCTACGCGGTGCTGGATCAGGGCCTGGACGTGCGCGCCATGGCGGAGGACGTCTTCACCCGGCCCTTCATCACCGTGGGCTTCACCGCCTTCGTGCTGCTGGTGCCGCTGGCCGTCACCTCCACCAACGCGTGGGTTCGCAGGCTGGGCTTCCCGACGTGGCAGCGCCTGCACCGGCTGGCCTACGTGGCCGCGGTGCTGGGCGTGGCGCACTTCATCTGGCGGGTGAAGAAGGACGTCACGGAGCCGGCGCTCTACGGGGCCGTCCTGGCGCTGCTGCTGGCCGTGCGCGTGGCCGAGGCGCTGCGCAAGCGGCGGGCGCTCGCGCGGGAGCGCCCGGCCTGAGGCGGGCTACTTCGCGGCGGCGCGGGGCAGCGGGAGGATGGTGTCCACCAGCGTCATCAGCTGCGCGCAGCTCACCGGCTTGCGCACGAAGGCGCTGATGCCGGCCTTCTGCCCCAGGGCGCGCACCTCCGCCACGTTCGGGTCGCCCGTCATCATCAGGATGGGGACCTTGGACAGCCTGGCGTTGCTGCTGGCGCGGATCTGCCCGGCGAAGTCCGCGCCGTTCATCCCGTCCATGTGGAAGTCGGTGAGGATGAGGTCCACCGGCTCCACCTCGGCGATCTTCAGGCCCTCCTCGGCGGACTCGGCCTCCAGGAACTCGAAGCTGCGGGCCATGAGGTAGATCTTCAGCAGCGTCCGGATGGAGCGGCTGTCGTCCACCAGCAGCACGCGCTGCGCCCCCCCTCCGGCCGGGCGGACCGTGGGCGTGCTTCCCGTGAGACGGGAGGGCGCGGTTTCGGGGGCGGAGAGAGGGCCGGCCTTCATCGGAATCAAGACCTCGGGGGGAGCGGAATGCCTCCAGCGGCTCCACCCATGGTCGCGGAAGGGCCCCGCGAAGTCAAAGCAACCCAGGGCCCTCCGCCCCGATTTCAGGAGGGCGAAACCGACCTCAGCGCACGTCCAGGACGAAGGCCTGGGACTGCACGCCAGGCAGCCCGGCGGCCTCGGCGAGCGCCGGGTCCAGCTCGTTCGGCAGTCGCCAGGTCTGTCCCGTGGACTGGAGCAGGGTGACGCTGTAGCGCCCCGGGGGCACGGCCGCGAGCGGCGCGGGCGCGGCGGGGTCGCGCACGTCCAGCGCCTGGGCGCGGATGGCCACCACCAGCTTCGGCGCGAGGATGGGCTGCGGAGAGGGGGACTCCTGCCCGTCCTGCGGCGCGGGGAGCAGGGGGTCGGACACCAGGCCGGCCATCAGCACCACCGCGTCCGGCTTGCCGTCCTTGCCGCCGCTGGCGCGCGCGTAGTCCACGCCCTCCTCATCCACCACGCCGTCGCGGTCCAGGTCGTTCTCGTCCACGTAGCCCGTCACGCCGTCCGCCAGCTTGCGGACGATGACGCGCGGCCAGACGATGGGCGGCGGCGCGTCGCTGCCGTTGCTCTCGCCGAGCTGCACCCAGAAGCCGGGAGGCCGCTGATCCACCGCGCCGGTGAGCGCCAGCGGCGTGAGCGTCAGCATCTTCGTGGCCGTGGTGGCGGTGTTGAACTCGCTCGCGTCCGCGGTCTGGAACGCGGGCCGGTCGAAGGGCACGGTGGCCGAGTCCGCGAAGGACACGGACACGCCCGTGAGCGGCTGGGGCCAGCCGTCCGCGTCCGTGGTCACCTCCAGGACGCGCGTCTCGCTGCTGACGGGGTCCACCGCGCCGCCGCCCACGTCGCCCGCGTTGGGCTCCGAGGTGACGCCGTACCAGGGGTTGAAGTCGGGCACGTGGCAGGGCTGCGGCGTGTTCCGGCAGGTGTCCGCGTCGATGAAGCCGCGCAGGATGTAGCGGCCGGGCTCCACGAGGCTCAGCGCGAACGGCGCGGTGAACGGGCCGGTGGAGTTGTCCCCCAGCGACGCGCCGAACAGCTCCGCGGCGGTGACGACGGTGAAGGCCCGCGGGCGGCCGGAGCCTGCGGGCGGCGGCGGGTTGGCCGCGTCGTAGAGGAACACGATGGCGTTGCCGCGGGCGCGCGACTGCACCACCAGGCTGCCCTCGATGCGGGCGGCGCGCGTGTGCTGACGGCCATCCGCGGTGGGCACCACGTCCGGGGCATCACAGCCGCCGGACAGGAGCGACGTGAGCGCGAAGGCGAGGAGGGGAAGGGCGCGCTTCATGGGGTCACCGTGACGTTGGCGAACACGCGCCGTTCGATGCGGTTGCCGAAGGGATGCTCCGCGTGGCTGCCCCCGAGCTGGCTGCCCTGCAGCGCCACGGAGACGACGTCCTTCACCACGGTGTAGCCCACGCGGGCGTTGACGACGGTGTACGCGGGGAGGTTGTTGGCGGTGAGGTCCACGCGCGTCGGGTCGGACGCGGAGGGCTCGCGCTCCACCCAGGTGGTGGAGGAGGTGAACGCCGCTTCGATGCCGAACTCCAGGTCCGTGCGCGTGCGGTAGGTGATGCCGCCGAAGAGCCGGAAGGCCGGCGCCTGGCTGCACGTGCCGCACTGGCCGTCGTCCGGCATGTCGGAGCTGACGTGCTGGTACGCGGCGCTCGCCTTCACGCCCAGGCCGTCGATGGGGGACAGGTTGATGCCCGCCTCGACGCCGCGCGCGGTGTAGATGGCGGCCTCGTTGGTGAACATCGAGCGGCCCAGCAGGTAGCTGCCGCTGCCGCTGTCGTAGGACTCGCCGGCGGGCAGGGGCTGCACGGGGGACAGCGCGATGAGGTCCTTCACCGTGTTCTGGTAGAGGGCCACGTCCCAGTCCAGGCCCAGGCGCGGGGACTCCCCGCGCCAGCCCAGCTCCAGCGCGTTGAGGCGCTCGGGGCGCAGCGTCCGGTTGCCGGTGGTGAGCAGGCTGACGCCGTTGACGCCCGGCACGGGCACGGGCAGCCGCGTGTAGCTCTCCAGGAACGTGGGCTCGCGGAAGGCGGTGGCCACGGACGCGCGGAAGGCGTGCCCCTCCAGGGGCTGGAACACCGCGGACAGGCGCGGCGACTGCGCGAGGCCCGGGTTGCCCTTGTCGAGCAGCGGGTGGCGGTCCACGCGGTAGCTGACGATGACGCGCAGGGGCTGCACGATGCGCCAGTCGTCCTGGACGAAGGCCGCCGCGTGGAACTCCTCGCGCAGGTCGTCCAGGTAGGTGAAGGCCACGCGCTTCAGGCGGCCCTCCACGCCGATGTTCACCTGGTGCTCACCGGCCAGCTCGAAGCCGCGCGCGTAGAGCGCCTCGCCGTTGAAGACGTTGGAGGCGACCTGGATGCCCAGCGAGCGCTGGCCGATGGCCTCGTACTGGGGGCCCGCGTCGCCGGACAGGTGGTTCCAGAACGCCTTGAGCTTCACCGCGCCCAGCTCCACGTCGGCCTTGGCGTACGCGCCCAGGCCGTCGATGTAGTAGTTGCGCAGCAGGCCCAGCGGGTAGATCTCCGTGAGGTAGCGGTGCACGCCGCCGGAGAGGCCGATCGAGCGCCCCTCCTCGAAGGTGTAGACGGTGGACAGGTTGGCGCGGGCCCCGCGCTGCCCCAGGTCCGGATCCGCGGGCCCCTCCATGGCGAAGTCCGGGCGGCCGCTCTCGTAGTCGCGGCTCCACTTGTCCTCCTGCCGGTACGCGGCGGACGCGCGGTAGCGCAGGGCGCCGTTCTGGCCGTGGCTGACGAAGGAGCCCTGCACCGTGTTGCCGCCGCCCGCCATGGCGCCGAAGCGCGCGCGCCGCCCGGTGCCGGGGGCCTGGGTGATGATGTTGATGACGCCCAGCATCGCGTTGGCGCCGTACAGCGCGCTGCCCGGGCCGCGGATGACCTCGATGCGGTCGATCTCCTCCAGGCCGATGGGCAGCCCCGCCCACAGGGTGAGGCCGAGGAAGTCCTGGTACTCGGTGCGGCCGTCCACCAGCACCAGCACCTTGTTGGCCAGGCGCTGGTTGAAGCCGCGCAGGCTGACGTTGGCGCTGCCCACGCCCATGGCCATCACGTCCGCGCCGGGCACGCGGCGCAGCAGCTCCGGCAGCGTGGTGGCGCCGGACATGCGGATGTCCTCCGCGGTGATGACGGTGGTGGCGTTGGGCGCCTCCAGCGAGGACTGGGCGCGGCGGCTCGCCGTCACCACGCGCTCCTCGTAGGGCACCAGGCCCTGGTCGCCGGAGGTGTCGCCGGACTCGGCGCCGCCGCTGGAGCCGCCGGTGACGCCGGCCGCGGCCGCGGGCTGCTGCGCGGCCTGGGGCTGGGAGGAGATGGACTCCGCGCGGGCGACGGCCTTCTCCAGCCGCTCCATGAGCGCGGTCAGCTGCTGCTGGGCCTGGATGCTCGTGGGCGGCGGCGGGGGCATGGGCAGGCCGGTGGTGCCCGCCGCGCCGGCCTCGGTGCCGGGCGCGGGCGCCTCCGCCTGGGCCGCCTTCTGCGTGGCCTCCAGGCGCGTGACCTGGGCCTGCACGCTGGCGGCGTCGGGCGGGTTGGAGGCGAGGTAGCGCCTGTAGGCGTCCAGCGCCTCGTCCAGCCGGCCCGCGTCCTGGTACGCCCGCGCGATGTTGTAGAGGACGCTGGGGTGCGGCTTGATGTTGTAGGCCTCTTCCAGCTCGGCGATGCCCTCATCGAACTGCTTCTGCTCGATGAGGCTCATGCCGTTGCGGAAGTGGCGGCGCGCTTCGAGTCGCGCGTCCGCCAGGGCCTCGGTCGCGCAGAGACACAGCGCGAGGAGCGCCCCACGTCGGAAGGCTGTCGGGGGATTCACTGGTACGGATTGTCCTTGTACTGGGAAGCGGGAGCCTTGGGGGCGGGCTTGGGGGCCTGCTTCTTGATGCGCGCCAGCTTGATGTTCATGAGGAGGGTCTGCCCCGGCTCGCCCGCGAAGACCTTGCTCAGGGGCTGGAAGCCGTCCAACGCGAACGACACCTCCACCTCCGCGAGGCCCGGGCCGTCCGGGGTGTGGGTGAGCGTCATCGGGGTGGTGCCGCGCACCTTGCCGTCGACCAGCACCTCCGCGCCCGGCGGCTCGCTCGTCACCTCGAAGCGGACGGGCTGGAGGCGGGCCGGGGGCGGCGCCACGGCGGGCGCTTCCGCGACGGCGGCGGGCTCGCGCGCGGGCGGCGGCGCGGCGCGCGCCGCGGGCGTGGACGGGGCGGGCTCCACCGGGGGCTTCTGGAGGCCGCGCAGCACGAAGAAGCCCGCCACGCTCAACCCCACGAGCAGGGACGCGCCGAAGAGGGCGATGCCCAGGCCCTTGTTGGACTTCCGCAGCGGGAGGCCGCCGGCCTCGTCCACGGAGATGTCCAGCGCCATGGTGTTGGGCGCGGGCGTGGGGCCGGAGCCCAGGTGGTGGGGGCCGGTGTGGATGCCGCTGTGCGGACCGGAGCCCACCGCGTTGAGGCCGGTGCGCGTGGCGAAGACGCCGCTGACGCCGGAGGCGGACGCCGCGGCGCGCATGCCCTGGAGCACGGCGTCCATGGACGCGTAGCGGTCCACGGGGCGCTTGGCCAGGCACTTCATCACCAGCGCCTCCACCTCCGCGGGCACGTCGTGGTCCGGCCACATCGTGTGGAAGGGGGGCGGCGGTTCGTTGATGTGCTTGACGATGACGTCGATGCTCTGCGCCGCCTGGAAGGGCGGGCGGCCCATCAGCGTCTGGTAGAGCACCACGCCCAGGCTGTACACGTCGCTGCGCGGATCCGCGATGTTGCGCGCCTGCTCCGGCGCCATGTACTGCGGCGAGCCCAGGATGACGCCCGCCTGCGTGAGGGTGGTGTCCTCCTTCATGGAGGCGTCGCCCGCGAAGGACTTCACCAGGCCGAAGTCCAGGACCTTCACCACGTCGTGGTCCGACTCCTGGTTGAGGATCATCACGTTGGCGGGCTTGAGGTCGCGGTGGATGAGGCCGACCTTGTGCGCCTCGCGCAGCGAGCGGGCCACCTGCTGCCCGATGGCGAGCGCGCGCTCCCACGGCAGCGGCCCCTCCTGGGTGAGCAGCTGCGACAGCGTCAGCCCCTCCAGGTACTCCATGGCGATGTAGTAGATGCCGTCTTCCGTCTTGCCGTAGTCGATGACGGTGACGGTGTTCGGATGCCGCAGCTTCGCGGTGACGCTGGCCTCCAGGAAGAAGCGCTTCTGGAAGCCGGGGTCCTTGCCCTCGCCGCTGTACTGCGGATTCAGGACCTTGAGCGCCACCAGCCGGTCCAGGGGCGCCTGCATGGCCTTGTAGACGCGGCCCATGCCTCCGGCGCCAAGCGTCTCCAGGATGCGGAAGCGCTCGTTGAGGACCCGCCCGAGCAGGGGATCCGGCACGTCGGCGGGCGCACCCCTGCGGGGGGCGTCGCTTTCGATCATCTGTTCCCCCAAGGCGAAGAGAAGAACGGCATACGTCGTTTCGGACCCGGTGGATGCTAGCACCGCCTGGGAAAACCGCCCAAGAGACGTGCCGCGATCTTCGCCGCGCCCGGCGCCGAGTTTCCGGCCCGCGCCGCGCGCTCGCCCTCCCACACCTCCCGTGCTGCCGCGTCCACCGGCGGGTTTGGAAAACGCGGAAATCAGCGTCCGCTCCCGCACAGTCCCCGGTGGGTGGTGCGTCGCGTCATCCCCGGTGGAGGGGGCGCGGGCGGGGTAGGGTCTCCCGCATGAATGCCCAGCTGTCCGCGCTGTTGTCGTCGGCGCCGCGCCATCCGCGGCGGGTGGTGTGCCTGACGGAGGAGACGACGGAGGTGCTCTACCGCATCGGCGCGGGGGACCTGGTCGTCGGCGTGTCGGGGTTCACGGTGCGCCCGCCGGAGGCGCGCAAGAAGCCGAGGGTCAGCTCGTTCCTGGACGCGAACTTCGAGCGCATCCTGGAGCTGAAGCCGGACCTGGTGCTGGGCTTCAGCGACCTGCAGGCGGACATCGGCCGGGAGCTGTGCAAGCGCGGGGTGCCCGTGTTCCTGTTCAACCAGCGCTCCCTCGCGGAAATCCTACAGGCGGTGCGGCTGACCGGGGCGCTGGTGGGACGCGCGGAGCCCGCGGAGGCGCTGGCGCTGGAGCTGGAGAAGAACCTGGAGCGTCACTCGGACGCGGCGCAGTCGCTGCCGAGGCGGCCGCGCATCTTCTTCGAGGAGTGGCACGAGCCGCTCATCTCCGGCATCCGCTGGTGCTCGGAGCTGGTGGAGGTGGTGGGCGGGGTGGACGTGTGCCAGGAGTCGCGCGCGTCGCAGGGGGCGAAGGGCCGCATCTTCGACCCCGCGGAGGTGGCGAGGCGCGACCCGGAGGGCGTCATCGCCAGCTGGTGCGGGCGCAAGGCGAAGCGCGAGAAGATCATCTCCCGGCCGGGCTGGGACCGCGTGCGCGCGGTGCTGGACGACCAGCTCTACGAGGTCAAGAGCACGTACATCCTCCAGCCGGGGCCGGCGGCGCTGTCGGACGGGGTGGAGCAGCTGGCCCGCATCGTGGCGGCCATCGCCCGGGGGGAGCCGCTGCCCATGGCCCGGCCGGGAGACCTGCGCACCGCGCTATAGTTGGTTGAGCGCCTCAAATTAAAAGCGGCTTCCTCATTATTATGGTCACGGCTGGTGACGCCGCTCGATGGAAGGAACAGGCGCGTCACGTGATGGATCACCTGTAGGTGATTGCTCCCTTGAACGTAGGTTTTTGTCGGTTCCAGACTGCAGATGCATAAACATTGAGATTCACCATGCAGCCTGGAGCGGAGTTTTGCTAATGCCTACTGCTTCCCAGACAAGAACCGTCGCAACCCCGTCACTCCAAGCGCCGACGATTGTCGTTGGCGCTGCCGATGCTGCACGGGCATGGAACTGGGTGAAGAACCACGTGTCGCCAAGACCCCCTTATTCCGGCGGCGCGCAGCTTGTTTATGATTGTAAGTCCTGGTCATGTTGCCCTAGCCCAGGAGCACTAACGCCGACTGCTGATATTGCCGAGATGCTTGCTTGCCTGTACTGGGTGAGCCAGGTCGGAGATATAAAGCAGGTAACTGAGTTGGTTAATGGCGGTTCGCCGTTTGACGTTCGTCTGTTCGGACCAATTGATGCTGACGTCAAGGGAGTCGTCGATAAGGCTGTGCGGTTCAGAGCCGCGTTGGCAGAGCACTTGGCTTTCTGGGTAAGCCTTGGATCTGCCGCAAATATCGCCGGAGGTAGATTTGCGTGCTCGAAGCCAAACATTCAGCCTGAGGATAAAGGCCCTGATGGTGTGTTTGTTCGATTGAAAAGAGGCGCAAGAGTGGATCGTGCCCATGTTGAGATTCATTCCGTCAAGAATTCAATAAATAGCCCAAGGCAATTGGTGGCGTCTGGGGGTTTTCGAAAAAGGGGGATGCCGAAAAAGGGAAAGGCGCTTGATGATTTTCGAAGGTTGTCTGTCGAATCTTTTGGATTTGTTCGATACGATGCGTCGCTTTCTCAGGTGTCTAGTCAGTTGGGCTTGTCGCCGGCGGATGAGATTAGGGCCGGGTTGATAGCCGGATGTGGATATAATGTGATTGTTGTGGCGGACCATGCACATGCCGATGTTGATGTTTTTGATGGATATCGGTGGTTGACCAAGCTGCCCGCGCGGCATGTCGGCACGTATGTTGGGGCGACTAAGTGGAGTAAAGTTTCTGAGTTGACGCGAAAGTCCGTACGTAAAATGTTGAAGGCGGCGGGAGGGGGCTAAATGTACTCCACGCGGATGCAGGAACTCGTCAGAGGTCTTGGAATCGGTGTCGATGCCGAGGAGGCATCGCTTTCATTGCTGGATGACTTCTTCGCATGCTTTGTGGGGGCGCTGGGAAGCGCAATGGATGCCGATGTCCGTCCCTACAAAGATCCGCTGGATACGTCGTTACGTCTAATGATGTTGAGCAGGGGGCTTGCTAGGAGTGAGCCGAGTGCGAATTTGGATGGCGCACATTACGTTGTTGGGATGGGATTAGAGCAAACGGGTTATCTGGTTGCGAGAGGGCGAGTGGGGCAGCCTGTTGAGGTTGTGTCGCCATTGGAAGATGACGATTGGTATCGCTTTACTTTGTCGTTCCTTCATTATTTGGCAGGTGGGTATAGGGTCCAAGCTCTGAGTGTTCTCCGCCTCTTGCAGCGCATTTCGGTTGACAGAGACCGAAGGCAGTCACGCGCTGGTTATGCTCAGTTTTATCGCGCTCTGGCTTCTTTGCATGCTGGTCGATTCAATGAGGAGGAGACTGTCGATCGTAATGTGTGGCGGTTATTGTTTTCGCCCGACAATGGCGTGCAGCAATGGCCGTCCGATGAGCAGCACTCACGCGTGTCGCGATTGGCTCAGCATGTTCATCGTCGTAGAGATGTTGTCCTGTCAGCTCTTGGGCGGGATGGGGTTGAGCCGTGGTTGGCGAGTCGCGGCGTTCAACATGTTGATGATTTCTGGATGCAGTATTTGAAGCGTCTCGAATCTCGAGGTGTATCCACGTTCACTCCAGAGCAAGTAGGGGAGGGATTTGATGTATGGTTGCGAAACGAGAAGGACCTCGTGGTTGTTCTCCCGACAGGTTCGGGAAAGACGATTGTTGGTGAACTTCGAACAGCGTTAGTTCTCGCCAATCAACGCCAAGTAGTGTGGATCCTGCCGACGAGAGCGCTTGTGAGGCAAGTCAAGCGTGACCTGCAGCGTGCTTTTGATTCGCTTGAGGTTGTGATCGAGGAACTGCCGACAACAGAAGACTTTGATCCTCTTTTTCAGGATGTTGATTTTTCTGAGAGGCATGTGTCGGTCACTACGCCGGAAAAGCTGGCTGCGTTGCTGAGAGTGAATCCCTCTGCGCTGAGGGGGGTTGGTTTAGTGGTGTTTGATGAGGCTCAGTTGTTGTTAGAAACCTCTAGGGGGCCCGTTGCTGAGTTTGTGCTGCAGAAGGCGCGTCAGGTTGATGGGTGCCGTTTGGTTCTGATGACGGCCTTCCTTGAGGCGCAGTCATCTCTTGAGATGGTGATTGAGAAGCTTGGGGGGGAGTTCAATAGGTTGATTTCAGATGTTCGTCCCACCAGACGTACCTATGGTGTTGTAGAGAGTTTTCCCTATGGTTCGTATAGGCGTGTTGGTGTAGCCTTGTATCCACCAGGGGTCCAAGGCGAAGACGATGTTACTCGGCTCGATGTTGGGCTTGATTTGCGAACGGCGAAGTATCGCTCGCGCCCCAATGCCCTAAGGAATGCTGTTCATGTTGCTCGATGCGCGGCGCGCGGAGGGCTTCGCACGGTTCTCTTTGTTAGGGACCGGCGCTCGACAGAGGCTCAGGCTGACCGGATTGCGAAATTTATCAGAAAAGTTGTCAAATTGCCTCCCGGTGATGTTGGTCGAATGAAAGTCGAATTGGGGCGGAATTCAGCTGTCTTGGGTGGAGCGACTAGAGGTGTTTTGCCTCACCATGCGGGGCTTTCACCGTTGGAACAGCATATTGCCGAGAAGTGGGTTCGGGATGGATTGATCTCGGCGGTCGTTGCCACGCCGACCCTGGCGCAGGGAGTGAATCTGCCGTTCGATTTGTCTGTTGTGTCGTATACGTCTCGATTCGATGATCGTTTTAATGAGATGAGAGAATTGCCTCAGAGTGAAGTGATGAACATGCTTGGGCGTGCCGGACGCGCTGGATATGTGTCTGATGGCGTTTGCTTGTTGGCAGTCGAGAATAGTGGGTACGTCCGGGATGGGTCTCTTGATAGCGCGCGAAAATGGTTCTTTAGGCATCAGGATTCAGCTGTTAAGCATCTTGGTCTGGCAGGGTTGATGGTTAGGGCGGATAATGCGCAGGTGGGGCGCGTTGGATGGATGGAAGAATTAGATGGGTTGAGCTTTGGAGAGGCTCAGGTAGTGCTTGGGTATGCAGGGGCGGCAGCGGTTGCTGATGAGGAGCCGCAGGCATACCTGGAACGAGAGTTGATGGGAATGCCATCGGTAAGCCAAGTTCAAGTAGAGGCGGTGCTGCAATTCGTTCAGTCGCTTTCTGCGCTTAGTCTTCAGTTGAGGCGGGAATTGGGTGGGGACTCCGTGCTTGCTAGTGTTTTTGTGCGCACTGGAATGCCATTGTCTGTTCTGAAAGTTTTTCTGGCTGCTTTGCGTGAATATCGTGGAATGGATCAGGAGGGGGAGGTGTTTCAATGGGCAGATCAGATTGTGTATGATGCGTTGGCGGACGGTCAGGGACGTAGTTGGTATTCAGGGTTGCTGGAGAAGGTGTCGCTTGAGTCTGTGCTTGCGGGTGTGGTTGCGTGGAGAAGAGGAGAAACGCTTGATGTTGTTGAGCGCGAATTTAACTTGAGTTCAAGGGATGCGAATAATCGGATGGCCGTCGGGGCCTTCTTTTCTAGAAAATTGAGTATTGTCTCTCAATTTTGGGGGGCGTTGGCCTTGTGTGATGCGGCGTTAGAGGGCCAAGTGGACCGAGGGTTCGGGGGAGTGCTGAAGCAGTTGCCTGTATTTGTGCGAGAGGGCGTTTCGTCAATGGGGCAGTTGCTGTGCCATCGCGCGCTTGGTGGAGTTGACAGGGTTTTGGCTCACCGGGTCGCTGACGTTGTTGATGCGGACGGAGGGGGTGGGTCACTAAAGCTGAGGCGTACCAGGATCATGGGGCGTCTTCGTAGGTGGTCTGTAGGAGAGGACCTGATTCGCGCTAGTTTTGGAGCGGTTGAGGCGGAGGCCCTTGAGAGCGTGCTTCAGGAATTGTTTGGCCAGTGAGAGCTGTCTTTTGTGCGAATCGGCAGGGTGGTTTGGATTTGAAACGGTGAATGGCCCTTGCCTGTAATGCGTGTGTGGCAGTTGGGCGCTGTGATGCATCTGTTGTCTGCTTTAATGGTTGCCGTGGCTGCTGTGAGGCCTGCAGCGTTTGTACTTCTACGAGCGGCGGCGTCGGGTGTAAGTTCGGGAGAGGCTGCCCATGGCGCGGCCAGGAGACCTGCGCACGGCGCTGACGTGAGCGGGGCTGGCGGCAGGCGCGGCGCATGACAGGATGCGCGTGTGCTGCTCTCACTGCCCGTCCTGCTGCTCACCGTGCTCACCGCGACGGGCACGCCGTCGGGACAGGCGACACCTTCCGATACGCCCCGGCCGCCCGAGCCTGAAGGCGCGGGCAAGCCCCGGGACGTCGTGTCCTCGGACGCGCCCGTGCGCTCGCCGGACGTCGAGCCGTCGGGCGTGTCGAGCACGGAGGTCGCGGCGCCGCCGCGCGCGGAGCAGGTCCCGGAGGGCACGCAGGCGCCCGAGGCCACCGCGGACGCCGAGCGCACGAAGAACTACGAGGAGGCGCTCATCGCCTGGGGCCTGGGCGAGGTCGAGCGTCAGGTGGAGCCCGCGCCCGAGGGCAAGGTGCTGGAGGAGGTGCTCGTCGCCGCCGAGGAGGTGGTCGCGCCGATGGATCCCTATCCATCGCTGCTGAACCTCTTCCACGTCCGCACCCGCGACGAGGTCGTCCGCCAGGAGGTGCTGCTCTCGCCGGGGCAGCCGTACTCGGAGGCGCTCGTCGCGGAGTCGGTGCGCAACCTGCGCAAGCTGGGCCTGTTCTCCGTCGTGCGCGCGGTGCCGGTGAAGGGCAGCGCCCCGGACAGGGTCGCGCTGCTGCTGGTGACGAAGGACCTGTGGTCGCTCCGGCTCAACAACGAGTTCTCCGCGGTGGGCTCGCTCCTGCTCTACCTGCGGTTGCAGGGCACGGAGCAGAACTTCCTGGGGCGCGGCAAGAAGGTGGCGCTGGACTTCATCATGCGCCTGGACACGTACAGCCTCGGCCAGAGCTACACGGACAAGCGCGTGCTCGGCAGCCGCTGGTCGCTGACGGAGTCCGCCGCGGTGCTCATCAACCGCGACACGGGCCGCGCGGAGGGCTCGCGCGGAAGCCTCGTGGTCAGCCGGCCGCTGTACTCGCTGGCCACGCCGTGGAGCCTGAGCACGTCCGTGGCGTGGAACATGGAGACCGCGCGGCAGTACCGGGGCGCGGACATCTGGCAGCTCCCGTTCCCGGACGGCGCCCCCGTGCCGTACGTCTACAACGCGCGCGAGGTGGCCGCGGGCGCCACGTACACGCGCTCCTACGGGCAGCGCTACAAGTGGAACGTGGGCCTGGGCGCGGGGGCGTACCACTACGCCTACGCGGCGCCGGTGGCGTCCCAGCTCACCGACGCGCAGGCGGACTGGCTCCGCCGCAACTACCTGCCGCGCGCGGAGGACGCGGGGTACGCGAACCTCTCCCTGAGCGCCTTCGAGGCCCGCTACGACGTCCTCCGCAACGTGGACTCGTACACGCTGTCGGAGGACTTCCAGCTGGGGCACTCGGTGCTGGCCACGCTGCGCTACGCGCCGCCGGTGTTCCCGTCCGCGGCGCACTTCGTGGAAGGCGGCCTGTCCCTGCGCTACCGGGTGCGCTGGGGGGACGCGCTCACCACCGCGTCCGCGGCCGCGTCCGTCCGCCAGCAGTTCAGCGCGAGCCAGCCGGGCGTGAAGGAGGGCTGGACGAACCGCCGCTGGGCCGCGGAGCTGGTGCAGGTGTCGCCGCGCGTGCTCGGGGGGCGCTTCGTGGCGCGCGGCCTGCTGGACGTGAACATCGACGACCTGTCCGAGCGCGTGAGCCTCCTGGGCGGCGGCAACGGCCTGCGCGGCGCGGCCGTGGATGCGTACTCCGGCAAGCGGCTGCTCCTGGTGAACCTGGAGTACCGCACCCCGCCGGTCGTCGTGCACACGGTGCACCTGGGCGGCGTGTTCTTCCTCGACTCCGGCAGCGCCTTCAACAAGCGGCCGGAGCTGGTGACCACGGTGGGCGTGGGCCTGCGGCTCTTGTTCCCGCAGTTCAACGTGTTCCCGTTCCGCATCGACTTCGGCTACGTGCTCAACGGCGACCGCCCGCCGGTGGGCAGCCGCCTGTCGCTCAGCAGCGGGCAGGTGACGGAGTACCGGCCCACGTTCCTCGACTCGCCCTGACTCCGCTCAGGGCGGCTCGACGCGGAGCAGCTCGCGGAAGAGGACCTCCGCCACGTCGCGGAACAGCTCCCCGGACGCGAGCAGCCCGCCGCAGTGGTGCGGCTCGCGCGCGAGCGTCAGCGCCACCGCCTTGCCCAGCACCGCGTCCCAGAAGGGCTCCGCGTCGGGTGGCAGGAGGAACTCGCGGATGACGGCCTTCGGCCACGGCAGCACGGTGGTGGGGTCCGCGTCGCTCAGGCTGGTGAAGCAGTCCAGGTCCACGTCCAGCAGCACGGCGGGCGCGGCCTCCAGCACGTCGCGCACCGCGTCCGTGGGGCCGGGGCGCAGGTACGCCTCCGCCGCGCGGTCCACCGTCGTCGCCGTCACGAGCCGGTGCGCGCGGCCCCGCGTGTCCACGTAGACGTCGCCGGCGAAGGCGCCCCGGGGGCGGGTGCGCGCGATGACCAGCGCGTCGCCCACGAGGTTCGCCTCCATCGCCGCGAGGATGTGGTCGTAGTTGCGCACGTCCAGGCGCCACCGCGCGTGCTCGTCCAGGGCGCGCAGGCCGGCGGAGCGGTCCGGCATGTCCGCGGGGTGCTCCGGCACGACGAGGTCCAGGTGCCGGTCCAGCGTGACGAGCAGGGCGGGGGGCCCCGCGTCGCCCAGGGCGCACGCCCACGCGGGCAGTGCGAGCCGATGCGGGTCGAACACGTAGGCGTCCGTCGGCCCCCGGCCTCCGCCCAGGCCCAGCCGCACCACGCCCGCGAGCCGCAGGTGGCGCAGGGCGTCGTCGTCGTTCGGGTTCATGCGGGTGGGAATCCTCTTCGAGGCGGGGCGTTGGGAGGGCCGCGCGGCGGCCGGAGTGTAGGCTTGCCCGCACCTTCTCGCGAAAGGAGCCCCGCTTCGCGCGGGGATTCAGCTACGCATGCGTCAGGCCCTCACCGCCGCCGCGCTGCTCCTCATGAGCAGCGCCCCCTCCATCGCCCAGGAGCGCAAACCCTCCGCCATGGCCCCTTCGCAAAAGCAGCCGGACACCTTCCTGCGCCAGTACGCCGAGACGCGCCGCTTCCAGAGCGGGCGCCCGGTGGGCACGCGCATCACCCCGGACGAGAAGTCCGTCCTGTTCCTGCGCACGTCCCCCACGTCCAACGTGCAGATGCTCTACGCGTTCGACGTGGCCGGCGGCCAGGCGCGTGAGCTGCTCACCCCGGAGGCCCTGCTCAAGGGCGCCGAGGAGACCCTGTCCCCCGAGGAGAAGGCCCGCCGCGAGCGCATGCGCGTGAGCGCCCGGGGCTTCACCTCCTACAGCCTCTCCGAGGACGGCGCCCAGCTGCTGGTGCCCCTCTCCGGCCGCCTCTACGTGGTGGACCGCGCGACGGGGAGGTCCACGGAGCTGAAGACGGGCCCCGGCGTCATCGACCCGCGCCTGTCGCCGGACGGCAAGCAGGTGGCGTACGTCCGTGACAACGACGTCTACCGGGTGGACCTGGCCCACAACCAGGAGAAGCGCGTCACGCAGGGCGGCACCGCGCAGAAGACGCACGGCCTGGCGGAGTTCGTCGCGCAGGAGGAGATGAGCCGCTTCTCCGGCTACTGGTGGAGCCCGGACTCGAAGTCCCTCGCGTACACGGAGTCCGACACGTCCGACGTGGAGAAGCTCACCATCGTAGACGTGATGCACCCGGAGAAGGGCGGGGAGGTCTTCCCGTACCCGCGCCCTGGCAAGGCCAACGCGAAGGTGCGCCTGGGCATCACCCCCGCCGCGGGCGGCAAGACGGTGTGGGCGCAGTGGGACGCGGCGAAGTACCCCTACCTGGCCACGGTGAAGTGGGACAAGGGCGGGCCGCTCACCCTCGTGGTGCAGAACCGCCTCCAGACAGAGGAGCAGGTGCTCGCGGTGGACCCCGCCACGGGCAAGACGCGCGTCCTCCTCACGGAGAAGGACGACGCCTGGGTGGAGCTGGCCCAGGACTTCCCGCTGTGGCTGGAGGACGGCTCCGGCTTCCTCTGGTACACCGAGCGCAACGGTGGCCCGGAGGTGGAGCTGCGCAAGGCGAGCGGGGCGCTGGACCGCTCCGTGGTGAAGCCGGACGCGGGCTTCCGCCACCTCGCCCGCTTCGTCCAGGCGGACCGGACGCTCTTCTTCACCGGTGGCCCCAACCCCACCGAGAGCCACCTGTGGCGCGTGAAGGCCGGCGGCGCTCCGGAGCAGGTGGCCACGGGCACCTCCGGCCCGGCCGTGGAGACCGGGCTCGTGTCCAAGAACGGCGGCCTCATCGTCCTCAACACGCAGGGCCCCAGGAGCATGCCGCGCACGGTGGTGCTCAAGGGCGACGGCACGAAGCTGGGCGAGCTGCCCGAGGTGGCGCAGGAGCCGTCCTTCACGCCGAACTTCGAGGTGCGCCAGGTGGGCCCGAAGAAGTTCTGGACCTCGCTGGTGAAGCCGCGCGACTTCAAGCCCGGCACCAAGCTGCCCGTCATCGTGGAGGTCTACGCGGGCCCCACCGTCACGGTGGTGCACCAGTCCATGGCCGCGCACCTGCTCAGCCAGTGGTTCGCGGACCACGGCTTCCTGGTGGTGAAGGTGGACGGGCGCGGCACGCCGCTGCGCACCTCGGCGTGGAACCGCGCGGTGAAGCACGACTTCGCCACCGTCACCCTGGATGATCAGATCGAGGCGGTGCAGGCCCTGGCGAAGGAGGTGCCGGAGATGGACCTCGGCCGCGTGGGCATCACCGGCTGGAGCTTCGGCGGCTACATGGCCGCGCTGGCCGCGCTGAAGCGCCCGGACTTCTTCAGGTCCGCCGTGTCCGGCGCCCCGGTGGTGGACTGGCGCGACTACGACACGCACTACACCGAGCGCTACCTGGGCCTCCCCGAGGAGAGCCCCCAGGCCTACGAGGTCAGCAGCCTGCTGACGTATGCGAAGAAGGACAGCCCCATTGGCGCGCTGCTGCTCATCCACGGCACCGCGGACGACAACGTCTACTTCTTCCACACGCTGAAGCTGTCGGACGCCCTGTTCCGCGCGGGCAAGCCGCACCAACTGCTGCCCCTGTCCGGCCTCACGCACATGGTGCCGGATCCGGTCGTCACCGAGCGCCAGTACGAGCGCGTCATCGCCCACTTCGAGCAGACCCTGAAGAAGTAGGCCGCGCGCGGCTCCAGGCCCGGAAGAGGCAGAGGCCCGGAACCCCACCGCGGGTCCGGGCCTCCTTGGCTTCAACCAGTCCGTGGGGAATGGCTGAGGACGCGAATCAGGTCGCGCGAACGTTCTGCGCCTGGAGGCCCTTGGGGCCCTTGGTGACCTCGAACTCCACCTTCTGGCCCTCGGCCAGGGTGCGGAAACCATCCATGTTGATGGCGGTGTGGTGGCAGAACACGTCCTCGCCGCCGCCGTCCTGGGTGATGAAGCCGAAGCCCTTCGCGTCGTTGAACCACTTCACGGTACCAGTTGCCATTGCGCTTCCTTGCGTTTGCAGGGCAGCCGTGGGGAAGGCCACCCGTTCTGCCCGACGACCGGGGAGACGAGCCTATTTGTAGTGAAAGGGCCGACTGGAAGTCCAGCCGGCCCACCGGAATTGCCCGTCTTGCATTCCCCGCGAGGGCGGGGGCGCCCGTCAGATGTCGAGCAGCAGGCGCTCCGGGTCCTCGATGCACTCCTTCACGCGCACGAGGAACTGCACCGCTTCCCGGCCGTCCACCAGGCGGTGGTCGTACGTGAGGGCGATGTACATGATGGGCCGGATGACCACCTGGCCGTCGCGGGCCACGGGGCGCTCCACGATGTTGTGCATGCCCAGGATGCCCGTCTGCGGCGGGTTCAGGATGGGCGTGGACAGCATGGAGCCGAAGATGCCGCCGTTGGTGATGGTGAACGTGCCGCCGGTGAGGTCCGCCATCGTGAGCTTGTCGTTGCGCGCGCGGCCGCCGTAGTCACCGACCGTCTTCTCCAGGTCCGCGAGCGACAGCTTGTCCGCGTCGCGCACCACCGGCACCACCAGGCCGCGGCTGCCGCTCACGGCCACGCCGATGTCGTAGTAGTGCTTGAAGATGACGTCCTCGCCGTCGATCTCCGCGTTGATCTGCGGGAACGCCTTGAGGGCCTCCACGGACGCGCGGATGAAGAAGCTCATGAACCCGAGCTTCACCCCGTGCTTCGCCTGGAACTTGTCGTTGTACTTCTTGCGCAGCGCCATCACCTCGCCCATGTCCACCTCGTTGAAGGTGGTGAGCATGGCGGCGGTGGACTGCGCCTGGATGAGGCGCTCGGCCACGCGCTTGCGCAGCGGCGTCATGCGCACGCGCTCCTCGCGCGCGGCGTTGGGGCGGGGGCCGGACGGCGCGGCCGGGGCCGGGGGCGCGGACGGCGCGGCGGCGGGGCGGTTGAGCTGACCCTGCACGTCCTCCTTCATGATGCGGCCGCCGGCGCCGGAGCCCTTGAGCTGGCCCACGTCCACCCGGTTCTCCTCCGCCATCTTCTTCGCGGTGGGGGTGATGCGCGTGTCGCCTCCGGCCGGCGCGGCGGCCACCGGCGCCGCGGCCTGGGCGGGCGCGGGCGTGGCGGCGGCCACGGCGGGGGCGCCCGCGCCGGCACCGGCCTCGATGGTGCCCAGCACGTCACCCACGCGGACCTTGTCGCCCTCCTTGAAGGCGATGGACGCGATGCTGCCGGCGGCGGGGGCCGGCACGTCGATGGTGACCTTGTCGGTCTCCAGCACGACGAGCGGCTCGTCCGCGGCGACGGACTCACCCTGCTTCTTGTTCCACTTGCCGACGACGGCCTCGGTGATGGATTCGCCGAGCGGAGGGACTTTCAGTTCAACGGCCATTCTGGGGTCCTCGGAGGATGGCTTCTTCGATGATGAGCTGCTGCTCGTAATCGTGCGTCTTCGTGAAACCGGTGGCGGGGCTGGCGGCCTCGGCGCGCCCGATGTAGCCCAGCTTCACCGTCTGCTGCTGGGAACGGCCGGAGACGAGGTCGTGCAGGAGGGGGAACATGTAGTGCCAGCCGCCCGCGTTGCGCGGCTCCTCCTGCACCCAGTACAGCTCCTGGAGCGCCGGCAGCTTCGCCACCAGCTTCGACAGCTCGTCCTGCGGGAACGGGTAGAGCTGCTCCACGCGCACGATGGCGAGGGTGTCGTCCTTGCGCTCGTCCCGGGCCTTGGCCAGGTCGTAGTACACCTTGCCGCTGCACAGCAGCAGCCGCTTCACCTTCGCGGCGTCCGCCTTCGCATCCAGGATGACCTCCTGGAACGCGCCCGTGGCCAGCTCGTCCAGGCGGCTGGTGGCCTCCGGACGGCGCAGCAGGCTCTTGGGCGACATGATGATGAGCGGCTTGCGCACGGGGCGCAGCACCTGGCGGCGCAGGAGGTGGAAGATCTGCGCGGGCGTGGTGGGGTAGCAGACCTGGAGGTTGTCCTCGGCGCACAGGTCCAGGAAGCGCTCCAGGCGCGCGCTGGAGTGCTCCGGGCCCTGGCCTTCGTAGCCGTGCGGCAACAGCAGCGTGATGCCGCTCAGCCGCCGCCACTTGCTCTCCGCCGCGGCGATGAACTGGTCGATGATGATCTGCGCGCCGTTGGCGAAGTCACCGAACTGCGCCTCCCACAGGGTGAGGCCGTCCGGCACGTCCAGGCTGTAGCCGTAGTCGAAGCCCAGCACGCCCATCTCCGACAGCGGGCTGTTGTAGACGTTGAAGGTCGCCTTGCCGGAGGCGAACTGGCGCAGGGGCACGTACTCCTCGCCCGTCTGCACGTCGTGCAGCACCGAGTGGCGGTGGCTGAAGGTGCCGCGCTCGCTGTCCTGGCCGGACAGGCGGATGCCGTAGCCCTCCGACAGGAGCGTCGCGTACGCCAGCGACTCGCCCTCGCTCCACTGGAGCTCCTCGCTCTCCAGCATGCCCTGGCGCTTCTTGAGCACCGTGCGCTCCACGTCGCGGTGGACGTTGAAGCCCGCCGGCGCCGTGGCCAGCTTCTGGAGCGCGTCGCGCAGGGTGGGCTTGGCCACCGCCGTGGACACCTGGGGCGCGTTCTTCAGGAGGCCGCCCTTGTAGGGCTTCCACAGGCCCTCCAGCGCGGTGGGCTCGCGGAACTGGCTCTCCTGGCGGGCGCGGGTGAGCGCCGCGTCGAAGTCCTGGAAGCAGCGCTGCTTGAGCGCCTCCGACTCCTCCAGGCTCACGCGGCCCGCCTCCGCCAGCGCCTTCGCGTACAGCGCGCGCACGGGCGGGTGCTTGCGGATGAGGTCGTACATCGCCGGCTGGGTGAAGGACGGGTCGTCGCCCTCGTTGTGGCCGTAGCGGCGATAGCAGATGAGGTCGATGACCACGTCGCTCTTGAACGTCTGGCGGTACTCGGCCGCCAGCCGCGCCGCGTGCACGCACGCCTCCGGGTCATCCCCGTTCACGTGGAACACCGGGATGTCCAGCATCTGCGCGATGGCGGTGGAGTAGATGCTGGTGCGCGAGTCGGACGGGTCGGTGGTGAAGCCCACCTGGTTGTTGATGACGATGTGGACCGTGCCGCCCGTGGTGTAGCCCTTGAGGCCGGAGAAGTTCAGCGTCTCCGACGTGATGCCCTGGCCGATGAAGGCCGCGTCGCCGTGGATGAGCAGCGGCATCACGCCGATGCGCTCGGTGTCCCCGCCGCGGTCCTGCTTGGCGCGCACGCGGCCCTCCACCACGGGGCCCACGCACTCCAGGTGGCTGGGGTTGAACGCCAGCGACAGGTGCACGTTCTTGCCGGAGCGCGTGGCGTGGTCCGACGAGAAGCCCATGTGGTACTTCACGTCGCCGCGGCCCAGGTACGCCTTGGGGTCCTTGGGGCCGTCGAACTCGCTGAAGATCTGATCCGGCTTCTTGCCCAGGATGTTGGTCAGCACGTTGAGGCGGCCGCGGTGGGCCATGCCGATGACCAGCTCCTTCAGGCCCATGTCGCCGCCCACCTCCAGCAGCGCGTCCAGCATGGGGATGAGCGCCTCGCCGCCGTCCAGGCTGAAGCGCTTGGCGCCCACGTACTTCGTGTGCAGGAAGTGCTCGAAGCCCTCCGCGTAGGAGAGCTTGGTGAGGATGTGCCGCTGGTCCTCCACGGAGAACGGCGTGCGGTTCTCGCTGTGCTCCATGCGCCGCATGAGCCAGCGGCGCCGCTCGCTGTCGAGCATCTGCATGAACTCCACGCCGATGTGGCTGGAGTACGTGCGGCGCAGCCGGGTGACCAGCTCGGAGAGCCGCACGCGCTGCTGCGGGAAGACGTTGTTGCACTCGACCGCCTGCTCCAGCTCCTTCGCGGAGAAGTGGTTCTCGTCCATCAGCGCCACGTCCGCCACGTGGGCCAGCGGCGGCCGCGGGCGCTCCAGCGGATCCAGCGCCGCGCGCAGGTGACCGCGCAGGCGGAAGGCGGTGATGGCCTGATCCACCTTCGACTGCAGCGCGATGTCCTGCGCCGGAGCGGCCGGGGCCTGCGGCGCGGCGGCGACGGCCGGCGCGGCGGCGCCGTTCGCCTTGCCCTTGCCCTTGGCCTCCTTCCCCTCCGGTGCGGCGGGTGTCGGAGCCTCCAGCAGCTTCGTGTTGAAGATGGGGCGGCCCGCGCCGTTGTTGCGCTCGAACACCTCGCGCCAGCTCGCGTCCACGCTGCCCGGATTCTCGAGGAAGCGCGCGTAGAGCCCCTCGATGAAGTCGATGTTTCCACCCGAGAGGAAACTGTCCTGGAAATTCGCCATGGCGGAGGGTCTTTTACTGGATGGGCGCTGCGTTGGGGGGTTTTCGCCTCAGTTTGTTGAACCGCGTCATGGCCGGCTGCCCGGCGTCACCCGGGGGAGCAGATGGAGTCATGCACCGCGTGAGCGCAGCTTCACCGAGCGCCGGATTCCCTCGGGCTGGGAGGGGCTCAAAGGACGCGCCGGGGGCCCTGGCATGCTGAACGGACGTACATCTGGAGGCGAACGGGACCTGGGGACCGGGGCCCCCACGGCCGTTCAGGAGTGGTAAGCACACGCCCCCTCTTTTCCTCTCTCCGGAACGTACCGACATGCTCCTCCAGGGCAAGAAGCTCCTCATCACCGGTGTGCTCACCCCGCAGTCGTTGGCCTTTGGCGTCGCGGAGCACGCGATCGCGCAGGGCGCGGAGGTCATCCTCACCGGGTTTGGCCGGGCGAAGTCCCTCACCGAGCGCAGCGCGAAGCGGCTCAAGCCCGGCACGGAGGTGCTGGAGCTGGACGTGACGAACCCGGCGCACTTTCCGGCGCTGACGGAGGCGCTGCGCCAGAAATGGGGCCGCGTGGACGGCGTGCTGCACGCCATCGCGTTCGCGCCGGAGGACGCGCTGGGCGGCAACTTCCTCAACACGCCGTGGGAGAGCGCGCAGACCGCGTTCCGCATCTCCGCCTTCTCCGTGAAGGAGCTGGCGGTGGCGTGCGCGCCGCTGATGACGCAGGGGGGCTCCATCGTGGCGCTGGACTTCGACAACCGGCAGGCGTGGCCCATCTACGACTGGATGGGGGTGTGCAAGGCGGCCATGGAGGCCACGGTGCGCTACCTGGCGCGCGACCTGGGGCCCAAGGGCATCCGGGTGAACGCGCTCGCGGCGGGGCCCCTGGCCACCGTGGCGGCCAAGGGCATCCCGGGCTTCAAGGCCCTGGCGCAGTACTGGGGGAAGCAGGCGCCGCTGGGCTGGAGCGACAAGGACAGCCACGACCACGTGGCGAAGACGGCCTGTGCACTCCTGTCCGATTGGCTGTCCTCCACCACGGGCGAGATGATTCACGTGGACGGCGGCTACCACGCGGTGGGCGCGCCCCCCGTGGAGACCGTGGAGGCGCCTGAAGGGGTCCCCGCGACCCCCACGCCGAAGGACGGCTGAGGTCCTCCGACCTTCTCAGGAAGTCCAGTCATCCGCCTGCCAGGCTCCCCGGCGGACGGGAGCCCCCCGCTTCCGCCCGTCGGAGCGCTCACGGTAGGATCCCCCATGCAGCGCAGGCACTTCCCGCACGCTGCGGAGCCTGCGCGAGGAGCCGTGGCACAGTGAGCACCAACGTCTTGCTGGTGGACGACAGCCCGACCGTCCGCAACATCCTCAAGATCTACCTGATGAACCTCAGGGTCAGCATCGTGGAGGCGGAGGACGCACAGCGCGCGCTGCAGCTGTTGCGGCTGGTGCCGGTGAGCGTGGTGATCGCCGACATCAACATGCCGAACATGGATGGCATCACCTTCGTGAAGGAGGTCCGCGCGAGCGCCCAGGCGCAGGTGCAGAAGGTGCCGGTCATCCTGCTGACGGCGGAGAAGGGCGAGGACCTGCGCCAGCGCGGCTCGGCGGCGGGGGCCAACGCCTTCATCCAGAAACCGGTGTCGCACGACGAGCTGACCAAGACGGTGCGTCAGTTCCTGAACGGGACCTGAAGAACGTGAGCCTGCCGACCCTGCTGCTGGTGGATGACAGCGACGCCATCCTGGCGCTGGAGCGGGCCATCCTCTCCAATCACTACACCATCCACACGGCGAGCAACGGCCGCGAGGCGCTGGACAAGGTGGGGCGGCTGCACCCGGCGGCGGTGCTGCTGGACCTGTCCATGCCGGAGATGGACGGGGACGAGGTCCTCCAGCGGATGAAGGCGGACGCGGGCACGGCGGACATCCCGGTCATCATCATCTCCTCGGAGAAGCAGCGCGCGGAGGCGTGCCTGGGGCTGGGCGCGGAGGCGTTCCTGGCCAAGCCCTTCCGCGCGGACGAGCTGCTGGCCCGCGTGGGCGAGGCGCTGGAGAACGCGCGCCGGCGCTCGCGGACCGGGGCCCTGCTGGTGCTGCGGCTCTCCGTGGGCGAGCGCGAGTTCGCCGTGCCGCTGGACTCCGTGAAGGAGGTCCTGCTCCAGCCGCTGACGCGGCCCCTGCCCGCCGGGCCGTCGTACCTGCGCGAGTACGTGGAGCTGCGCGGCCAGGCGGTGTGCGTGCTGGACGTGGCGCTGCGGCTGGGCGTGAAGCACAAGGTGCCCATCGCGGAGCGGATGCTGGTGGTCATCGAGGCGGAGGGCGTGTCGCTGGCGCTCACCGTGGACACGGTGAAGGACCCGGAGGAGTTCCAGGCGAGCGACATCGACCGGCGCGAGAAGGTGGGCGGCGCCGAGCACGGCCTGCTGCAGGAAGGGCTCGTGGGCATGCTGCGCACGGGCGGCCGCGCGCTGCCCATCCTGGATCCGAGGGTGTTCATCGCGCGGGGGCTCCTGCGCGACCTGCCCGCGCTGCTCGCGCCGGTGGAGGAAGAGCGGAGCGCATGAGTGCGGGGCTCGACCCGAGGCTTCTGGCCCGTGCCCGGGAGGTGGTGGCGGACACCACCGGCTTCCGGGACGACGCCATCGCCCAGGAGGCGGTGGAGCGCGTGCTGCGCGCGGAGCTGGCCCGGGGGCGCGTGCCCGCGGAGGTCCTGAGCGAGCTGCAGCAGCTGGGCTCGCCGCTGGCCTACACGCTGGTGCGCGCGGTCCTGGTGGGGGAGACGTACTTCTTCCGCCAGCCGGAGCACTTCCGCTACGTCGCGCAGGAGGGCATCCCGGCCGCGCTGCGCCACGGCGCCATGCACCTGCGCGGCTGGAGCGCCGGGTGCGCCACCGGCGAGGAGGCCTACTCGCTGGCCGCGTGCCTCCTGGCGTGCGCGCCCGCGGGGATGCCGGTGGAGGTGGTGGGCACGGACCTGCACGAGGCCAGCCTGGAGGCCGCGCGGCGCGGCACCTACGGCGCCTGGTCCCGGCGCGAGTCCGCCCCCGCGCTGCACCCCGTCTACGAGCTCCACAACGGGCGGCAGGTGTCCATCCTCCCGGAGGTCCGCAAGGTGACGCGCTTCGCGCCGGCGAACCTGCTGGCGCCCCTGCCGGAGCGCTTCGGGCAGTTCGACTTCATCTTCTGCCGCAACGTGCTCACGTACTTCTCCCCGTCCGCGCGCGACGCGGCCGTGGCCCACCTGGCGCGGGCCCTGGCGCCGGGGGGCCTGCTGTTCCTGGGCACGGTGGAGGTGGACCGCGCGCCGCCGGGGCTCACGCGCGAGGGGCCTCCGGAGCTGCAGGCCTTCCGCAAGCCCCGCCCGGAGGAGCGCCCCTTCGCGCAGCTGCCCGCGGCGCCGCCCGCGCCCGCGTCCCGCCTGACGCCCGCGCCCCGGCGGCTGTCCTCGCCCCCGCCGCTCTCGCCTCCGCCGCCGCCGTCCCCGCCGCCCTCGCCCGCGCGGCTGCACCTGCAGGCGCTGGAGCGGATTGAAGAGGGCAACGTGGCCGGGGCGACGGCGGTGCTGGAGCTGCTCGTGAAGCAGGCGCCGGACTACCTGCCGGGCCTGCTGGAGCTGGCGCTCCTGCGCGAGCGCGCCGGGGCCCGGGACGCGGCCTTCCCGCTGATGCGCGCCCTGCGCACGCGGGCGGGGCAGCTGCCGCCGGACGCGCTGGTGGATGGACCGGAGGCGCTGCCCGCGCGCTTCTACCTGGCGTCCGCTGACGCCTACCTGAATCTGGGGGCGCTGGAATGAAGCCGCTGGTGGTGGACGAGGCCCTGGAGACGGAGACGCGGGAGCTGCTGGCGCGCCGGGCCGCGCGCCTGCGCGAGCAGGGCGAGTCTGCGGTGGAGGAGGCGGTCCACTGGATCGCCGAGTTCCCGCTGGGCGAGGAGCGCTACGCGCTGCCCCTGGAGTCGCTGCGCGCCGCGCTGCCCTTGCGCATGGTGACGCCGGTGCCGCTGTCCGCGCCCGCCGTCATCGGCGTGCTGCGCTTCCAGGGCCAGGTGCTGTCCGCGCTGAGCCTGGCGTCGCTCCTGGGGGGCCACGGGTGGCGGCAGGACCCGGCGGTGCTGCTGGTGGTGGACCGGGGCGACGGCGAGCTGTGCGCGCTGGACTGCGAGGCGATTCCGCGCCCCACCACGCTGCCGCTCGCGTCCGTGGAGGCCGCGCGCGCCCGGGCGGAGGGGCCGGTGGTGGAGGTCTTCACCCAGGACCGGCAGCTCATCCACCTCATCGACCCGAAGCGCCTGTTCGGCCGGACCGACGGGGGAGCGCGCCATGCCCGTTGATCCGATGCTGCAGCCGCTGGTGGCGGGCTTCGCCGTGGAGGCCCAGGAGGTCATCCAGAAGGTCACCATGGACCTGCTGGAGCTGGAGCGCGAGGGGCTGGAGCACGACGCGCTCGCGAAGATCTACACGCGGCTGGGCCGGCACCTGCACACGCTGAAGGGCAGCGCCGCGTCGCTGGGCCTCCAGGACCTGGGCGACATCGCCCACCGGCTGGAGGACGCGCTGGCGCCGCTCAAGGCGCACCCGCAGAAGATGCCGCGCCCGGTGGTGGACGTGCTGCTGCACGGGCTGGACCTCTTCATGCTGCGCGCGCAGGCGCACGCGGACGGGCGCGGGGACGACCTGCCGGACCCCGCCGCCGCGCTGGCCCAGCTGGTCTCCGCCGCGCCGCCGCCGGAGGAGGCCGCCGCGCTGCCAGGGGGCGCCTTCGCGCACGTGCCCCCCTCCGCGGCCCCGCCGGCGCCCGCCGCCGGGGCCCCGCTCGACGCGCCGGCCGCGCTGGAGCCCGCGGCGGAGTCCGCCGACGCCGGGTGGCGGGTGAGCGCGGGCCAGGTGACGTCGCTGATGCGCGAGGTGGAGCGCCTGCGCGAGGTGCGCCTGCGGGTGGAGGAGCGCAGCCGGGAGCTGGAGCGGGTGTCCGCGCTGCTCGCGAAGCAGGGCCTGCTGGCGGAGACGGCGGAGGCGCGCACGCTCCTGTCCGGCACGGGCCGCGCCCTGCGCACGGATGGCGAGGAGACGAGCGACATCGTGGACGCGCTGGAGGAGGGCCTCAAGGCCATCACCACGCGCCCCACGCGCACCATCCTGGACCCGCTGCAGCGCATGGTGCGCGACCTGTCGCGCCAGCTGGGCAAGGAGGCGCGGCTGTCGGTGGTGGGCGCGGAGGTGTCGCTGGACCGGCGCCTGCTGGAGAAGCTCCAGGGCGCGCTCGTGCACCTCCTGCGCAACGCCGTGGACCACGGCCTGGAGCTGCCCGCCGAGCGCGAGAAGGCCGGCAAGCACCACGAGGGCGCGCTCACGCTGCGCGTGGAGCAGCAGGGCAACCTCCTGTACCTGGAGGCGAGCGACGACGGGCGCGGCATCGACCTGCAGGCGGTGCGCAGGTCCGCGGAGAAGCGGGGGCTCGTCACCGCGGAGGAGGCGGCGCGGCTCAACGACAACCAGGTGCGCGAGCTCATCTTCCGCGAGGGCTTCAGCACGCGCTCGGACGTGACGGACACCTCCGGGCGCGGCGTGGGCCTGGACGCGGTGCGCGCCACGGTGGAGTCGCTGCAGGGCCGCATCGAGGTGTCGAGCACGCACGGGCAGGGCACGCGCTTCGTGCTGACCCTGCCCGTGGACCTGGGCAGCTCGCCGCTGCTGATGGTGCGCGCGCTGGAGCAGTTCGTGGGCCTGCCCATGCTGGCGGTGGAGTCCACGCAGCTGGCGCGCGCGGACGCGCTGCGCGTGGGCAGGCGCCGGGCGCACCTGGAGTACCAGGGGCAGCTCTTGCCGGTGGTGGACCTGGGCGCGCGGCTGGGCCTGCGCGCGTCGTCTCCGCCCGCGGAGGGGCAGCCGCTGCTCATCGTGCAGAGCGGCGGCAAGCGCGTGGCGCTGGGCGTGGACGCGGTGGTGGGGGACCGGGACCTGGTCATCCGCCCGCTGCCATCGGAGGTGCGCGACGTGGCGGCCTGGCAGGGCGCGGCGACGCTCAGCCGCGGTGAGCTGCTGCTCATCCTCCGGCCGGACTGGGTGGTGTCGGATTCGGAGAAGGTGACGGTGTCGGCGGTGAGCCGGCGGGCGCTGGTGGTGGATGACTCGCTCACCGCGCGCGCGCTGCACCGGGCGATGCTGGAGGCGGGCGGCTTCCAGGTGCACCTGGCGGCCAGCGGCGCGCGGGCGCTGGAGCGGCTGCAGGCGGACACCTACGACGTCGTCATCTGCGACCTGGACATGGAAGAGATGGACGGCACGGAGCTCATCGCCCGGCTGCGCGAGCGCAAGGACACGCGCACGCTGCCCGTCATCCTGGTCTCCGCGCACGACACGGCCGTGGCGCGTGAGCGGGGCCTGGCGTCCGGGGCGGACGGCTTCCTCAGCAAGCGCGAGTGCGCCGCGGGCCGCCTGCTGGCGGAGGTGCTGGACGTGATGAGCCGCCGGGGGAGCCGCGCGTGAGCCCGAAGAAGCCCATCCGCGTGCTCGTGGTGGACGACTCGCCCACCATGGCCAACACCCTCACCGCGCTCCTCACGGAGGAGCCGCGCATCGAAGTCGTGGGCCGCGCGGCGGACGGCAACCGCGCCGTGCAGCTGGCGCGCCTGCTGCGCCCGGACGTCATCACCATGGACCTGCTCCTGCCCGGCCTGGACGGCCCGGCGGCCATCGCGCACATCATGTCCCAGGCGCCCGCGCGCATCCTGGTGGTGAGCGCGGTGGCGGAGCAGCGCGGCGTGGACCTGGGCTTCCAGGCGATGAGCGCCGGGGCGCTGGAGCTCATCGGCAAGCCCAACGTCACCAACGCGGAGGAGCTGCGCCGCTGGGGCCGGGAGCTGGCCCACTCCGTGTGCCTGATGGCGGAGGTGCCGGTCATCTCCCGCCGCCCGCGCGCCGTGCCGCCGCCGCCCGTGCCCACCGGGGCGCGGGTGGACGTGTTCGGCCTCGTCGCCTCCACCGGCGGGCCGCCCGCGCTGGCGGAGGTGCTGTCCAAGCTGCCCCGCGACCTGCCGGTGCCCATGCTCGTCGCGCAGCACATCACCGTGGGCTTCACGCAGGGCATGGTGCGCTGGCTGTCCCAGGTGTGCGAGCTCCAGGTGGGCGTGGCGCGCGACGGCGAGCGGCTGGAGCCGGGCCGCGTGTACTTCCCGCTGGACGGGCACGACCTGCTGGTGGACAGCGTGGGCATGGCGCGCCTCCAGCGCAGCCACGGCGGGCCGTGCCCCAACGGCGACGTGCTGCTCAGCTCGCTGGCCATGGCGTACGGCCGGCGCAGCGGCGGCGGCGTGCTCACCGGCATGGGCGAGGACGGCGCGCGGGGCCTCCTGGCCATCCGCCAGGCCGGGGGCGTCACCCTGGCGCAGGACGAGGCGTCCAGCGTCGTCTACGGCATGCCGCGCGCCGCCGTGGAGCTGAAGGCCACGGACGGGGGCACGCCCCTGTCGCTGGTGGCGGACCTCATCCTGCAGAGCTGTCAGCGCCCGTCGTTCCGCCCCGCCCGCGGCCCGGAGGGGGGCGCGCGGTGAGCCTGTTCCCACCAACAAACCGCGGCCGCCTGCGTTGTCCCTGGCGCCGGGTGGCTGACGGTCGGCCGCCCGAGGACGTCACCCCGGGAGTGTTCCCTTGAAGCCCTCCGCCCCCGTCTCCTTCCTGCGCGGGCTCGGGCTCGCGCCGAAGTTCGTGCTGGTCACGGCGGTCATCAGCGCCTCCGTGGCCCTGCTGCTCACCCTCATCGCCACCCGCCAGCTGGAGTCCAACCTGGAGGAGCGCCACGCCAGCGAGGGCGAGGCCGTGGCGCTGAGCCTGGCCATCGCGGCGGAGCAGGGCGTGTCCGCGGGCATGGGCTCGCTCCAGCCGCTCCTGGAGACGTTCCGCGAGCGCGAGGACCTGGCGTACATCTTCATCCAGGACCCCACGGGCTTCGTGCTGGTGCACTCGTTCCAGGGGGCCTTCCCGGAGAACCTGAAGGCCGCCATCGAGGCGCAGCCGGGCGTGGGCAGGGGCCGCACGCGCGTGGTGCCGGAGGTGAGCATCCAGCGCGGCGGCAGGACGCTGCGCGCGCTGGACGTGGCCGCGGCCGTGGCGGAGCAGGGGCGGCTGGGCACCGTGCACGTGGGCATGGCGCGCGAGTTCATCGACGCGAAGGTGGGCGCGCTGCGCTGGAACATGCTGCTGTTCGCGCTCCTCCTGGAGGCGGGCGGCGTGGTGCTGGCGGCGCTGTTCGGCCGGAGCATCGTGCGGCCGCTGGCGGAGCTCACGTCCGTGGCGGGCCACATCGTCGCGTCCGGGGACCTCACCCGCCCCATCCAGGCGCGCGGCAACGACGAGGTGGGGCGGCTGTCCGACTCCTTCTCGCAGATGGTGCGCAAGCTGCGCGAGGTGACGGTCAACCTCCAGCACGCCGCCACCGCGCTCACCCAGTCCACGGACCACCTCAACGCGTCCTCCACCGAGCAGGCGCAGACCATCTCCCGCCAGGCCGCCGCGCTCCAGGAGACGCAGGTGACGGCGCAGGAGATCAAGCAGACGTCCACGCTGGCCGCGCAGAAGGCGGAGAGCGTGCTCAGCGTCGCCGAGCGCGCGGACACCCTGGCCAGGGCGGGCGAGGCCTCCATCGAGCAGACGATGGCGGGCCTCAACGACATCCGCGCGCAGGTGGGGGAGATCGCGGAGAAGATCCTGGAGCTGGGCGAGCGCACGCGCCAGATTGGCGGCATCACCCAGACGGTGAAGGACCTGGCGGACCAGTCCAACATGCTCGCGCTCAACGCGGCCATCGAGGCGGTGCGCTCCGGCGAGCACGGCAAGGGCTTCAGCGTGGTGGCGCGGGAGATCCGCGCCCTGGCGGACCAGTCCATCCAGGCGACCACTCGGGTGCGGGAGCTGCTGGACGACATCGCCAGCTCCGTCACCGCCGCGGTGCGCATCACCGAGCGCGGCGCGGAGCGGATGGAGGCGGGGCTGGCGCAGGTGCGCGACAGCGGGCAGAACCTGCGCGAGCTGTCCTCCATCGTCCAGGACAACGCCGCCGCCGTCCGGCAGATCGCCGCCGCGGTGAACCAGCAGAACGTGGGCATCAACCAGATCACCCTGGCGGTGAATGACCTGTCCAAGATGATGGACGACACCGTGGCCCGCATCGGGTCCACCGGCGAGGCGGCCACCACGCTTCAGATCATCTCCGAGCAGCTCTCCAGCGCCGTGGGCGCGTACAAGGTCGAGTCCAAGCCGGAGTAGGGAGACGCGAAGGCCCCGAGTCCCCAGGTGAAGGGGGCCCGGGGCCTCGGGGGATTCACGTCGCGGCGCCCTAGGCCGGCACGGCCTCGGTGGCCTCCGCCTGGAGCTTCACCGCGTCGTCCACGACGTCGAAGCGGGCCACGCCGCCGCTCTTGAGGGAGCCGAACAGCAGCGCCTCCGCGAGCGGCTTCTTCAGGGTGTTGTCCACCAGCCGCGCCATGGGGCGCGCGCCGAAGGCCGGGTCGTAGCCGTGCTCGGCCAGCCACGCGCGGGCGGCGGGCGTGAGCTCCAGCTTGACCTTCTTCTCGTCGAGCACCTTCTGGAGCAGGCGCACCTCCTTGTCCACGACCTTGAGGATGACCTCGGGGGGCAGGCCGGAGAACAGGATCCACCCGTCCAGCCGGTTGCGGAACTCCGGCGTGAAGGTGCGCTCGATGGCCTTCTTCGCCCGCGAGCCGTCCACCACCACGCTGGGGTCCCCGAAGCCCATGGCCTTGGTGCTCATCTCCTGCGCCCCCGCGTTGGTGGTCAGGATGAGGATGATGTTGCGGAAGTCCGCCTTGCGGCCGTTGTTGTCCGTGAGCGTCGCGTGGTCCATCACCTGGAGCAGGATGTTGAAGAGGTCCGGGTGGGCCTTCTCGATCTCATCCAGCACCAGCACCGCGTACGGGTGCTTGCGCACGGCGTCCGTGAGCAGGCCGCCCTGGTCGAAGCCCACGTAGCCCGGAGGCGCGCCGATGAGCCGGCTCACCGTGTGCTTCTCCGAGTACTCGCTCATGTCGAAGCGCAGGAACTCCACGCCCAGGCTCTGGGCCAGCTGCTTCGCCAGCTCCGTCTTGCCCACGCCCGTGGGGCCGGAGAAGAGGAAGCTGCCGATGGGCTTCTCCGGCGCGCGCAGGCCGGAGCGCGACAGCTTGATGGCGCTGACCATCTCCTCGATGGCCTTGTCCTGCCCGTAGATGACGCCCTTGAGCTCCTTGTCCAGGTTCTGGATCTGGAGGCCCTCGCTCGCGGACACGCTCTTGGCCGGAATCTTGGCCATCCTGGAGACGACCTGCTCCACGTCGTGCGCGCTGACGACGCCCGTGCGCACGCCCTCCGGCTTGAGCCGCTCGGCCGCGCCGGCCTCGTCGATGACGTCGATGGCCTTGTCCGGCAGGAAGCGGTCGTTGATGTGCTTGGCCGCCAGCTCCGCCGCCGCCTGGAGCGCGCCCTCGCCGTACTTCACGTGGTGGTGCTCCTCGTAGCGGCTGCGCAGGCCCTCCAGCACCTTGACGGTGTCCTCCACGCTGGGCTCGTCCACCTCAATCTTCTGGAAGCGGCGGGACAGCGCGCGGTCGCGCTCGAAGGACGCCTTGAACTCCTGGAAGGTCGTGGAGCCGATGCAGCGCAGCCGGCCGGACGCCAGCGCGGGCTTGAGCAGGTTGGACGCGTCCATGGACCCGCCGCTCGTGGCCCCCGCGCCGACGATGGTGTGGATCTCGTCGATGAAGAGGATGGCGTCCGGCAGCTCCTGGAGCGCCTTGAGCACGCCCTTGAGGCGCTCCTCGAACTGGCCGCGGAACTTGGTGCCCGCGAGCAGCGCCCCCATGTCCAGCGAGTAGACGACCGCGTCCTTCAGCGCCTCCGGCACGCGGCCCTCCGTGATGTGGAGCGCCAGGCCCTCGGCGATGGCCGTCTTGCCCACGCCGGCCTCGCCCACGTAGAGCGGGTTGTTCTTGCGGCGGCGGCAGAGCACCTGGATGGTGCGCTCCAGCTCCTTGTCGCGGCCGATGAGCGGGTCGATGCGGCCCGCCCTGGCCTCGTCGTTGAGCTGGACGGCGTAGGCCTCCAGCGGGCTCTTCTTCTGCGTCTCGCCGTCCTCGTCGTCCCCGGCGGGCGTGGCGCGCGGCTCGCCCTCGGACTCGCCGTCCTTGCTGATGCCGTGGGAGATGAAGTTGAGCAGGTCCAGGCGGGTGACGCCCTCCTGCTGCAGGAGGTAGAGGGCGTGGCTCTCCTCCTCCCGGAACATGGCGACCAGCACGTCGCCGCCGTCGATGTACTTCTGCTCCGCGGAGAGGGCGTGCATGGCGGCGCGGTGGAGCACGCGCTCCACGCCGATGGTCTGCTGCGGCTCGGCGTCCACGTCGTCGGGCAGGCGCTCGACCGTCTCCTCCAGGAAGGCGGTCAGGTTCTCCTGCAGGCGCTTGACGTTCGCGCCGCAGCCCTTGAGCACCTCTCGGGTGCGCGACTCACGGGTGAGGGCCAGGAGCAGGTGCTCCAGCGTCAGGTACTCGTGACGCATCTTCCGCGCCTCGTCGAGCGCGGTGCGGAAGCTGGCCTGCAATTCTTTGGCAATCGATGGTCCTGCCACGGTTCAGCCTTCCTCGGGTTCCATGGACAGCCGCAGGGGGAACCCGTTGTCCCGCGCGGCGGCCTCCACTGTCTTGAGCTTCGTCTCGGCGACGTCGTAGGTATAAACGCCCGCCACTCCGATGCCGTTGTAATGAACGTGCATCATGATCTGCACGGCATCCGTCTCCGACTTGTGGAAGATCTCCTTGAGCACGGCCACGACGAACTCGCGCGTGGTGTAGTTGTCGTTGTGCAGGAGGACCTTGTAGAGCGTCGGCCTCTTCAGCTTCTGCTTGGGGACGGTCTCCGTGACGACCTGGCCGTCATCGTGTGGGTGCTTCTGAGCCATGGGCTTGCGGACTCCCTTGCCTTCGCTTCGCTATCCCGTTGGCGGGCCTGCCTGAAGCTGCTCAGGCCCGCTCCTTGAAACCCGTCTCCGCCCACCACAGGGGCATGCCGCTCTCGATGGCTGCCCGCTCGTGCGCCAGGAAGCCGCGCACCGCCCGGTCCAGGCCGGGGTGGAGGAACAGATGCGCACTGTACGTGAGGTGCGGCTCGAAGCCCCGGGTGAGCTTGTGCTCGCCGCCCGCGCCGGGCTCGAAGCGCTCGCGGCCCCGGGCGATGCAGTCCTCCACGGGGTGGTAGAGGCACACGTTGAAGTGCAGGAACGGATGGTCCTCCAGCGCTCCCCAATAACGGCCGTACAGCGCGCGCGGCCCGGTGAAGTTGAACGCGCCGGCCACCCTGCGGCCTTCCCGCCGGGCCTCCACGAACTCGCAGCGGTGCCGGAAGCCGGCGAGCAGCCGGGCGAAGAAGTCCTCGGTCAGGGCGCGCACGCCCCACGGGTAGCGGTCCACCGTGGACCCGTAGAGCTGGTGGGCCCAGGCCGGGTCCACCTCCTCCAGCGCGTCGCCCCGGAGCGTGCGCAGGGTGATGCCCTGGGCCTCCACCGCGCGCCGCTCGCGCTGGAGCTGGTGCCGCCGCTTGGAGCGGAAGCGGGCGAGGAAGTCGTCGAACGTGCGGTAGCCCGCGTTCCGCCACAGGTACTGCACGCCCAGGCGCAAGGCGTAGCCCTGCGCCTCCAGCACCGGCAGCTCCGCCGGCGTGGGGAAGAGGACGTGGACGCTGGAGAGGCCCTGGGCGCGCGCGTACTCCAGCGCGGCGGTGTAGAGGTCCGCCTCTCGGGACGGGGCGTCCTCGCCGGGGGCCACCAGCACGCGGCGGCCGGTGGCGGGCGTGAAGGGCACGCCCAGGACGAGCTTGGGGTAGTAGCGCAGGCCCGCGCGCTCGGCGGCGGTGGCCCAGGCCGCGTCGAAGACGAACTCGCCGTGGCTGTCGTCCTTGAGGTACGCGGGCGCGGCGGCGATGAGGCGCGCGCCCCGCCACAGGGTGAGGTGGCGCGGGTGCCAGCCGCGCTCGGGGACCACGCTGCCGCTCTCCTCCAGTGCCGCGAGGAAGCCCCACTCCAGGAACGGCACCGACTCCGGGTCCACGAGCGCGTCCCACGCCGACGCGGGGACGTCGGTGATGGAGGTGAGCAGGCGCAGCGTGGTGGGGAGCGGGGCGGACATGGGCGTGGCCAGCGCCAGCCTATAACGGCGGGTGGCGGCCGCCGCCACGGCTGGCCGGGCGCCCTACTTCCCGCGCGTCAGCTCCTGGGCGAGGAAGCCCGCGACCTCCGTCAGCCCCGCGGCGGCGCGCCTGCGGCCCTCGTCCGACTCCATGACGCGGCGGGCGGCGTCGCTGGCGGTGCCCACCTCCAGGTCCACCAGGATGAGGAAGGCGCTCCACCCGGGCGTCAGGGGCGCGACCCTGCCCGGCCGCAGGGGCCGCTCGGCCAGGGTGGTGGCCACCTTCTCCAGGAGGCCCTCCTCCTTGAGACGTTTCGTGCGCCCGAGCATCTGCGTCCAGGTGGCCTCCAGGAGGGAGGTCAGCAGGGGGCCCTTGAGGGCGGCGGAGAGGCGCTGGGAGGCCTCCTCGGCGTCCACCCGGTGGGCGGTGGCGTAGGTGGGCCCCAGCCTGGCCACCACGACGGCCCTGGTGGCGAGGTGGGCGAGGCGCGGCGGGAAGGGCATAGGGCCCGTGTCTTACATCGGTGACGGGCCGGGCTCCATCCGGAGTGAATGGCCGGCGCGGGGCGTTTGCCTGACGGCCGGACAGGTTGCTATGGGGCCCGGCGCCCTTTAGAGGAAGCGGACTTTCGTAGGGAGAACAGCATGTCAGTGAACATCCAGCTCGAGTGGACCCCCAACCCCAGCACGCTGAAGTACGTGGTGGACCGCAAGCTGCTGGCGGGGGGCGCGGTGAACTTCACCAGCCGCGACGACGCGCAGGCGAAGTCGCCGCTGGCGCTCAGGCTGATGGACATCACGGGCGTCACGGCGGTGATGCTGGGCACCAACTTCGTCACGGTGACCAAGGGCGAGTCGGGCGAGTGGGACGAGCTCAACGACTCCGTGATGTCCACGCTGGACACGCACCTGTCGGAGAACCTGCCGGTGGTGGACGAGGCGGCCATCCAGGCAGCGCGGCAGGCCACCGCCACGGACGGCACGGTGGAGCAGCGCATCCAGGTCATCCTGGACGAGGAGATCCGCCCGGCCGTGGCGCAGGACGGCGGCGACATCACGCTGGACCGCTTCGAGGACGGCATCGTGTACCTGCACATGAAGGGGTCGTGCGCGGGCTGCCCGTCGTCCACGGCGACGCTGAAGATGGGCATCGAGGGCCGGCTCCGGGAGATGATCCCGGAGGTCACCGAAGTGGTGTCCGTCTGAGGCGCAACGTCAAGGCGCCGCAGGTCCGCAAGGAGCTCTTGCCGGACCAGTCCCCAGCGCTCCTGCGGGAGCTGCACCTGCTCACGCGCGACGGGAACCTCAACGCGGACGCGCTGCGCAAGCTCAAGCAGGTGAACCACCTGGTGGGCTTGCTCCGCCCCGCGATGGAGGACGTGCAGGCGCGCCACGCGAACCCCGTGGTGGTGGACGCGGGCAGCGGCAACGCGTACCTGGGCTTCGTCGTCTACGAGCTGTTCCTCAAGGACGCGGCGGGCGGCGAGCTGGTGTCCATCGAGGGGCGGCCGGAGCTGACGGAGCGCGCGAGGGGCCGCGCCGAGCGGCTGCGCTTCGACCGGATGCGCTTCCAGACGGCGCACATCGACGCGGCCCAGTATCCGGAGCGCATCCACCTGCTGATGGCGCTGCACGCGTGTGACACGGCCACGGACGACGCGCTGGTGGCGGCCATCCGTCACGGCGCGGACCACGTGGCGGTGGTGCCGTGCTGCCAGGCGGAGGTGGCCGCGCAGCTGAAGGAGAAGAAGGCGAGGCCGGCCGGATCCATGGCGCTGCTCTTCCAGCACCCGTGGCACCGGCGCGAGTTCGGCTCGCACCTGACCAACGTCATCCGCGCGCTGACGCTGGAGGCGTTCGGCTACCAGGTGACGGTGACGGAGTTGACCGGGTGGGAGCACTCGCTGAAGAACGAGCTCATCCTCGGGCGGCGGGTGCACCGGGACAACCGGCGCGCGCGGCTGCAGCTCCAGGCGCTGCTGGCGGAGACGGGCGTGCAGCCCCGGCTGACGCGGCTGCTGGGCATCACGCCGGCGGGCGCCGCGGGGGCTGGCGCGGACGTGGCGCCCACGCCGGGGTCGGCGCTCGCGTCGGGCGCGGAGCCCGGGCCGGACGCGGCGCCCGGCTCGCCGTCGGAGCCCTGAGCGCAGGCGGTCCCTACCTGGACCGTAGGGTGGGGCAGGTGACCTTGACGGGCGGGGGGCGCGCGTCCTCCCGCGCCGGGAGGGTCGCCGCCCTGGCCGTGCGAGGCGGCCGGGCAGGCGTTACATGCCCGCCGTCCGCGCGCTGCGCACGGGCTGACACTCCAGGGGGCCGGGTTCGCTGGGGAAATGCCGGAGCGCATGTCGGAGGACGTGGGCACGTCAGAGGGTCCGGGCAGGATGGCGTCAATGCCAGGGGTCGGGCCCGGCGGCAGGACCCGGGACGGCGTTCGCGGTGTCTGAATGTCGGGGTACGCAGTCTCGTCCCGGGGTGGGGCCGGCCGGTGGCCGCGAGGGCACCGGAGGTGAACGGGACGCGCGGTGCAGTCCCTCCGCCATGGCGCGGTGGGGGTGTCGTGATGGGGAGGGACATGGCCTTGGAGCTGGATGACTGGGGTGGGAGCGGGCCGCTCCTGCACTTCGCCTGCGCGAACGGTTTTCCTCCGGAGACGTACCGGAAGCTCTTCGCTCGGCTCACGACGCGCTATCACGTGGTGTCGCTGCGCACGCGGCCGCTGACGCCGGAGCAGGACCCGAAGGCGCTGACGACGTGGAAGGAGCTGGGTGAGGACCTCGCGCGCGAGCTGAAGGCGCGGGGGCGCTCCGGCGTGCTGGGCGTGGGGCACAGCGTGGGCGGCACGAGCACGCTGATGGCGGCCGCCGCGAACCCGGGGCTGTTCCGCGCGGTCGTGGCCCTGGACCCCGTGCTCATCACCGGGGCCCGGCTGTGGGCGCTGCGCCTGCTGAAGCTCCTGGGCCGCATGGACCGGGCGCCCATGGTGCGCGGCGCGCTGCGGCGGAGGGACCGCTGGGCGACGCGCGAGGAGGCGGCCACGGCGTACCGCCAGCGCACGCTGTTCAAGGACTGGGACGCGGACTGCTTCAACGACTACATCACGCACGGGCTGGTGCCCACGGAGGCGGGCGACTTCCGCCTGCGCTTCCCGCGCGAGTGGGAGGCCCGCATCTTCGAGACCTTCCCCTCGGACCCCTGGGCGCTCATCCGCGCCAACGTGACGCCCACGCTGGTGCTGCGCGGCGAGCGCTCCGACACGCTGCTGCCGGACGCGCTGGCGCGGGCGGAGCGGGAGATGAAGCGCGCGCGCGTGGACACGCTGCCGCTCGCCTCGCACCTGTTCCCGATGGAGAAGCCGCGCGAGACGGCCGAGCACGTGCTGACGTTCCTCGACCAGCTCCCGCCCGTGGACGTCACCCCGCACTGACCGTCAGCCGTAGGCCTCGCGCTTGATGCGCTTGTCCGGGATGCCCAGCTCGTGCAGGTGGCCCAGCACCGCCTCCATGAAGCGCGGCGTGGCGGGGGTGCGCGTCTCCAGGGCCTTGCGCCGGTCCCACGGGGTGATGGCGGGCCCGCACACGTACACGAGGCAGGTGTCGGGGCTCGGGACCAACTCGCGCAGCAGCGCCTCCGCGACCCGGCCCTTGCGCACCCGGGGGCCATACTTCGTCTCATCCGTCTCGCGCGTGAGCGTGTGCACCACCCGCACGAGGTCCGGCGCGGCCCGCTCCAGCGCGGCCAGCTCCTCGCGGTAGAGGATGTCCGCCCAGGTCTTGTTGGACGCGAGGAACGTGTGGCGCAGCTTCAGCCCCCGGTGCAGCGCGTCCTTCACGATGGCGAAGTTCGGCACCGCGCCGGAGCCCGCCACCACGTGCAGCACGTGGTCCGCCCGCTCCGCTGCGTCGTCCGGCAGGACGTAGGGCCCCATGAAGCCCGTCACCTTCAGCTTCGCCCCCACCAGGCGGCCGTGCACCAGGAGCGGTGACAGGAGCGGCGGGTAGCGCGTGACGCCCGGGATGAACTCCTCGTCCTTCACCGTGATGGCCACGTGCCGCTCGTGCGGCGCGGAGGCGAGCGAGTACGAGCGCGGCGCCTCCTTGCGCCCCTTCTGCTCCTGGAGGTACGCGCACTGCTGCGCGAGCGCCCGGAACTGGTGCGGGTCGATGTTCAGGAACTGGCCTGCCTTGTAGTCGAGCGGCCCGGCCCCCGCGTCCAGCTCCAGCAGCAGCGTCGCCGTGTCGTGGGTCTCCATCCGCACGTCGAGGACGGTGGCCTCGTACTCGACGGGCCGCTTCGTTCGGGAGGGCGTGGCTTCAGCGCTCATGGGCCTCCCATAACACGCGGGGTGTGAGGCGGTGTGAGCCTGCTCCGCCCGGGCCGCGCCCCCTCCCTCCGGCGCCCGGGGCAGCCGCATCGTTGGCTGGATGACGGAAGGGCGAGCGGGTAGACCAGCGCTCCAGGAGGACCGCTGACCCACCCCGCCGGGCAGGACTACATCTTCGGGGAGGACGTCCAGCCATCGCTCTCCCCCTGGGGTTCAGGGGCATTCCAGAAAGGACGTGGGCCGGCCCGTGCTTCGACTTCTCTTCGCCCTGATGTCGCTGCTCCCCCGGAGGCCGCGCCGGTACGTCGTGCGCGGGCTGATGCACGCCGTGTGGGGACGGCTGTCCCACGCGAAGGTGTACGGCCTGCGGGACCTGCCGGACGGCCCCTGCCTCTTCATCTGCAACCACCTGTCCAACGCGGACGGCTTCACGCTCTACCGGGCGCTCCGTCCCCGGAGCGTCGTCTTCCTGGCCGGCGTGAAGCTGCACGGCACCGTGATGACCCGGCTGGCGGCGGAGACGATGGACACCATCGACATCACGCCCAACTCGCCGGACATCGAAGCGCTGCGCCGCTGCGTGGAGCTGCTCAAGGGTGGCCAGTCCGTCCTCATCTTCCCGGAGGGGGGCCGCAGCCGCTCCGGCGGCATGATCCAGGGGAAGAAGGGCGTGGGCCTCATCGCCAAGCGCGCGGGCGTGCCCATCGTCCCGGTGGCGTTGACGGGCACGGAGAAGCTCATGCCCATCAACGACGCGGACATGGGCGGCGAGCGGCTCTACCCCGCCGACGTCACCGTGACCTTCGGGCCCGCCTTCCGCATGGAGGACCTGGAGCCGGAGGTGGCCGGCGCCTCCGACGCCCGCCAGGCGCTGGTGGACGCGATGATGCGCCGGGTGGCCGCGCTGCTGCCGCCGCAGTACCAGGGCGTCTACGCCGGAGGCCCGGACCCGGTGGCCCCCGCCGCTCCGCCCTCCGCCGTGCCGCCCTCCGCGTAGGCGGCGGTCCTGGCGGCTCTCGAAGCGAAGACGGCCGCGCGGGCGGGTTGCCCACGCGGCCGGCTTCGCTTCAAGGCGTCGTCGGCGAGGGCAGGAACGCCTTCTTGACCTCGGTGAGCAGCGGGTTGGCGCCCGTCGCGGGGTCGGTGCAGCCCTGGTTGAGGGTCCAGATGATGGTGCCGCCGTAGCCGTTCGCCTTGGCGTACTGGCCCTTGGCCTGGATGGCCTCCGGCCCGTCATACGTGATCCAGCGCACCGTGCCGTCCTCCACCGGCGTGCTGAAGGTGACGTAGTTGGCCTGCGCCGCCGCGTCCCACTGGAGCGCGCCCGTCTTGGAGAGCGCCTGGATCTTCTTGTACGTGAAGGAGTTGTCCCCGCCCACGTAGTCCGACCAACTGGTGAAGGACTGGCGCGGGCCGGTGATGTGGCGCCACGCGAGGCCGTAGAACGGGATGCCCATGCCCAGCTTCTCCTTGGGGATGCCCGCGTTCACCCAGGCCTTGAGGCTGGACTCCACGGACGTGGGGTGGGTGCCGGACTCGTCCTTGAGCGCGGACGTGAACCACGAGTCCCAGCCCTCCCAGACGCCGATCATCTCGTAGGACATGACGTTCACCTGATCCAGGGACTGGGCCAGCTGCGCGTACCACTTGAGCGACGGGTCCGTGGCGAAGTTGCCGTTCACCCAGCCGATGGGGAACGTCAGCAGCAGGGTGGGGCGCGCCTGACGCAGCCGCTGCACCAGCGCGAGCAGGTCGGGCTTGTCCGCCTCCTCCACCGGCTCCCAGTCGATGTCGAGCCCGTCGTAGCCGTGGTCGTCCATCACCTTGAGCAGGTTCTGGACGAACTTCTCCCGGTTCGCGGCGGTGGCCGCGCCCACCCAGCCGTCGTGCTCGCCCGCGCCGCCCACCATGATGAGGGCCTTGCGCCCCGCGGCGTGCGCGCGGCTGGAGAGCGTCCTCGCGATGGCGGGGCCGTTCGAGTTGTCGAAGCCGGCGTCCACCGTGCCGTCCGGGTTCGGCGTCACGCGGCCCACGAGGATGTGCGTGAGCGCGCTGAAGTCCACCTTCTCCGGCGGGTAGTCATCCGCGTTCCAACCCGTGTAGTAGCCGGAGACCCACTTGCTGGCGCCGCCCACCGGGCCCGTCTTGCTGCCGGACACCGCGGCGGACCTCGCGCCCTCCCCGGCCGCGTTCAGCGCGGTGACGGCGTACCAGGACGTCGTGTTCACGGCCGCGCCGGTGTCCTTGTAGGACGCGGCGGTGAGCGCCGAGGCGGTGAGCCGCGTGTACGTGCCCGTCTGCGCCGTGGCGCGGTACACGTGGTAGCCCGTGGCGCCCGTCACCGCGCCCCAGGTGAGGGCGATGTCCGTCGCGGAGCCCGTGGCCTTCAGGGCCGTGGGCGCGGACGGGGCGGCGGTGCTCGCCGCCAGGCGCACGTCGTCGAAGGCCATCACCGGCAGCGTGCGGCCCGCGTTCTCCATCACCACCAGGCCATCCAGGGTGGCGTTCGCCGCGCCCAGCGCGGACAGCGGCATGCGGCACCGCGTCCACGCGTTGGCCTTCAGGGCGCCGCCCGCGCAGGTGGGGTTGAGCGCCACGGGCGCCTTCGCCACGCCGCCCACGCTCGCGTAGAGCGCGAGCGCGGGGTTCGCCGTCGAGCCCGGGTTCACCTGCAACTCCACGAAGCCATACCCGGCGGTGGGCACGCCCGCGTGGTGGAAGTACAGGCCCGTCCAGGGGCCGAACGTCGCGGAGAGGGAGCGGGTGCCCGCGTACACGGGCCGCGTCGCGGTGAGGCTGTGCGTCGCCCAGGACCAGTCCTGCCAGCCCGACCCGAGCGCATCGTCATACAGCGTGGCCGCGCTCGCGAGCGCGTCCCCGGACGTCCCCAGCAGGTCATCGTCGCCGGCGGTCGAGGTGAAGTCCGGAGCGCCGCCGCAGCCGGCGTGCGCCGCGCTCAGCGCCACGAGGAACCCCATGAGCTGCCTTTTCAAGTTCACTCCTGCGGCCAGGTGAAGCGGGTGGACCGGAGGGGACCGCGTCCCCTGCCCGCGGGGCGCGGCAGGGGTCCTCCGGTCGCCCTGTCGCCGCGCCGGGATTGGCGGGCATGCAAGAGGGGACCTGGCGAATCGCAGACGGAGAAACAGCGCGATCCTCCGTCTGTGTTCAAGCCATGGGGTGGGGCATTTCGGCACGCGCCGCGGACGCCCGGTCGCTGCCTCGGCGGCACGGCGAGCGCCTGGCGTGAGAGCGGGCAACGCCTGGTGACAGGGAAGAGGGGCGGGCGCCTCCCGCGCCTGGAGGCCTCAGGGGGAGGCCTCCAGGGGAAAGGCATCCATGCCGTCACACGTCTGGGTTCAATGCTTCACATGCATTGAACCCGGGCTCACCGCCTGCCCAGGGACGTGAGGAAGCTCCACGCGCTCTTCTCTCCGCCCAGGTACGTCTGGAAGTGGTTCTCCCCGGGGCGGTAGAGGTCCGTCTGCTTGAGCTGCTGATGCAGCTCCGGCAGGTGGTAGTAGGGCACGGACGGGAAGAGGTGATGGGACAGGTGGTAGCTGGCGTTGAAGGGCGCGATGAAGAAGCGCTCGAACCAGGTGGCCGCCTCCACGTCGCGCGTCTCGTGGGTCTCGTCCGGGGTGGCGGGGGTGAAGGGGTGCTCCACCACGGCGCGGATGCGGAACGCCACCATCATCAGCGTCAGCGACGGCACCGACCACAGGAGCAGGTAGTGGAGCCAGCCGCCGGTGAGCGTGAGGAAGGCGATGAAGCCGCAGAGCCACAGCCCGTAGCGGAGGTGCTCCGCGCGGGACGGCGGCGGGCCGCCCTTGCCCAGCGCGCGGCCCGTATAGGACCAGGGAATCATGATGCGCACGTGGGACAGGGTGAAGAAGCCCACCAGGTCGCCCAGGAGCACCCGCGCCATGCCCCAGCGCGTGCGCGGGAACATCCACGCGTGGTCGCGCTGCGCCGTGCGCCAGTACGGGTCCCTGGGCGTGTTGATGTAGCGGTGGTGCTCCGTGTGCTCCTTGCGGTAGCCCTCCGTGGTGATGTTCATGGGGAACGCGCACAGCAGGTCCGACAGCACGTCGTTGAGCTTGCGGTTCGTGCTCAGGTGGTAGTGGGACGCCTCGTGCACCAGGCTCAGGAGCGCGTGCTGCCGCGAGGAGATGACCACCGCGGCCAGCACCCACGCCCACCACCGGTCCACCTGCACCACGAACGCCACCGACGCCGCGATGATGAGCCATTGGCGCGTGACCGCCCACAGGCCGCGCCCGTTGGCCACCACCGACAGCCGCCTCACGGACGCCGTCAGGCCGCGACGGTCGAACGCGCGGGAGGTGACCGCTTCCGAGTCATCCGGCGACAACGCTTCAGGAACGGCGAGCATCTGGAGACAGACCTCCTGCCGGGCGCGAGCGCTCTGGCGGAAGGTCGGGAGGTCATTTCCTCCCCCGTCCAAGGCGACCCCCTGCCGCACACCCCGGTTCATGTGGGACTACGCCGCCTTGGCGGTAATAATCTTATATCATAATAATTGCGAGGTCTGAAAGACCCGCTCAGTCTTACAGTCCAGACGGATGTGGCGGGTCCAATGGGTGTCGGGTGAAGGCGGGTGTTGACTGGTGCCCAGAAGGTCGCCCTGGGGGAGGGCTGGCGTCTGGGAAGACGGGGGGCCCGGGCCTTTTGGCCGGTGCGATGGAGGGGATGTCCGTACACTGGACGGAGAACCCCTTTCCGCGTCGAGCGGCCCCAGGAAAGGCGGCGAGGTTTCTGGACCTCACCGTGCGTGGATGCAGGCACCCTTCGACTTCCAGACGCTCTTCGAGCTGTCGCCCAACCCCTACATGCTGGTGGACCGGGAGCTGCGGTACGTGACGGCGAACGCGGCCTACCTGCGGATCACCGCCAGCCGTCTGGAGGACCTGGTCGGCCGCACCATCTTCGAGGCCTTCCCCCACGACCCGAGCGACCCGGCCAATGCCAGCACCCGGATGCTGCGCGACTCGTTCGACCGGGTGCTGACGCAGCGGGCGCGGGACACGCTGGCGCTCATCCCCTACCGGGTGCCCCGGCAGACGGAGGGCGGCGTGGTGGTGGAGGAGCGCTTCTGGAGCGCCACGCACACGCCCCTCTTGGACGGGCGTGGCGAGGTGGCCTTCATCCTCCAGCACACGGTGGACGTGACGGAGCTGCAGCAGCTCAAGCAGGCCGCGCGCGACGTGGAGCCCCCTCGGGACGCGAGCGTGTCCCGGACGCAGCTGATGGGCGGGGTGTTCGCGCGGGCCCAGGCGGTGCAGGAGGCCAACCTGGCGCTGGACGACGAGCGCCGGCACCTGCGGCGCCTGTTCGAGCAGGCCCCGGGCTTCATGTGCTCCCTGCGGGGGCCCGACCACGTGTTCGAGCTGGTCAACCGGGCCTACCTCCAGCTGGTGGGGCACCGGGACCTGCTGGGCAAGCCCGTGCGGGACGCCCTGCCGGAGGTGGATGGGCAGGGCTTCTTCGAGCTGCTGGACCGGGTGTTCACCTCCGGCGAGCCCTTCGTGGGGCACAGCATGCGCGTGAACCTCCAGCGCGAGCCCGGGGGGCCGCTGGTGGAGGCCTTCGTGGACCTGGTGTACCAGCCGGTGGTGGAGGCGGATGGCAGCGTCTCCGGCATCTTCGTCCAGGGCCACGACATGACGGCGCAGAAGCGGGCGGAGGAGGAGCTGGCGCGCCACCGCGAGCACCTGGAGGAGCTGGTGCGCGAGCGCACGCGGGCGCTGGAGGAGAGCGAGTCCGAGCGCCGCCAGACGGAGGCCGCGCTGCTCCAGGCGCAGAAGATGGAGGCGGTGGGCAAGCTCACCGGCGGCGTGGCGCACGACTTCAACAACCTGCTCCAGGTGGTGAGCGGCAACCTCCAGCTGCTCCAGCGCGACACGGTGGGGGACGCGCGCGCGCAGCGGCGCCTGGAGATGGCGCTGGGCGCGGTGGAGCGCGGGGCGCGGCTGGCGTCACAGCTGCTCGCGTTCGCGCGCCGGCAGCCGCTGGCGCCCACGGTGCTCAACCTGGGCCGGCTGGTGCGCGACATGGACGACCTGTTGCGCCGCGCGCTGGGCGAGGACGTCGAGGTGGAGACGGTCATCGCGGGCGGGCTGTGGAACACGTCCGCGGACCGCAACCAGCTGGAGAACGTCATCCTCAACCTGGCCATCAACGCGCGCGACGCCATGGACGGCCGGGGCAGGCTGACCATCGAGGCGGGCAACGCGATGCTGGATGACCACTACGCCATGCTGCACCCGGAGGTGACGGCGGGGCAGTACGTGCTGCTGGCCATCTCCGACACGGGCACCGGCATGACGCCGGAGGTGATGCAGCGCGCGTTCGAGCCGTTCTTCACCACGAAGCCGGAGGGGCGCGGCACGGGCCTGGGGCTGAGCATGGTGTACGGCTTCGTGAAGCAGTCCGGCGGCCACGTCAAGATCTACAGCGAGCTGGGGCACGGCACGTCCATCAAGATCTACCTGCCGCGCAGCTTCCAGGCGGCGGCGCAGCCGGCGGAGAGCGGGCCGGGACAGGTGGAGGGGGGCACGGAGACCATCCTCGTCGTGGAGGACGACGACGCGGTGCGGGCCACGGTGGTGGAGGTGCTCACGGAGCTGGGCTACCGCGTGCTCAAGGCGCACGACGGCCAGAGCGCGCTCGCGGTCATCCAGAGCGGCCTGGCGGTGGACCTGCTCTTCACGGACGTGGTGATGCCGGGGCCGGTGCGCAGCCCGGAGCTGGCGCGGCTGGCGAAGGCGCACCTGCCGGACATCGAGGTGCTCTTTACGTCCGGCTACACGGAGAACGCCATCGTGCACGGCGGGCGGCTGGACCCGGGCGTGAGCCTGCTGTCCAAGCCGTACCGGCGCGAGGACCTGGCGCGGAAGCTCCGCGCGCTGTTGCGAGGACGCGAGCAGCGGCTGACGGCGAAGCCGCACCGCGCGCCCGCGCCCGGCGACGCGCAGGTGAAGGGCGCGCTGCGCATCCTGCTGGTGGAGGACGACGCGGACATCCGCGAGTCCGCGTCGGAGCTGATGGTGGACCTGGGGCACACCGTGCGCGCGGTGGAGAGCGCGGAGGCGGCGAGCGAGGCGCTGGCGGAGGAGCCCTTCGACCTGCTCTTCACGGACGTGACGCTGCCGGGCCAGTCCGGCGTGGTGCTGGCGCGCGAGGCCGCGCGGCGCCACCCCGCCCTGCGCATCATCATTGCGTCGGGGGACTCGCGCGCGCTGTCCGGGGAGGATGGCCAGGCGCTGCTGGGGCGCGTGGTGCTGCTGCCCAAGCCGTATGACCTGAACCAGATGGAGCGCGCGTTGGAGCAGGCCGCCACGGAAGCCACCCCCGCCGCCCGGACGCGGCCCGCATGACGGACGCGAAGGCCCGGATGGGCGAAACCCTCTATGTGTCCACGCTGCCGGGCCTGGAGCCCGCGCTGGAGGCGGAGGCGCGCGAGCGCGGGCTGTCCTTCCGCGGCGTGGAGGGCGGCATCGAGTGCGAGGGCCCGTCCGGCCTGCACCAGACGGCCAACCTGCACCTGCGCACCGCGAGCCGCGTGCTCCTGCGCCTGGGCTCCTTCACGGCGCCCACCGCGGACGCGCTGGTGCGCGGGCTGGAGCGGCTGCCCATGGCGGACGTCTGGGACGGAGCGGCGCCGCTGCGGATGGCGGTGAGCCTGCACCGCTCCGTGGCCCCGGGCCCGGCCGTGGTGCTGGAGTCCGCGGCCGTGGCGTTCAACCCGCGCGAGGTGGCGGCCACCGGGCACCTGGACGAGGAGGGCGCGGGGCCCGGGCTCACGCTGCTGGTGCGAGGGGAGGGCGAGCGCTGGACGGTGAGCGCGGACACGTCCGGGGCGCCGCTGTACCAGCGCGGCTACCGGCAGGAGGTGGGGCGGGCGCCGCTGCGCGAGACGCTGGCCGCGGGCATCCTCCGGCTCGCGGGCTACGCGGGGGACGCGCCGCTGGTGGATCCGATGTGCGGCTCGGGCACGTTCCTGGTGGAGGGCGCGTGGATGTCCCAGCGCCGCGCGCCGGGCCTCCTGCGCGCGTTCGCGTTCCAGTCCTTCCCCTCCTTCGATGCCGCGGCCTGGGAGCGCCGCCGCGCGGAGGCGGAGGGTGAGGCGCTGACGGAGCCTCGCGTGGCCCCGCGCGGCTACGACCTCAACGCGGGCGCGCTGGGCACGGCGCGGCGCAACGCGAGGCGCGCGGGCGTGACGCTCGCGCTGGAGCGGCAGGACCTGCGCACGCTGAAGGCCCCGCCGGAGGGCCCCGGGCTGGTGGTGGCCAACCCGCCCTACGGCAAGCGCGTGGGGGAGGTGGAGGACCTGCCGGACCTCTACCGCGCCCTGGGCGCGACGTTGAACGGCGCGTTTCGCGAGTGGCGCAAGGCGCTCATCGTCCCGGACGAGCCGAGGCTGGTGGCGGCGCTGGGGCTGAAGGACGCGCGGGGGCTCCCCGTGAAGAACGGCGGCCTGCGCTGCCTGCTGTTGCTGGCGGGCGGGTAGCTAGAGCGGCAGCACCAGCTCGAAGCGCGCGCCGCCCTCGGGCCGGGCGCCCGCGCGCACCTTGCCTCCGTGCGCGAGCACCACGCGCCGCACGATGGCCAGGCCCAGGCCGCGGCCGTTGGCCCGGGTGAGGAAGAAGGGCTCGAAGACGCGCTGCGGATCCAACCCGGCGATGCCCGGGCCCTCGTCCTCCACGACCAGCGACACGCCGTCCGGCACGTGGCGCACCGCCACGTGCACCGTGCCCCCGTCCGGCGAGGCCTGGATGGCGTTGCGTATCAGGTGCGTGACGGCCAGCTGCAACAGCGTCTCGTCGCCGGACAGGTTCGGCACGTCCGGCGCCTCGTCGAACACCACGCGGGGGGCGGGCAGCTCCTCGCGGCCGTGGATGAGCTGTCCCAGCGCGCGGTGCACCAGCTCGCCCAGCGCCACGGGGCGCGGCCGGGGCTCCAGCGGGCGCACCGTGTCCAGCAGGTCGCGCACGATGTCCTCCAGCCGGATGGCCTCCTCCTCCAGCATCTCCACCGCGGCGGAGCCCGCGGGCCCCAGGCGGGGCTCGCGCTTGAGCACCGCCACCGTGTTGAGGATGGCGCCCAGGGGGTTGCGCACCTCGTGGGCCACGACGCCCGCGGCCTCGCCCAGCACCGTCAGCCGCTCGCTGGCGATGAGCTCGTTCTGCAGCCGGGACACCTCCGCGAGCCGCGCCTCCGCCGCCCGGTGGTGCCGCACGTTCTCCAGCGCGCCGCCGATGAGCTGCGCGAACAGCTCCAGCGCCCCCGCGTTCGCGGGCGTCAGCGTGGTGGACTGCACCGCCAGCACGCCGAAGGGCTCGTCCCCCACGAAGATGGGCGCGTCCAGCGCGCGCGAGCCCGGCGGGTAGATGCGCTGGATGTTGTCCGCCACCGCCGGCATGTGCAGCCGCCGCGCCATGCTGAACGCGTCCGGGTGGAACACCGCGCGGCGGCTCGTGAGCACCTCCGCCAGGTGCGGCATCCGGGAGCGGTGGAAGCGCACCTCGTGCACGTCCTGTCCGTGCAGCAGGGCCGCCGCGGTCAGGCTCTCCGGCTCCTGGCGCATGGGCCCGTGGCGCAGGAAGTCTCCCTCCAGCAGCATCACGGAGACGTAGAAGCCCTGCCGGTGCACCGCGTCCACCGCCAGCTCCAGCACCGCGCGCTCGTCGCGGCAGCGCAAGAGCTCCGCCGCGGTGGACACCAGCATGGTGGACAGCCGGCGCACCGCGTCCCCGCCCTCCGCGTCCAGGAGCAGCACGACCTGCTCCTCCGGCACGCGGCCCGGCCCGGAGACCGGGGAGAGCATGTGCTGGCGGCCGTCCGCGCCGCGCACGCGCACCCACGCGGGCTGCACCGGCGGGGGAGGCTCGCCTCGCGCCAGCGCGTCGCAGAGGGGCTCCACCCACGCGCGCTCCTCCGGCCCGAAGCGCGCGGACAGCTCCAGGAGCGACGGCAGCTCGTCCTCGCGCAGGCCCAGCAGCGCCCGCAGCGCGGCGTTGGTGAACACCAGCCGGTCGCAGCGAATCACGAACAGGGGCACCGGCAGCGACGCCAGCAGGCCGTCCAGCGAGTCCGCGGGGACGTGTCCGCTCATCGCGCCTCCCTCCACGCCGGGCGCCGCGCGAGCCCGTCCGCTCCCCTGGCCGCATGCCCTCCCGGTCCCGAGGCGCGGAGGGTCCGAGGCAATCGCCGCGCGGGTGCGCCGTAGGGAGGAGTGAAGGCGTTGATCACCGGAGAAGACACCATGAACTTCGCGAACGAGATGGACCGCAGGGACCTGGAATTGAAGTCCGTCATGGCGGTGTGGGTGGCCTTCGTGGCGATGAGCGCGGTCTTCCTGGGCCAGTTGTTCTAGCCCCGGGCGAGGGCGCACCGCCCGCCCGGGGAGCCTGCCTGTGAAACCTATCAGGGCTTCCTGGCGCGGCGGACGTACTGCTGGATGAAGTCCCGCTCCTCCGCGCGCAGGGCGCTCAGGCGCAGTCCGTAGCCCCGGGGGTTCTTGCCGTCATCCAGGGAGTTCTCCCAGATGACGGAGCTGCGCAGGGTCATCACCCGCTCTGGATCATCGAAGCGCAGGGTCAGCTCCACCTGCGTTCCCAGCCGCAGCGGTCGGTCCGTGCCGATGAACAGGCCGCCCGACGACAGGTTGATGATGCGGTGGTCGGTGAAGATGCCCGTGTTCTTCATCGACACCTTCACGTCCGCATGGAGCCGGTCGTCCGACCGGCGCTCCAGGCCCACGAACTCGGCGCTCGAATACGAGGGCGCGGGGGCGGCGATGGGGCGCCGGAACGGCGCGGGCGGAGGCGGCGGGGGCGCTGGCGCAGGCGGCGTCACGGGCCGCGCGGTGGGCGTCATCACCGGAGGAGGCCGGGGCGGCGCGGCAGGTGGTACCGGCCGCGTCATGGAGCCCGGCGCGGGCGTCGGTGGAATGGAGGCCGCCACCGGCCGTCCCAGAGAGCCCGGCATCGGCGTGGGCGGAATGGACCCCGCCACCGGCCGTCCCAGAGAGCCCGGCGCGGGCGTCGGTGGAATGGAGGCTGCCACCGGCCGCGTCATGGAGCCCGGCACCGGCGTGGGCGGAATCGAGGCCGCCACCGGGCGTCCCAGAGAGCCCGGCGCGGGCGTCGGTGGAATGGAAGCGGCCGGACGCGTGAGCGAGCCCGGCGCGGGCGTCGGTGGAATGGAGGCCGCCACCGGCCGTGTCATGGAGCCCGGCGCAGGCGTGGGCGGAATGGACGCCGCCACCGGGCGCGTCATGGAGCCCGGCACCGGCGTGGGCGGAATGGACGCGGCGACAGGATGCGCGGCCTGTGGCGCGACCCCTGGCGGCGGTCGCGCGGGCAGCGCGGTTCCACTCATTGGCAGCGGCGCGGAGGGCAGCGCGCCGCCCATGTCCAGCCGGGGCGGCGGGGGCGGATGCATCGCGCCCTGGAGGAAGAGCGTCTCCGCCTCGCGGATCCGCCGCGAGAGGAAGTCGAAGATCTCGGTGGAGACCTTGCGCAGCTCCGGGTGCAGGTCCGGCGACAGGTGCTCCGGCGAGAAGCGCTTCGCCATGCGGAAGAAGGCGAGCCGGAACTCGTCGAGCGACGCGTTCGGCTTGATCCCGAACACGTCATGCGGCGGCAGGTGCAGCAGGCCCCGCAGCTGGTTGCGCAGGCGCTCGGCCTGCTGGCTCTCGATGGGGGGCGTGGGCGCGGCGGTGGCGAACAGGTCGCGCACCTCCGGGAGCTCCTGGAGCGCGACCCAGTTCGTTCCATCGCGCGACGCGCGCACGGCCGTCTTCAGGCGGCCGGAGGCGATGAGGTCGCGGAAGGCTTGCAGTTGCAGGGGGCCCAGCACGCGGCCGAGCGAATCTCCCACCCAGTAACCGACAGCGGATGACGACACGGGGACCTCGGGGAATCAGGACGCGAGCGCCTGTCGCACGGCGTTGGCGATCTCCAGGGGATGGAAGGGTTTGCCCACGAAGCCCATCGCCCCCGCGGCGATGGCCTGCTCCACCACCGGCTCCGCGTCCATGCTGCTGATGACCAGCACGCGTGTCTCCGGTGAGACACTCTTGATGGCGCCCAGCACCTCCAGCCCGCTCTTCTTCGGCATGAAGAGGTCCAGGAACATCACCGCCGGCTGCTCCTTCTGCGCCAGCGCCAGCCCTTCCTCCCCGTCCGCGGCCTCCAGCAGCCGCAGGTCGATGCCCGTGTCCGCGATGACGTCCTTGAGGATGCGACGCACGAAACTGTCGTCATCCACCAGCAGCAGGGTAGGTAGTCCAGGCATGGGCGGCAGGATACATAAGACGCGCGACGTTTGGGCGCGCGCATCCCACGTGCCTGCTCGCCTTTTGAGTTAAGGGGTGGGCATGTCCACAGACCCCGCGCTGTCTCACTTCGAGTCCCACAAGGCCGCGTACCTGGAGGACCTCAAGGCCCTCGTACGCATCCCCAGTGTGTCCTTCCCCGGCTTCGACGCCGGCCTCGTGCGCAAGAGCGCCGAGGCCACCGCGGCCCTCTTGAAGGACCGTGGATTTGAAAACGTCCAATTGCTCGAAATCGAGGGCGCGCATCCGTATGTCTATGGCGAGGTGCTCAAGGCGCCGGGCCGCCCCACGCTCCTCCTCTACGCGCACCACGACGTGCAGCCCGCCGGAGACGAGGCCGCGTGGAAGAGCCCGCCCTTCGAGCCCCAGGTGCGCGACGGCCGCCTGTACGGACGCGGCGCGGCGGACGACAAGGCCGGCATCGTCGTGCACACCTCCGCCGTGGACGCGTGGCTCAAGAGCACCGGCCAACTCCCACTCAACGTGAAGGTCATCATCGAGGGCGAGGAGGAGGCTGGCAGTGACCATCTGGGTGCATTTCTCCAGAAGCACGCGAAGCTGGTGGCGGCGGACGCCATCGTGTTGACGGACACGACGAACTTCGACACGGGCCTGCCGTCCATCACCACGGCGCTGCGCGGGCTGGTGACGGTGGACGTGGAGGTGCGGGGGCTGGACCAGGCGGTGCACTCGGGCATGTGGGGTGGGCCCATCCCGGATCCGGCGATGGCGCTGTGCCGGATGCTGGCGTCGCTGACGCACGCGGACGGCTCCATCGCGATCGAAGGCGTGATGGAGCAGGTGAAGCCGCTGACGGCCGCGGAGCGCGAGAGCATCCAGGCGCTGCCCGGGGACGAGGCGACCTTCCGCGGGCAGGTGGGCCTGCGCGAGGGCGTGCAGCTGCTGGGCGGCGGGCGGCACCCCTGGGAGACCAACTGGCGTCAGCCGAGCCTGGCCATCAACGCCATCCAGGCCAGCAGCCGCAAGGACGCGCGCAACATCATCGTGGAGTCCGCGTGGGCGCGCGTGGGGATCCGCGTGGTGCCGGACATGGATCCGGAGGACGTGCAGCGCCGGCTGGTGGCGCACCTGAAGAAGGTGTGCCCGTGGGGCCTGGAGCTGGAGATCCGCGAGGACCCGGCGTCCGGCTGGTGGTACACGGACTCGTCGCACCCGGCCTTCCAGGCGGCGTTCCGCGCGCTGGAGAAGGGCTACGCGAAGAAGCCGGTCACCATCGGGTGCGGCGGGTCCATCCCGTTCGTGGAGCCGTTCGCGAAGGAGCTGGGCGGCGTGCCCGCGCTGCTCATCGGCGTGGAGGATCCGTACACGTACGCCCACTCGGAGAACGAGAGCCTGCACCTGGGCGACTGGGAGAAGGCCATCCGCTCCGCCATCCACCTCTATGAGGAGCTGGCGAGGTCGCTGACCGCGCGCGGCTGAGCGAGGCGGCGGGCACGGGCGGCGGGGCCCGTGCCCGCGTGCGCTACAGGCCGCGGAAGCGGTCCGTGGCCTCGATGAGGGCGGAGGTGTTGCCGGGCTCGTTGGCGGAGTGGCCCGCGTCCGGCACCAGCACGAACTGGGCCTCCGGCCACGCGCGGTGCAGGGCCCACGCGCTCTCCGGCGGGCACACGACGTCATAGCGGCCCTGCACGATGACGGCGGGGATGTGGCGGATGCGGTGCACGTCGTCCAAGAGCTGCGTGTCCGTGCGCAGGAAGCCCCGGTTGACGAAGTAGTGGCACTCGATGCGCGCGAAGGCGATGGCGAAGTCGTCCCCCGCGTTGCGCGCGATGAGCTCCGCGTTGGGGTACAGGCAGCTCGTGCGCCCCTCCCAGACGCTCCAGGCCCTCGCGGCCTCCTGCTGCGTGTGCTTGTCGTCGCCCATCAGCCGCCTCGCGTAGGCGTGCAGCAGGTCGCCGCGCTCGTCCTCGGAGATGGGGGCGAGGAAGTGCTCCCACGCGTCCGGGAACAGCGCGCTCGCGCCGCGCTGGTAGAACCAGTCGATCTCCTGCTTGCGCAGGAGGAAGATGCCGCGCAGCACCAGCTCCGTGACGCGCTCCGGGTGGGTCTCCGCGTAGGCGAGCGACAGCGTGCTGCCCCACGAGCCGCCGAAGAGCATCCAGCGCTCCAGGCCCAGGTGCTCGCGCAGCCGCTCCATGTCCGCCACCAGGTCCCAGGTGGTGTTCTCCACCAGGCTGGCGTGCGGGGTGCTGCGGCCACAGCCGCGCTGATCAAAGAGGATGATGCGGTAGAGGGCCGGGTCGAAGAAGCGGCGCTGCTTCGGGTCGGTGCCGCCGCCCGGGCCGCCGTGCACGAAGACCACGGGCTTGCCCTTCGGGTTGCCGCTCTCCTCGAAGTACAGCGTGTGGCCACCGCTGACCTCCAGATGGCCGGTGCGGTAGGGCTCGATGGCGGGATAGAGCGTGCGCAGCGGCGTGGTTGCGGGCACGGGATTCCTTCCTTGGGAACGGGGTGCCGCGCAACCTAACAACACGCGGCCCCCGCGGGGGGAGCCGTTCCGGCGTACCACGTCCGCCCGAGAACGCCTCGCCGCGGTGCGCCTTCGAGGCGGCGTCGCGCCGTGCCCGCCTCAGGGCTTCGCGGGCGGGGCGGGCGCTGCGGGCTCGCGGGGCGCTTCCGGTGGCTTCGGCGCGGGGGGCACGCCGCGCCCGGCCTGGGCCACCATGCGCACCTCGGCGTGCTCCCCGAGCGCGTAGCCGTCGCCCTTCACCTCCAGGTCGGTCGCCTCGATGACGTCGCCGCGCTGGAGGTGGAAGAACCGCTCGTTCTTCTCCGCGCGGTGGCGCTCCTGCATCGCCAGGCCCACGCGCCCCTCCGGGCCGCAGCCGATGTAGCGCTGGCGGCCCTTGCCCTCCAGCGACTCGCTGACGATGCGGAACAGCCGGCCCGGCGGCGGCTCCGGCCACGCCTCGCCCTTGGGCGCGAGCACCAGGTAGCTCATCTTGAGCGACTCCTTGTGGAAGCCCGCCGCGCGCGCCAGCTCCTCCACCACGCGGGGCATGGGCCACGCGCGCTCGGCGTGGCACCAGTCCGTCTCCTTCACCAGCGCGGGGCACGCGCCCCGGTACAGGCACGGCGCGCGGATGGCGTAGCCGCGCTCCACCATCAGGTCGCGCACCTTGAGCAGGTTGCGGCTCGTCTCGCGCAGCGCGGGCTCCATCACCAGCAGGCTGCCGCCCTTCTTCACCTTGGCGAGCACCGACTCCAGCAGCGCCGCGCGGGGCTTCAGCGCCTCGTCCGTCGCGCCGTACAGCTCGTTGATGACGTGCCCCATCGTGATGAGGTCGTACTGGCCCTCCGGCAGCGTGGCGTTCTTCTTCAGCGGATCCCACTCGCGCGTGGCCAGGGCCTCGCCGGCCTCCGTGGCCAGCTCACGCGCCAGGTTCAGCGCGGGCTTGCTGCGGTCCGCCGCCGTGACCTCGCTGGCGCCCGCGTCCATGGCCGCGAAGGCCACCGGGCCCGGGCCGCTGCCCAGGTCCAGCACGTGGCGCGGGCGGTTCGGCAGCTCGCCCAGCACCTGGCGGGCCTGGGCGTAGGACACCGGCCAGTAGAAGAGGAGGTAGGCGCCCAGCAGGCGCGGGTCGTCCATGTACCGGGCGCCGGCAAGCTGCCGCTCGCGCGTGAGGCCGTGCGACAGCTGCTTCACGCCCGCGCCCACCTCCTTGACCTCCTGCGGCGTGAGGCGGCCTTCCGGCCCGTCCCCCCGGCCCCGGGACGCGCGCCACACGGAGATGAGCCGGGGCAGCCATCGCTCCAGGTCCTTGCTGTATGCGTTGCTCATCGTTGCCTTCACATCAGGGGTCGCCACCCGGAGGCGACCGCGTTAAACCCGTCCCGCCATGATCTCCGTCCGCGGACTGCGCAAGCACTATCAGGTCCACAAGCGCCCGCCTGGCCTGAAGGCGGCCCTGCGCTCGCTCGTCCACCGCGACTACACGACCGTCAAGGCCGTGGACGGCATCTCCTTCGACATCAAGGCCGGCGAGCGCGTGGGCTTCCTGGGCCCCAACGGCGCCGGCAAGACGACGACGCTCAAGGTGCTCGCGGGCCTGCTCCACCCGTCGGAGGGGGAGGTCACCGTGGACGGGCACGTGCCCCGGCTGCGCGAGGAGGCGTTCCTCAAGAAGATCATGCTGGTGATGGGGCAGAAGCAGCAGCTCCTGTGGGACCTGCCGCCGTCGGAGACGTTCGAGCTCAACCGCGCCATCTACGACGTGCCCCGCCTCCAGTACAAGCAGACGCTGGAGGAGCTGGTGTCGCTCCTGGAGCTGGGGGACCTCATCGGCAAGCCCACCCGGCAGCTCAGCCTGGGCGAGCGGATGAAGTGCGAGCTGGCCGCGGCCCTCATCCACCGCCCCCGGGTGCTCTTCCTGGACGAGCCCACCATCGGCCTGGACGTGGCCATGCAGGTGACGATGCGCGAGTTCATCAAGGCCTACAACGAGCAGACCGGCGCCACGCTCATCCTGACCAGCCACTACATGGACGACGTGGCGGCGCTGTGCCCGCGCGTCATCGTCATCGACAAGGGGCAGCTGTCCTACGACGGCAGCCTGGACGCGCTGGTGCAGCGCGTGCGCCCGGAGAAGCGCGTGGTGCTGCGGCTGGGCCAGCCGGTGGACGCGGGCCTGCTGGCGCCGCTGGGCAAGGTGGTGTCGCACGAGCCGGGCACGGCGGTGCTCCAGGTGCGGCAGGACGCGGTGAACGCCACGGTGGGCCGCGCGCTGTCCACGCTGCCGGTGACGGACCTGACGGTGGAGAACGCGCCCCTGGAAGAGGTGATGAGCGAGCTGTTCCAGGAGGGCAAGGCGCGCCGGGCGGAGGCCGCTCGGGAGGCGGTGACGGCGTGAGCCTGCGCACGGCCCTCAAGGCGCTGCCCACGATGCTGCGCATCGGCTTCTCCGAGGCGGTGGCCTACCGCGCGGAGATGATCGTCTGGGTGCTGTCCACCACCATGCCGCTCATCATGCTGGCCCTGTGGTCGGCGGTGGCGCGGGGCGGGGCGGTGGGGCGGTTCGGGCAGGCGGAGTTCACCGGCTACTTCCTCGCGGCCTTCTGCGTGCGGCAGTTCACCAGCTCCTGGGTGGCGTGGCTGGTCAGCTACGAGGTGAAGCAGGGCACGCTGGCGATGCGGCTCTTGCGGCCCATCTCCCCGCTCCTGTCGTACGCGACGGAGGTGCTGGCGGGCATCCCGCTGCGCGTCGTGGTGGTGCTGCCCGTGATGGGCATCAGCCTGTGGGCGGCGGGCGCCGGGCGGGCGGTGCCCACGTCGCCAGGCGGCTGGGGCCTGTTCCTGCTGGGCATCGTGGGCGCGTGGCTCATCACGTTCTACCTGAACGTGCTCCTGGGCACGCTGAGCCTGTTCCTGGAGAGCAGCCAGAAGCTGATGGAAGTCTACATGGTGCTGTTCTTCGTCTGCTCCGGGTACATGTTCCCGGTGGAGTTCTTCCCCGCCGGCATGCGCACGCTCATCGAGTGGCTGCCGTTCCGCTACCAGATGGGCCTGCCGGTGGAGCTGATGACGGGGGCGCATCCGGCGAAGGAGGCGTGGGCGCTGCTCGGGGCGCAGTGGACGTGGGTGGCGGGGCTGGGCGTCGTGTCGATGTGGGTCTGGCGGCGGGGCCTGGCGCGCTTCGCGGCGTTCGGAGGGTAGGGCGGTGGTGAACGTGAAGCGCTACCTGCGCCTGCTGGGCGTGCAGCTGAAGGCCTCCGGGCTGCTGGCGTTGCAGTACCGCGCGGACTTCCTGGCGGAGGGCCTGACGTCGCTGGCGTGGACGTTCACCGCGCTGGCGCCGCTGTTCGTCGTCTTCGGCACGCGGCCCAGCATCGAGGGGTGGACGTTCCAGGAGTCCCTGCTGGTGGTGGGCTGGTTCACGCTGCTCCAGGGCGTGCTGGAGGGCGCCATCAGCCCCAGCCTCACGGGCATGGTGGAGCACATCCGCAAGGGCACGCTGGACTTCGTGCTGCTCAAGCCCGCGGACGCGCAGTTCCTGGTGTCCACGCAGCGCTTCCTGCCGTGGCGCGCGGTGAACGTGCTGTCCGGCGTGGGGCTGTTCGTCTACGCGTTCGTGTCGCTGGGGCGCTGGCCCTCGCTGCCGGGCATCTTCGCGTCGGTGGTGCTGCTCGGGACGAGCATGCTCATCCTGTACTCGATGTGGATCCTCGTGGTGAGCGCGGCCTTCTTCGTGGTGAAGGTGGACAACCTCACGTACCTCTTCACGTCCATCTTCGACGCGGCCCGGTGGCCGTCCTCGGTGTTCCGGGGCTCGCTGTCGTGGGTGTTCACCTTCATCATCCCGCTGGCGCTGATGACCACCTTCCCCGCGCTCGCGCTCCTGGGCAGGCTGCCGTGGACCTGGCTCGTGGGCGCGGTGGCGGGCGCGGTGGCGTTCGCCGCGGTGGCGCGGTGGGTGTGGCTCATGTCCATCCGCCACTACACGTCCGCGAGCAGCTGACGCGGGGCGCGGAAGGTCTGGTTGATAGGAATTCCGTTGTTGTCGTTCCTTCGTCTGGGTTAAGGGGCCGCCCCCCCCCGCGGCGAAAGCCGCGTCCCCCCATGAAGTGAAGGACCCCCCCTCGATGAACCGGATCCGTTTTCACGGCCTGCTGGCCGCGTTCGCGCTCGCGTCCGCGACGGCCTGTGCCCCCGAAGCACCGCCTCTCCTTGACGCTCCCGCCACCTCCGCCTCGCGGCTCGACACCTCTGGATGGAGCAGCGCCGGCGCCATGGCCTCCGTGCGCGTGGACCCCACGGCCACGCCGCTGCGCAACGGCTATGTGCTCGTCGCGGGCGGCGGGACATCCGCCGCGGAGCTGTATGACCCACGCACCGGCCGCTGGTTCTCCCTGGGCGACATGGCCACGAGCCGCCAGCGCCACACCGCGACGCTGCTCCCCTCCGGCAGGGTGCTGGTGGTGGGCGGTGGCGCGTCCGTGCTGGCCTCGCACGGCGCGGAGCTGTTCGACCCGGACACCAACGGCTGGTCCGCGGCGACGGGGCTGGACGTGCCCCGCTCCCAGCACACCGCGACGCTGCTCCCCGACGGCCGGGTGCTGGTGGTGGGCGGCGACAGCGGCTCCGGCAACGCGCTGGCCACCGCGCTGCTGTATGCCCCGGCGACGAACACGTGGTCCGCCACCGGCCGGATGGGCGCGGCCCGCCTGGGCCATGCCGCGACGCTGCTGCCGGACGGACAGGTGCTGGTGACGGGCGGCCGGGACAGCGCCAACGGGAACGTGCTCGCGACGGCGGAGCGCTATGACCCCATGACGGGCAAGTGGACGGCGGTGGGCCGCATGATCACGCAGCGCACGGGCCACACGGCGACGCTGCTCTTCTCCGGGCAGGTGCTGGTGGCGGGCGGCTTCGCGGGCAGCCTGGCCACGGACACGTCCGAGCTGTTCGACCCGGGCACCGGCACCTGGACGTCCCAGGGCGCGCTGCCGTCCCTCAGCGTCTTCCACACGGCGACGCTGCTCACCTCCGGGCAGGTGCTGGTGACGGGCGGCTCCACGGGCGGCCAGCCCTACCTGGACCGCGCCGCGCTCTACACGCCGGCCACGGGGACCTGGACGGAGACGGCGGCCATGGCCACGCGCCGCATCAGCCACGCCGCCGTGCTGCTGCCGTCGGGAGAGGTCCTCGTGCTGGGCGGGGTGCCCCAGGCGGGCGCGCGGACCGCGTCCGCCGAGCGCTACCGTCCCTCCGCCCTGCCCTGGAGCCCGGCCGCGAGCCTCGCCACCGCGCGCTCGCAGCTCAGCGCCAGCCGGCTGGACACGGGCGACGTGCTGGTGGCGGGAGGCGCGTCCTCCTCGGGCACCGCGCTGTCGAGCGCCGCGCTGTACGACGAGGCGACGAACGCCTGGCGGGGCGCCGCCGCGCTGGGCACCGCGCGCTTCCTGCACTCCGCCACGCCGCTGAAGGACGGCCGCGTGCTGGTGAGCGGCGGGCAGCGGGATGCCTCCACCTGGCTGTCCACCACGGAGGTCTACGTGCCCGCGACGGACACCTGGACGTCGGTGGGGAGCCTGGGGACGGGGCGGGCCCGCCACACCGCGACGCTGCTCCCGGGCACCGGCCAGGTGCTGGCGGCGGGCGGCACGTCGGGCGCGAGCACGGCCTCCACGCTCGCCAGCGCGGAGCTGTTCAACCCGGCCACGGGCACCTGGAGCCCCACGGGCGCCATGGGGCACGCGCGCACGTACCACGCGGCGGTGCCGCTGCCTTCGGGCGAGGTGCTGGTGATGGGCGGCAGCTCCACCGGCACGGACGCCATCACCGCGAGCGCGGAGCTGTATGACCCCGCCACGGGGACATGGCGGCCCACGGGGGCCATGGCGGTGGCGCGCTACGGCCACATCGCGGTGCCGCTGGGCACCGGCAACCAGGTGCTGGTGGCGGGCGGCTGGGGCGCGGATGGGCCGCTGCGGTCGGCGGAGGTCTACGACGTGGCGCTCGGCACCTGGAAGACGGTGGCGCCCATGAACATGCCGCGCTACCTGCCGCACGCCACGGCGCTGTCCACGGGCCGCGTGCTGGTGGTGACGGGGGAGGGCGGCTCGGGCCTGGGCGTGCTCGACTCGGCGGAGGTGTATGACGCCGCGATGAACGCGTGGATGCCCGCGGGCATCCAGTCCACGCGCAACACGCACCATGGCCTGGCGCTGCTGCCCTCGGGCCGCGTGCTCGTCGCGGGGGGCAGTGGGAGCGGCGGCGCGCGCGTGACCGTCGACGTGTACTCACCGGCGCCGTGAGCCGGAGGCGCGCGGGGGCGGGCACGGGCGATGTCCGCCCCGGGTCGTGCCGCGGTCAGACCCCGGCGTGCGGTGCTTCGTGGTCCGCGCCCTGGCGGACGTAGTACGCGAGGCACTCCTCCTCGCGCCCTCGCACCACGCGTCTGCCATTGAGCGGGCCGACGTGGGACGTCACCACGGTGTACTGGCCTTCGACGTCGTCCTGGTCGTAGTAGATGACCACCCAGTCACCCGTCGCGTTCTGCTGGTGCGCCAGCGCCGTGTTGGAGAACAGCGCGCGGAAGCTCCAGGCGTCCAGGTGCTCGCGCATCACCGGCAGCCAGGCCTCGCCGGTGGGGTTGAACCGCTTGGGCGCGATGCGCCGCAGCTCCCCGGCCTCCGCCCGGCGGCGGTAGTCCGCGTCCACCTTCAGCAGCAGCTCCACCGAAGGGCGTGGCACGTCCTCGCCTTCATGGGACCGGGCCCGCTCGCGCTCCCGCCGGTTGCGCCCCAACCTCGCGGCCAGCACCTCGCGCACCTGCTCCGCGCGCCGGGGACCGAAGCCCTCCACCCGCTCCAGCCGCCCGTCGTGCGCGGCCAGCTCCAGCGCCTCCAGCGTGGTGATGCCCAGCGCGTCATGGATGCGCTTCGCCAGCTCCGACCCGATGCCCGGCACGCTGGCGAGCAGGCCCTCGGGGGACGCCTCGCCCTCCAGCCGCTGGAGCAGCTCCAGCTTCCCCGTGCGCACCAGCTCCGCGACCGCCGCCGCGATGCTCTTGCCCACGCCGGGCAGCTCCCTCAGCCCCGCCTCCCCCTCCGCCGCCAGCACCTGCGCCACCGAGTCCGGCCAGTTCGCGAGGGTCGCCGCCGCCTTGCGGTAGGCCCCCACCCGGAAGGGCATCGCGTCCTGCATGTCCAGCAGGTCCGCCACCCGCTCCAGCGCGTCCGCGATGTCGATGTTGCTCTTCCATTCGACGCCCATGGCACCTGGAAGGTAGGGGCGCCCCGGGAGGACGGCCACCCCGCGGGCCGACACCGGCGCACATGACGGCCCGCGCGGAATAAATTCCCTGCCCCGCAACCGCGCCGCGCCCGCCGGGTTGGAGTGGGCAGCAGGCAGTCACGCGAACCTTTCAAGTTGGAGGATGACGATGCGCTGGAACAAGACGTTGGCGGTGGGCGCGGCCCTGGTGCTCTCGACGGCGTGCGGTGGGGTGGATGATCAGGAGGCGGTGGAGTCCCTGCCGGACTTCGCGGGCACGTCGCTCGAGCTCAACACGGACGCGCTCGCGCAGGACGGCGCCGCGCTCGTGGCCCAGGACCTGGTGCAGGTGGAGGCGTCGCTCGACGGCCAGGGCGCCGCGATGCTGGAGGGCGCCCGCCTGGAGGTGAAGGCGCTCAACGACACGCTCCGGCAGGCGCTGGTGCCCATCGCGGACCTGGCGAAGCAGTCCGCCGCCGAGCAGCCCGGCGACGTGCGGGTGTACGGCCCCGTGGACCGCGCCAACGCCACCTTCCGGCTCTTCATCCGCAAGGGCGCGGGCCAGCGCTACCAGTGGAAGCTGGAGGCCCGCCCGCTGAACAGCGCCGACGACGTGGAGTACAAGCTGGTCGCCGCGGGCGCGCTCAAGCGCGACGGCGTGGCGCACCGCGGCCGGGGCACGCTGGCCCTCTCCCTGGACAACCTCAAGGCGGTGGCCCCGTCCTACGCGGGCCAGGGCAAGCTGATGATGTCGTTCGCCCACTTCGGCAAGGGCGGCAGCAAGTCGCTGGCCTACCGCCTGGCGAACTTCACCCCGAACCCCGCCACGCACGAGGCCGTCACCGGCGCCTTCGTGGGCCACAAGCTGGAGGCCACCGGCGTCACCCGCGTGCGCGTGCTCGGCCCGTACAACCTGCCCGGCACCGCGACCTCCGCGAAGGAGAAGGTGCTCTCGTCCGTGCGCCACATCCCCGGCACCGGCGGCCGCGCGGACGTGCGCGCCTGGGGCGGCGACATCGCGGCGAACACCTCCTACGTGGGCAGCGCCTGCTGGGACGCGCAGGAGCGGGAGCTCTATCGCGTGCTGCTCCAGTGCTCGGACTCGGGCCGCCCGGAGAGCTGCACGGAGGTGCCCGGCAGCCGCGTGGGCAACTCCCAGGCCTGCCCCGCGGTGGAGCTGCGCGGCGACGTGGCGCCCCCGGAAGGCACCGGTGACGACGTCACGCCCGAGCCCGGCAACCCCGGCGCCCCGGACGACGTCCCCACCGACGTCACCGCCGACTTCTAGGCCGTCAGGGCAGGGCGGACGCCACCACCGCGTCCGCCTCGATCTCCACCAGCATCCGCGGGTCGATGAGCGCCTGCACCTCCACCATGGAGGTGGCGGGGCGGATGGCCGCGAACACCTCGCCGTGGGCGCGGCCCACCTCCTCCCAGCGGGAGATGTCGGTGACGTACATGCGCGTGCGCACCACGTCCTCCAGCCGGGCCCCCACCGCCTCCAGGGCGGCGCGGAGGTTGGTCAGCGCCTGGGCCGCCTGCTGGTACGCGTCCCCCTCCCCCATGAGCTGGCCGTCCGGGCCCGTGGCGGTGGTGCCGGAGACGGCCACGAAGGGGCCCGCGCGCACGGCCCGCGAGTAGCCCACCCGGGGCTCCCAGGGGGTGCCGGTGGCATGGAGGATGCGCTGCATGGCGAGGGCTCCGGTGGGGGCCTGGGGGAGGGCTGCCCCGGCGGGCCGGAGCCCGGCCGGACCTCCGGGCGCTGCTTGCGAAGCTGCAAGGAACGACCGCCCGTGATAGTTGGCCTCGGATCATGGCCAACGAGCTCGAGAGGGAGGTCGCCCGGCGACGGACCTTCGCCATCATCTCCCACCCCGACGCGGGAAAGACAACCCTGACGGAGAAGCTGCTGCTCTACGGCGGCGCCATCCACCTGGCCGGCAGCGTGAAGGCCAAGCGGGCGCGGCGCCACGCGACCAGCGACTGGATGGAGCTGGAGAAGGAGCGCGGCATCTCCGTCACCTCGTCCGTGCTCCAGTTCAGCTACCGCGACCACGCGGTGAACCTGCTGGACACCCCGGGCCACCAGGACTTCTCCGAGGACACCTACCGCACGCTGTCCGCGGCGGACGCGGCGGTGATGCTCATCGACGCGGCGAAGGGCGTGGAGCCCCAGACGAAGAAGCTCTTCAAGGTGTGCCGCATGCGCGGCATCCCCATCTTCACCTTCGTCAACAAGCTGGACCGCTTCGGCCGCGAGCCGCTGGACCTGATGAACGAGCTGGAGCAGGTGCTGGGCATCCGCTCGTACCCGATGAACTGGCCCATTGGCATGGGGCCGGAGTTCCGGGGCGTCTACGACCGGCAGGCGCGCGTGGTGCACGTGTTCTCCACGGAGGGCTCGCACGGCGAGTCGGAGGTGTCGGAGCGCTCGGTGTCCATCGACTCGCCCGAGATCAAGGCGGTGCTCACCGACGCCGAGCTGGCGAAGCTCCACGAGGACATCGAGCTGCTGGACATCGGCGGGGACCAGTTCACGCGCGAGAAGTCGGACGCGGGGCAGCTGTCGCCCATGTTCTTCGGCAGCGCGATGACCAACTTCGGCGTGCGCCCCTTCCTGGACGCGTTCCTGGACCTGGCGCCCGCGCCCACGTCGCGCCCCACCACGCAGGGCCCGCGCGAGCCGACGAACCCGAAGTTCGCGGGCTTCGTCTTCAAGATCCAGGCGAACATGGACCCCTCGCACCGCGACCGCATCGCGTTCATGCGCGTGGTGTCCGGCCGCTACGTGAAGGGCATGAGCGCCTTCCACTCGCGGCTGGGCAAGGAGGTGCGGCTCGCCAAGCCCAGCCAGTTCATGGCCGCCGAGCGCACCTCCATCGAGGACGCGTGGCCGGGAGACGTCATCGGCCTGTTCGACCCGGGGCAGTACCGCATCGGCGACTCGCTGGCGGAGGGGGCGCAGGACGTGGTGTTCGAGGGCGTGCCGCGCTTCAGCCCGGAGTTCTTCGCGGTGGTGCGCTCCAAGGACCCCCTGCGCCGCAAGCAGATGGAGAAGGGCCTGGAGCAGCTGTCGGAAGAGGGCACGGTGCAGATCTTCCAGCAGCTCGCCATGGGCATGAAGGACCCCATCGTCGGCGTGGTGGGCGCCCTCCAGTTCGAGGTGCTCCAGTACCGCCTGGAGCATGAGTACGGCGCGAAGATCGCCCTGGACCGGCTGCCCTTCAGCCACGCCCGCTGGGTGGTGGGCGCGAGCTTCGACCCCAAGTCGTTCGACTGGGAAGGCAACCGTCAGACGGTGCAGGACCGCGACGGGCTGCCCCTGGTGCTCTTCCGCGACGACTGGGCGCTCCAGCACGCCGAGGAGAAGCACCCGGAGCTGAAGTTCGTCTCCGAGGCGCCGCTCCTGCGCCAGTCCGCGCCGGCCGCGACCGGCAGCTGACGGTGAGACCGGCACATGGCCTCCGTCAATGACCCGAGTCCCCTGGGGGGGGAGACGCAGGCCGGCCCTCCCATGCCCGTGGCGCCCCCTCCCGAGGGCACGCCGCCCGAGCCCCGCGCGCGCCGGGCTCCCAGCGCCTGGCTGAAGTGGATCGCGCTGGGCCTGACGCTCGCGCTCTGGCCCGCGTTCAAGCTCGCGCTGGGACCCCAGAGCGAGCTGCGCGTGCGCTTCGCGAAGGTGGGCTGGGGCCTCACGGGGCAGGTCACCACCTCCAGCCGGGGCGGCCCGCCCGAGTCCCGGCCCCTCACCGAGGAGGACCTGACGCAGGTGCTGGAGGACGGCATCCCGGAGGGCCTCCAGGAGGTGCGCATCCCGCTGCCGCGCGACTCGCGGCGCGCGGAGCTGACGCTGTGGAAGATGGAGGACCGCCCCATCCTCGAGGTGACGTGGGTGCCGCTGCGCGGGAGCGTGTTGAGCGGGCCTGGGGTGCGGCCGCTGCCCTTCGAGGACGCATTGAACCCGGACGGCTCGCGCACCGTGCGCGTGGACCGGCTGCGGCCGGGGCCCTGGAACGTGGACACCGCGGACCTGCTCTTCGGCGGGGTGACGTGGGCGCTGGCCTGGCTGCTCCTGGCGGCGCGCTGGGGGGAGGGGAGGGCGGCGGCCTTCGCGAGGCGCCAGGGCCGCTGGGCCCGCTACGCGGTGGCTCCGCTCGTGGCCTGGTCGCTGTGGTGGCTGGCGTTCTTCCCGGGGATCCTCTCCTACGACCCGCTGATCCAATGGCTCCAGCTGCGCACGGGGCAGTTCGAGGACTGGCATCCCGTGTTCCACACGGCCTACCTGTGGCTCATCGGCGGGCCGTTCGGCTCGCTGGCGGCGGTGGGGCTGGCGCAGGCGGCGCTGTTCGCGGCGCTGCTGGGCAAGGCGCTGGAGGAGCTGGAGCAGTGGCGGGTGCCCGCGTGGGCGCGGTGGGCCGTGGTCGCCTGGGCCTCGCTGTCCCCCGCGGTGAGCACCAACGTCATCGCGGCGTGGAAGGACGCGCCGTTCACGGCGGCGTGCCTGGGCACCGTCTGGGTGCTGCTGCGCACGGAGCGCCGGGGGCGGCTGGACCGCGCGAGCGCCGTGGCGCTGGGCGTGTTCCTGCTGTGCATCACGCTGCTGCGGCACAACGGGGTGGTGCTCAGCGTGCCCCTGCTGGCCACCTGCGCGTGGCGCTACTCGAAGGACCGCGCGCGCTGGACGGCGGCGCTGGTGGTCGTGGGCGGCGCGCTGCTGGTGCGCGGGCCGCTGTACTCCGCGGCGAACGTGGCGCCGCCGCCCCCGGAGCTCACGCAGGTGCTCCTCCTCCACCGGCTGGGCGCGGTCGCGAACGCGCCGGACCTGACGCCCGAGGAGGCCCGCGTGCTGTCCAGCCTGATGCCGCTGGAGGAGTGGCGCGCCCGCTATCACTGCGACTCCGTGGCCGGCATCGTCTTCGGCTCGCCGCTGGACCGGCCGGGGCTCAAGGGCCGGGCGCTGGAGCTGCTGGGGCTGCTCTGGGACCACGCGAAGCGCCACCCCGAGGCGATGCTGAGGCACCAGCTCTGCGTGACGCGCTACGCGTGGGACCCGGTCCTGTCGACGCTCTACATCGGGCCGTTCAACGGCAAGGGCAACACGGTGGACCCCAACGGCGTGGGCGTGAAGCCCCACTCCTGGCTGCCGGGGTTGCGGCCCCTCCTGGAGGACTTCGCCGTGGGCACCTACGCGCAGGTGGGCTGGCCCCGCGCCACCTTCTGGCAGCCGGCCCCGTCGGTGTACCTCTGCCTCGCGGCGTGGCTCGCGCTGGCCTGGCGGAGGCGCGGGCTGGCCGCGCTGATCATCTTCCAGGCCGTCGGCCTCAACCACCTGGCGTGGCTGCTCCTGTCCCCCAACCCGGACCTGCGCTTCCTCTTTCCCACGGTGCTGGCGGCCCCGCTGCTGCTGGCGTTCGCCCTGGCGCCGGGGTGTGGTGCGCCCGGGACCCATCAGGTAGACAGCTCGAATGTCGCGACATGACTCCGCGCCCGGGGGGGCGCACGGTGGTGGTTCCTGGAAGCTCGCGGCCCTGGCCCTGGTGGCGGCGCTCGCGCTCTGGCCGCTGTTCAAGTACCAGGCGGGGCCGGACACGGAGCTGCGCCTGCGCTTCCAGGCGGTCTCCGGGCCGCTGACGGGCCGCGTGTCCTTCCAGCGCGACGGCCACACCCCGCAGCAGCGCGACCTGACGCCCGCGGACCTGCTCCAGGTGCAGGGGGAGGACCTCCCGGAGGGGATGCAGGAGCTGCGCATCACGCTGCCCCGGCGCACGCGCGCCGCGGAGGTGGTGCTCCAGGGTCTGGCGGACCGGCCCGTCGCGCGGGTGACGTGGGTGTCCATGCGCTCGCCCCCGCTCTTCGGCGACGCGCGGCCGGAGCAGGCCTTCGAGCAGCGGCTGGAGGGCGACGCGCGCCACGTCGTGGTGCCCCGGCTGGCGCCCGGCCTCTGGAACCTGGAGCGCGTGGACGTCTACGCGGTGCTCCTGGCGTGGGGCTTCCTGTGGCTCGTGCTGGAGGCGCGCTGGGGGCAGGGGCGCGCCGCGGCCTTCGCGAGGCGGCAGGCGGGCTGGGCGAAGTACGCGACTCCCCCGGCGCTGACGTGGGGGCTCCTGTGGGCGCTGTTCTTCCCGGGGCTCGTGTCCTTCGACCCGCTGGCCCAGTGGGAGCAGCTGCTGGACGGCAGGTACGTGGACTGGCACCCGGCGTTCTCCACCTGGTGGATGGGCGTGATGGCGGCGCCCTCGGGGTCGCTGGGCGGCGTGGCCGGCCTCCAGCTCCTCCTGTTCGCGGTGGTGGTGGGCAAGGGGGTGGAGGAGCTGGGCCACTGGCGGGTGCCGGCCTGGGCGCGCTGGGGCGTGGTCGCGTGGGTGGCGCTGGCGCCCGCGGTGGCCATCAACGTCATCGCGGTGTGGAAGGACGCCCCCTTCACGCTGATGTGCCTGCTGTCCGTGCTGCTCCTGCTGCGCGCGGAGCGCACCGGGAGCCTGGGCCGGGGCGGCGCGGTGGCGCTGGGGCTGTGCGTGGCGGCGCTGTGCCTGCTGCGGCACAACGGCCCCGTGGTGGGCGGGCCCCTGCTGGTGGCGGCCCTGTGGCGCTACCGGGTGAAGCGCGAGCGCCTGCTGCTGGCGGTGACCGCCGTGGCCGCCGTGTTCCTCGTCCGCGTGCCGATGTACGCGGTGATGAAGGTGAAGCCCGCGGCCTCGATGCTGCACCAGGTCTTCGCCATCCACCGGCTGGGGGCCGCGGCCCGCTCCGGCGACCTGCCGCCGGAGGACGTGAAGGTGCTGGAGGAGTTCATGCCCCTGGAGGAGTGGCGCGGCCGCTACGCCTGCGAGGCCGTGGGGCCCCTCATCTTCGGCTCCCCGATTGGCGCCCACGAGGAGAAGCTGGAGGGGCGTGACGCGGACCTGGGCGGCGTGCTGTGGCGCTTCGCGAAGCGCCACCCCGGGGTGCTCGTGGAGCACCAGCTCTGCGTCAGCCGCTACGTCTGGGCGCCCGCTTCGCTGCTGTACGTAGGGCCCTTCAACTGGGGCGGCAGCACCATCGACCCCAACCGCCTGGGGCTGAAGACGCGCTCCTGGTTGCCGCGCTGGCCGGGCTACTTCGAGGACCTCGTCAGGGCCACGTACTCGGAGCCGGGCTGGCTGCGCGCCATCTTCTGGCAGCCGGCGGTGTCCCTGTACCTGCTGCTCGCGGGCGTGCTCGTGGCGACGTGGCGCCAGCGCTCCCTGACGGCGCTCGGGTGCGCGCAGACCGCGCTCATCAACGCGGCCTCCTGGGTGCTGGTGTCGCCCAACCCGGACCTGCGCTTCCTGTTCCCCACGCTGCTCTTCAGCCCGTTCTTCCTGGCGTTCGCCCTGGCGCCGCGCCGCGCCCGGGCGGGGGTCGCGGCGCAGCCGGGCGCGGACGCTCCGGCGGCGGGGGGCGTCTCCCGGGAGGGAGCGGCCGCCGCCTGAGCCAGGGCTACTTGTGCGGCACCACGGTGCCGCCGCGGAAGGCGGAGTCGCGCAGCACCAGGCCCTCCTTGAAGAGGCGCGCGGCGCGGGCGCCGACGAAGAAGTCCTTCGGGTCGCCCCGGCGGAAGGTCTTCTTCACGAACTCCTCCACCTCCAGGTAGAGGCGGCGGAACCTGTCCGGGGCCGCGTCGCGCCGGCCCGTCTGGGACGTCACCTCCAGCTCCACCCACAGCTTCCCGCTGAGCAGCTCGCCCTCCTCGTTGCGGCGCGAGCGCTCGAGGAAGATGACGGGCGAGCGCACCTCGTCGATGCGCCAGAAGCCCTTGTCCGGGCCGCGCTTCACCTTGTCCACCAGGGCGGGGCCAATCTCGCTGGCCACCAGGTAGAGGTCCTCCTCCGGCAGGCGCGGGAGGTTGTCCGCCGTGGCGCGGAAGGGCTCCCAGTCCGGCGGCACGCGCCGGGGGTAGACCTCCAGGACGTGGCGCTCCAGGAAGCGGAAGAAGGCGACCTCGTCGTCGGGCGCCATGAAGAATTGGAGGATGTTGGCCATCGCGGGCGCCCTCATATCCTGGAAGCACGCTAGAAACACAGCCATGGACACCTGGCTGCGCTCGCGGATGCACGAGCTGAACGACCTGAACGGCGCCATCAACCTGGCTTCCTGGGACCGGGAGGTGTACCTGCCCCCCAAGGCGGCGACCGCGCGCGCCCAGCAGCTGGCCACCCTCCAGGCCCTCCACCACGAGCGCCTGGTGGATCCGCGCCTGGGCGAGGCCCTGGCCCGCGCCGGGGAGGGCGGCCCGGACGCCGCCGCCCTCACCCCCGATGAGCGCGCCATGGTGCGCGTCCTCACCCGCGAACGGGAGCGCGCGGTGCGCCTGCCCGCCCGGCTGGTGACCGCGCTGGCGGAGGCGCAGGGGGCGGGCCTCCAGGCGTGGCGCGAGGCCCGCGCGGAGAAGCGCTTCGCGCGCTTCCAGCCCGCGCTGGAGGCGCTGCTCGCCCTGCGCCGCGAGCAGGCGGACGCGCAGGGCCACGACGGCGAGCGCTACGACGCGCTGCTCGAGGGCTTCGAGCCCGGCATGCGCGTGCAGCGCCTGACGCCGGTGCTCACCGCGCTGCGCGACGCGCTCATCCCCATGGTGGCCACGCTGGGCGGCCTGAAGCGGCCCTTCCCCGCGTTCCTCTCCGGCCGCGCCTATGACACGGACCGGCAGTGGCGGTTCACGCTGCGGCTGTTGAAGGCCGTGGGCTTCGACCTGGAGGCGGGCCGCCAGGACCTGAGCATCCACCCCTTCACCAACAGCCTGCACGCGCAGGACGTGCGCCTCACCACGCGCCTGGACGCGGCGTGGCCGCAGGCCGCCCTCTTCGGCACGCTCCACGAGGCGGGCCACGGCCTGTACGAGCAGGGCTTCTCCCCGGAGCACCACCGCACGCCGCTGGCGTCGGTGCCCTCCATGGGCCTGCACGAGTCCCAGTCCCGCCTCTGGGAGAACCTGGTGGGCCGCGGCCGCCCCTTCTGGGCGCACCACCTCCCCGCGCTGAAGGAGTCCTTCCCGGAGGCGCTGGCGGACGTGGACCTGGACGGCTTCCACGCGGGCATCAACCACGTGGTGCCGTCGCTCATCCGCGTGGAGGCGGACGAGGTGACGTACAACCTGCACATCGCCCTGCGCTACGAGCTGGAGCTGGCGCTGCTGCGCGACGAGCTGCCCGTGTCGGAGCTGCCGTCCGCGTGGAACGAGCGCATGCGGCGCTACCTGGGCATCACGCCCCCGGACGACACGCAGGGCGTGCTCCAGGACATCCACTGGGCCTGGGGCGAGCTGGGCTACTTCCCCACGTACTCCCTGGGCAACCTCTACGCGGCCTCGCTGTACGCGGCCGCGCGCCGCGCGCTGCCGTCGCTGGAGGCGGACCTCGCGCGGGGCGACACGTCGTCCCTGCTGGGGTGGCTGCGCACGAACCTGCACGCGCACGGCTTCCGGCTGCCCGCGGAGGAGCGCGTGCGCGCCATCACCGGCGAGGGCCTCACGGACAAGGACTTCCTGGCGTACCTGCGCGGCAAGTACGGCGCGCTGTACGGCGTGAGCCTCTAGCCCGCGAACACCAGCGGGCGGCACGCGCGCGCCAGGTGCAGCGCGTCCCTCGCGAGCGCGTGCGAGTCCGGGTCCTGCGCCTCCAGCCACGCGGCGCGGGCCACCTGGCTGCCCAGCTCGAAGCACAGGCTGGCGGTGCGGCGCGACAGCCGGCTCTCCTTCTGGAGCGCGCGCACGTTGAGCTCGCACAGCTCCGCGCACTGGCGCAGCAGGCGCACCGCGTCGTCATCCGCCGGGAACCCCTGGGCCGTCAGGCGCGCCATGCCCGCCTCACACGAGGACTGGCACTTCAGGCTCGCGGCGATGCACCGGGAGACCTCTGTCCGCGCCCCGCCTGTCCTGGCTCCCAACATGACCGGCCCTCCCTTCGTGCGGCGTCAAAGGTACGCACGCGCGCGGTTCTCGCAACCGGCACCCAGGGCGCAGATGGGCCTTCAACATCTGCATTCCAGGGCCATGGACAGCGAGCCGACAACGGATGCACGAGCGCCGCGCGCGATTCAGCCGAAGCGTACCCCGGCTGCCTCGCCGTCGGGGGCGAGCGTCAGCTTCCCAGCACCGGAAAGGGCTTGAGCAACGCCACCAGCTTGTCACCGTACAGCTTGATCCGTTTTTCCCCGAGATAGGGCAGCTGGGCCAGCTCCTCCACGCTCGCGGGCGGCTTCGACGCCAGCGCTTCCATGAGGGGGTTGGTGAGGACCACGCTGGGCGTCACCTTGCGCAGCGTGGCCTGCTCGACGCGGAACGCCTTGAGCGCTTCCTCGCGCTTGCGCCGGTGGGGGTCGCGCGGACCCTTGGGCTCGCGGTCCAGGTCCAGCTCGCCCCGGGTGGACTTCTGCTGGAGGTCGCGGATGAGCGCGAGGATGGTGTCGCCGTGCGCGCGCACCACCGCGCCCCGCACGCCGGCCGCGCGCGCCAGGTCCTTGTGTGTGTCCGGCTGCTTCAGGGCCAGGTCGGTGATGGCCATGTTGGACAGCATGCGGCCCATGGGCACGTTGTCCTTCTCCGCCCACTCCAGCCGCAGCCTGTGCAGCCCCTGCGCGATGGCGTGCGCGAGCGCGTACTGCGCCGTGGAGAGGCCGTTCTTCGACAGCTTGGGCTTGTACTCGGCGCCCACCTGGGGGCGGGCCTCCGCCTCCGCGCACATGCGCTCGCAGTCCAGGAGCACCTCCTCCAGGATGTCCGCCTCGCGGCACGCGTCGCGCACCTGGCGGCCCAGCTCGCAGAGGTAGCGCACGTCGTTGGCGATGTAGTCCCGCATGCCCGGGGGCAGGGGGCGCAGGGAGAAGTCGGACTGCTGGTGCTCCTTCGGCAGCTCGACCCCCAGCCGCTCGCGCGCCAGGTCCGCCAGGCCCACCTTGGGCCAGCCCAGGAGCGTCACCGCCCGGTGCGTGTCGAAGAGGCCGCGCACGCGCACGCCCGCCTCCGCGAGGAACTGGAGGTCGCCCTGGGCGGCGTGGAAGTACTTCGTGCGCCCGGGGTCCTCCATCAGCGGGGAGAGCAGGCGCGGATCCACGCCCGGCTGGAGCGTGTCGAAGAGGAAGATGTCCGTGTCGGTGCCCAGCTGGAGGAAGCACAGGCGGGCCCGGAAGGCGTGCAGGGCGTCCGCCTCCAGGTCCACCGCCACCTCGGGCGCCCTCTCCAGCACGCGCGTGGCGGCGTCCTCGCCCGCGCGGTCCACCACGTCCACGGCACCCTGAGGGAAGGTCGGCATCGCGGGGAGCAGGCTAGCGGACCGGCCCGCCCCTTTGACGTGTTTTTTCCCGGACCGCCGCTAGGATGGCGCCGCCGATGAACGACGCCCAACGTCTGGAAAAGAGCCTGCTTGGCCACATGGGCCGGGCCATCGCGGACTTCCGCCTCATCGAGGCCGGGGACCGCATCATGGTGGGCGTGTCGGGAGGCAAGGACTCCTACACGATGCTCCACCTGCTGCGCGAGCTGCAGCGGCGGGCCCCCGTGAAGTTCGACCTCCTGGCCGTGAACCTGGACCAGGGCCACCCCGGCTTCCCCGGCCACATCCTGGAGGGCTACTTCCAGCGCGAGGGCTACGCCTACAAGATGCTGAAGGAGGACACCTACAGCATCGTCCTGGAGAAGACCCCGCCCGGGAAGACGCAGTGCTCGGTCTGCTCGCGGCTGCGCCGGGGCATCCTCTACAACGCCGCCGTGCACCTGGGCTGCAACAAGATCGCCCTGGGCCACCACCGCGACGACCTCATCCACACGATGCTCCTGAACATGTTCTTCGCCGGGAGCCTCAAGGCCATGCCGCCGCTCCTCAAGAGCGACGACGGCCGCAACGTGGTCATCCGGCCGCTGTGCTACGCGCCGGAGAAGGAGATCCTCCAGTTCGCGCAGGAGAAGCAGTTCCCCATCATCCCCTGCGACCTGTGCGGGTCCCAGGAGAACCTGCAGCGAAAGCGGATGCAGAAGCTGGTGGAGGACCTGGGCAGGGAGATCCCCAACGTCCGCCAGAGCCTGCTCAACGCGATGTCGAACGTGCGGCCCACGCACCTCTTGGACAAGACGCTGAACCCGGACCCGCTGAACGCGACGGAAGACGGGCCCGTGGCCACCCCCACCCACGACACGCAAGGGAGCGCCAGTCCATGGCTCGAGAGCAGGCAGTGAAGGCGCGCAAGGAGCGCAACGCGGCGCTGGTGGAGGCCATGCTGCTGGCCGCCATGGCGGACGGCAACGTGTCCCAGCGCGAGCTGCAGACGCTCCTGACGCGCGTGCTGGAGCGCCCGGAGTTCGAGGGCACGCAGGCCGGGGAGCTGAACCTGCTGGTGGAGTCCAGCGCGGCGCGGCTGTCGGAGGCGCGCAACCTGGAGGAGGTGCTGGCCTCGCTGCGCCGCCGGCTGCCGGACCACAAGAACCGGATGCTGGCCTTCGGCCTGGCGGCGGCGGTGGCGCTGGCGGATCAGCGGGCCACCCGGTCGGAGCTGGGGCTGCTGAAGACGTTCCAGGCGGCGCTGGGCATCTCCGAGGACGAGGTCGCGCAGATCATCGACGTCATCGAGCAGGGGGGCAGCCTGTCGGAGGCCCTGGGCGAGCCCCTGGAGCGGCTGTTCGCGGAGGTGATGGTGCTGGTGCTGGCGGCGGACGGCCAGCTGAAGGAGGCGGAGGCCCGCGCGATGGTGGAGAGCTTCGCGGCGGATCCGCTCTTCCAGAACGTGAGCCCGGAGCGGGCGCAGGGCTTCGTGAGCGAGTCCGTGGCGGCGCTCGCGTCGGACGGGCTGCCGCAGCGACTTCAGGTCCTGGCGCACGGCCTCTCCACGCACTCCCAGCGGGTGAAGGCCTACCAGCTGGCGACGAAGATCGCCCACGCGTCCGGCCGGACGAGCACCGCGGAGCAGCGCATCCTGGACCTGCTCCAGGCGACGTTCGGTCTGGCGGACGATGAAGTGGCGCGGCTGGACCAGCAGGGGTAAGCAGGGAGGCGTATGACCCTGCAAGTCCCCTCAGGTCCGCGGCACTCCTTCCGTTTCGGCCTGCCGCCGTCCCTGGGCAGCGAGACGGCGCGCGAGCGCGCGGAGCGGCTCGCGTCGTTCCTGCAGCGCGCGCTGGGCAAGCTGGTGGAGGTGAGCGTCGCCACCAGCTACGAGACCCTGGCCAAGGACCTGCTGTCAGGGCGCGCGGACGCGGCCTGGGCGCCGCCCTTCGTCTGCGCGCGCATGGAGGCCATGGGCGTGCGGGTGCTGGCGCGCGGGGTGCGCCGGGGCATGTCCAGCTACCGCTCCGCGCTGGTGGGGCGGGCGGGCTCCGGGCTGACGCTGGAGAGGCTGAAGGGCGCGAAGGCGGCGTGGGTGGACCGTGACTCGGTGGCGGGCTACCTGTTGCCCAGCGCGTTCCTGAAGACGCAGGGGCTGGAGCCGTCGCGCGCGTTCGTGTCGCAGCAGTTCACGGGCTCGTACCAGGGCGCGCTGGAGGCGGTGCTGGAGGGCCGGGCGGAGGTGACGAGCGTGTTCTGTCCGCCGGCCTCCACGGGGCTCACCTTCACCACGGGCGTGGAGGACGTGCTGGGGCCCGGGATGGGCGCGAAGTTCGAGCTGCTGGCGTACACGGACGAGGCGCCCAACGACGGCGTGCCGGTGGCCATGGGGCTGCCCGCGCCGCTGGTGTCCGCGCTGGAGGCGGCGCTGTTGGGGCTGCCGTCCACGCCGGATGGGCAGGCGCTGATGCGCGACATCTTCAACGCGGACCGGTTCGAGGTCGCCCCGCGCATGGGCTACCGCGCGCTGTACCGCGTGGCCCTCGCGAGCCTGTAGGCGCGCGGGCCCTCCGGGCGCTGTGGGGCCCGTGCGCGGCAGGGGCGGGGGACGGGCGCCCGCGCTCCCGGGGCGACCTGTCACGGCGGAGGCTGGCGCCTACTTGTCGGAGTCGGGCCCGCTTCCGCGCGGGCGCCGGGCGGAGGACACGGAGCCCTCGGTGCGGCCCGTCTTCGAGGGCGCCCGGGCGCTGACGGAGTCTTCCGTCGCGCGCACGGCCTTCGCGGCGGAGCGGCTGCCGGTCGCGTCCCCGGGGGCCTTCACGGCCTTCGCGGCGGAGCGGCTCCCCGGGGTGCCCTCGGGCGCGCGGGAGGGCTTCGAGGCCTCCGCGCGCACGGCGCCGAACTGCGCGGTGGAGGACCGGGCGGCCTCGTGCTTCGCGGTGGGGGGGCCCGGGTCCTCGTCGTGCAGGGGGCGCGTGTCCGCGAGGCTCACGCCCGTGTCCTCCCGCCTCCTCACGGGGCGGGCCTCCGGGCGGCTGAGGCCCGAGGTCTCCTTCGAGCGCGAGGTCCGCTCCGGCGCGTGCCCCACGCCGGAGCCGTCCGGCGACGCGGCGGCCTTCGTGGACGACTGGCTCACCGACGGCTCCTGCGCGCGCGGCGGCGGCCTCGTTGGCGCCTGCGGAGCCTGCGCCTTGCCCGACGACGCCGTCGCCCCGGGGGCCGGGGGCTTCGCGGAGGCGCTCCCACCCGGCCGGGCCATCAGGCGCGGGTCGAAGTAGATCATCGTCGGCTCGGCCGCGAAGCGCTCCTCCTCCAGCTCGTCCGCGTACACGTCCCGCATGAACGCGGCCAGGTGCGCGCTGGTGCCGTGCAGCTTCTCCTGCTGGAGGAACTCCTCCAGCGCCAGCTGCAGCTCGCCCGCGGTGGAGAAGCGGTCGTCGCGCTTGCGCGCCAGCGCCTTGAAGACGATGGGGTCCAGCGACTTGGGGATGCCGGGCACGGCCTCCGATGGCGGGACGATCTTGTGCCCCACGACGGCCTTCAGCGTGGCCATCTCCGTCTCGCGCTTGAACAGGCGCCCGCTCGTCAGCAGCTCGTAGAACACCGTCCCCAGCCCGAACACGTCCGAGCGCGCATCCAGCGGCTCGCCCCGCGCCTGCTCCGGGGACATGTACGCGTGCTTGCCCTTGATGGTGCCCACCACCGTCTGGGACAGCTTCCCCTGCGCCTTCGCCACGCCGAAGTCGATGAGCTTCACGCCGCCGTTGAAGCCCACCAGCACGTTCTGCGGCGACACGTCCCGGTGGATGAGCGACAGCTTCCGGCCGGACGGGCTGCGCGCGTTGTGCGCCGCGTCCAGCCCCGCCGCCGCCTCCGCGATGATCCGGCAGCGCAGGCCCAGCGGGAAGCCGCCCGGGTGCGCCGAGGCGCGCGGCACCAGCGAGCCCAGCGGCTCGCCGTGCACGTACTCCATCGCGATGTAGTACTGCCCGTCCACGTCCCCCATCTCGTAGATCTGCGCGATGTTGGGGTGGTTGAGCAGCGCCGCGATGCGCGCCTCGTCCAGGAACATCTGGAGGAACTCGTCGTCCTCGGACAGGTGGGGCAGCAGCCGCTTCACCACCAGCAGCTTCTGGAACCCCACCGGCCCCTTCTGCCGCGCCAGATAGACGGCCCCCATGCCACCGGTGGCCAGTTTGCGCAGCAATTCATAGCGGCCGAACGTTTCCACTCCGGCCGTGACGATAGCCGCCTCGGCGCGGATCTCAAAAGCCCGAGCACCCCCAAAAACGCGAACCGGGCCGGCCCCCTCCCAGGGACCGGCCCGGCCGCGCTGCGTCACGAGCCCGTCACCCTAGGGCGTGGCGGCGCAGACGCTGCGGTAGCGGATCTCCACGGCCTGGCCCGGGGTGGGCACGGAGCCCGCCGCGAAGATGACCGCGTTGCGGCCGGCGTCGTAGGTCCACTGGTCCGCCTCCAGCGTGCGGCCGTTCACCCGGACGCTCATCTCCGCGGTGCCGTCCGGCGTCGCGGTGAGGGGGAAGTCCGCCTGTGCCCCCCCGGCCTGCTGGATGATGGGGTCCAGGAACCCGCGGTAGTCCCCCTCGCAGATGGAGCCCACGGAGCCGCCGGTCCCCCGGGCCACCGCGGCGAAGCGGTCCGCGCTGCTGCTCGCGGTGGTGCAGGTGCCGTTGGGGATGAGCGCGTGCAGGCTGCTGCGCTGGGACATGCCCGTGCCCTTCAGCGTCTGGAGGAACTGGATGTAGCTGTCCGGCTCGAAGCCGGAGTGGTCGTCCTCGTCCGACAGCACCACCACCGCCATGCGGGCCGCGGCGCGGGTGAAGCCCAGGTTGCCGTCGTTGGGCTGCGGGGTGCGGACGTCGTCGGCCTGCTCGGACAGCGGGGCGGACAGGCCCTGGCGCATCGTCTCCAGGCCCTGCACCAGGTTGTGGCACAGGCCCACGTCGAGGTTGGCCTGGATGGTGGCCGCCGCGTTGGCGCTGTTGCCGGACACCACGCGGGCGCGGCTGCCGTCCACCGGGAAGAGGCGGCCGGCCTCACCGCCGTTGGCGCCGCCGCCGCACAGCCCCTCGCGCTGCACCAGGCCCGTGCTGGTGACGCCCACGCGCACGTCCACGTTCAGCTCCCTGGCGCGCGCCAGCCACCCGGGGATCGCGTTGCGCAGGCGCTGCTGGTACGGCTCCATGGTGGTGGTGTTGGAGACGACGAAGAGCACGTCCAGCTGGCTGTCGGTGCCCTGCGTGAAGCGGTCCACCTGGATGCCCTCGTGGTTGGTCTCCGCCAGCAGCGGGACGAGGAAGGGGTGGGGCTCCGTGTCCGCCTGGAAGTACAGCGGGCTGTAGTGCTGGCCCAGCACCTCGCGGGAGTAGTCCACCTCCATCTCGAAGCCCTCGCCGGGCTGGAGCGTGATGGGCGCCGTCACCGGCGTGCGCAGCGAGAACTGCTGGGACGTGCCGTTGCCGATGACGGCGTCCGCCACGGTGAGCGGCTCGCTGCAGCGGTTGGACAGGAACGTCTTGCGGGGCTTGGCCGGGCAGTCGTAGCGGATGGGCCCGAAGTCCACGAAGGACGGCGTGGCGACGAGGCACGACGCGTTGGACACCGCGTGGATGGGCAGCGTCACCGTGGGGTGGGCCGGGTTGTTGACGGTGAGCATCAGCTCGCCGTTGAACTCGCCGCCGGTGAGGGGCGCGCGGAAGGCGATCATCGCGCTGAAGGCCGTGTCGTAGAGCACCACGCCGCCCGTGATGGGGCCGCCAGGCATGGTGAACACGCCGCCGCCGTCATCGGACAGGTGCACGTTCTTGATGGCGCACTCGGCCCGGCCCGGGTTGCGGAAGTAGAAGCCCAGCACCGCGCCGCGGCCCGGCACCACGTTGGCGAACTCCAGCTTGGGCTGCGGCAAGAGCTCGTACTCGCAGGGGCCGGACGCGCGGGCGCGGCCCGTCAGGGTGATGGCGCGCTCGGGCGTGAAGAGGTCGTTGGACTGCACGTAGAGCGTCGCGGTGAAGGTGCCCTCGTTCTTGGGCTCGAAGTAGACCTTCAGCTCCAGCGCGTCGTCGCCCGGGTCGATTTGCAGGCCGTTGGCCTCCAGCGTGGGCCAGGCGCCGCCCTTCCAGGCGTAGTCCTGCGCGCCGCGCGTGGGGGTGCCCACGTCGAACTGGGGGGCGTCGCCGTCCGCGCGCACGCCGGTGAAGGTGAGCGGGCCGTTGCTGCCCGCGTTGGTGATGCGGATGACCTGCTCCACCTTGCCGCCCACCGGCAGCTCGCCGAAGTCCAGCGCCACCGGGGCCACGGCCAGCGTGGGCCGGCCGCCGCGCGCGTCCAGCATCACGCGCGACTCCCGCGCCTTGTCGGACGCGTACGCCACGGTGAGGTTGCCCACGTTGGGGCCGGAGTAACGCGCGGCGAACTCCATGCGCATCTCCACCACCTCGTTGGGCCGCACCGTGGTGCCCTCCGGCTTGGACAGCGCGGAGAAGGCCCGGTCGCTGGTGGCCAGCGCGGAGATGGTCACCGGGCGCCAGGTGATGTTGCGGGCGCGGGTGAAGGACTCGGTGCGCTCGTGCACCGGGATCTCGTCGAAGGGCACGGGCGCCGGGTCGAACACGAAGGCGCTCGCCACGGAGTTGCCCTTCAGGTCCACCACGGACGGGGTGCACGTCTCGCAGGACACCACCTCCAGCCGCGCGCCCATCTGCCCCAGCGCGCGGGGCAGGTACTTCGTCCTCACCACCTGCGTGCTGTTGGGCGGCACGGTGATGGTGTCCGCGGTGAACGGCTCCGCCTGCTCGCCCGCGACCTTCAGCGTCAGCGGCAGGTCCACCGGGTTGGTGACGGTGACCTCCAGCGTGCGGTCGCTGTCCACCTCCAGCGTCTCGTAGTCCAGCACCGGCGGGTCCACGCCAATGCGCGTGGGCGTGCCCAGGCCGTGCACGGGCAGCTGCTGCAGGGCGCCCACGTTGGCGTCCGTCGTCACCCGCAGCGTCTCCTCCACCGGCCCCTCGGCCAGCGGGTGGAAGCGCACCTTGACGACGTGCGACTCGCCCGGCGGCACGCGGCCGCCGCCGTCCTTCAGCTCCACCTGGTAGGCCGGGTTGTTGCCCAGCCCCAGGGCCTCCAGCGCGGAGAAGGGCACGTAGCCGATGTTGCGGATCCGGACCTCCTTCTCACGCCACTCGCCCACCGGCACCTCGCCGAAGTCGAGCGCGTCCTGGTCCAGCACCGCCGTGGCCTGCACCCCGCGCGTCTGGTCCTCCTCGTGACACGCCATCGTCCCTGCCACCAATGACGCCAGCAGGACGAACCGACCCCTCCACCCCATCACCATTGTCCGCTCCCCACCCTTCCCCACCACACGCACACGGATGCCCGGGACACGTGATCCACCTCGGGCTCCCCCTAATCAAGACCCGTGCCGCGCTGAAAAGTGACGCGGCGGGCCCCTGAAAACAGGGACTTGGCCAACACTCCAGCGGCCAAGTGAGCGCTGGAGGGAACCGGGGTGCCCTGGAGGGTGAAAGGTTTTTCCCGACCTTTTGCCAAGGTGGGTCCCCAACTTTTCAGGTCATGAACCGGACGCTTCGGGCCCCAGGTCGCCGGTCGCTCCGGCGACGAACGCGGCGATGGCGGCGGCGATGGCGGCGGGCTGCTCCAGGTGCACGTGGTGGCCGCCCTCGAAGGCGCGGGGCGGGGACACCTGGGTGCGCAGGGCGGCCAGCCGCGCCTCCAGCAGCTCCGGGGCGGGGGACAGCCCTTCGGTGCCGCGCAAGAGCTGCACGGGGCAGGTGACGGCGGCCTCCAGCGCCAGCCACTGGGCCTCGTCGTAGCCCTGGCCGAAGCGGCGGCGGTGGCGCGGATCGAAGGTGAAGGTGAAGTCGCCCTCGGGCGTGCGCCGGGTGCCGTGGCGCGCGAAGAGGAGCGCCGCGTCCGGGGAGAGGGTGGGGTTTGCCTGACGCAGGCGCTCCGCGGCGGCCTCCACGGTGGGGTAGCGCTTGCGGTGGGGCGGGCGGCGCGCGTCGTCCAGGAAGCCGCGCAGCCGCTGCACTGCGCCCGCGGAGGGACCGCCGGAGGGGCCCAGGCTCTCGATGAGGGTCAGGCTCCTGACGCGCTCCGGGCGCGCGGCGGCGTACGCGAGCGCGACGATGCCGCCCAGCGAGTGCCCCACCAGGTGCACTGGCGGCAGGGCCAGCCCGTCCAGGGCGGCCTCCACGTCCAGCAGGTGGTCGCTGAAGTGGTATGCGGCGCCGGGGCCCGCGTGGCCGCTCTGGCCCATGCCTCGGAAGTCGAGCAGCACGGTGCGCCAGGCTTCGGGCAGGTGCTCGCAGAGCGGATCAAAGCTGTGGGAGTGGTCGAGCCACCCGTGGAGCATCAGCACGGCGGGCGCGCCCTGGGGGCTGCGCTGCCGCACGCGCAGCGGCAGCCCTTCTGCGTCGACGGTGAGGGATTCGAATGCGGCGGCGGGCACGGGGGCCTCCTCGTGCCTGCACGCCTTACCCCGTCCCCCCGGGTGCTGGCGACCCTACGCGACCGTGCTGGACGACGCAGCCGGGCGCGGCGGGCCGCCCGTGTCGGGGCGGCCGAGCACCAGGGCCAGCTGCCGGGCCTGGCTCTCCGTGGCGCAGCGGTACTCCTGGGTCTTGCCGTTGGGCCGGTTGATCCGAATCACCCAGACGTCATTCTCCTTGGTCACCACAGGCGCTTGAGACATGGATTCCCTCCGTGCTCCGAAAGGAAAGCAGTCTTCGTGCCGACCCCTGGGATGGGGCCAAATGCCTGATTTCCGGCCGTCCCCCACTCCCCCGGGCCGGGCGGGTGACAAATTTCGTTCAGCGATGCGACAAATTTCGCGCGGCCGACCCGCACTCCTTGCGTAGCCCCGCGGGGCGGCCCGGAGTCGTTGGGATGACAATCATTGTTCAGCCGGGTCCGGCCATTCCCAGGCCGAGCGGTAGCCGCCGTCCGCCTGGGTGCCCTCGATGAAGCGCGCGTAGAAGGGGTGGCTGCTGAGGGTGGCGGAGTCGCCCACGACGAACAGGTGCCGGCGGGCGCGGGTGAGGGCCACGTTCATGCGGCGCAGGTCGTTGAGGAAGCCCAGCTGCCCCTCCCCGTTGGAGCGGGTGAGGCTGACGAGGATGGCGTCCTTCTCCCGGCCCTGGAACGCGTCCACGGTGTCCACCTCCACCTCCGGGTGCACGGCCTCCAGCGCCTCGCGCAGGTGGCGGGCCTGGGCGCTGTAGGGGGCGATGACGGCGAGCTCGCGCGGGGCCAGGCCCCGCTGGAGGAGCTCCCGCGCGCGGGCGATGACGTAGGTGGCCTCGCCCGGGTTGAGGAGGCTGTGCGTGGTGGGCTCCACCTCTTCGTCGAAGCCCTTGCCCGCGGTGTCCAGGTAGAGCACCGGCGGGGCGTCCACCTCCTCGCCAGGGTCCAGCACCCCCGCGAGCGTGCGCCCAGCCACGGACGGGTGGGCGCGCAGCTCGCCGCCGTACAGCTCCTTCGACGGGAAGGCCATGATGGCGGCGTTCATCCGGTACTGCTCGCGCAGCATGCGCTTCACGTCGTCGCCGTGGTCCTGGAGCAGGCGCTCGAAGAGGCTGACGCCCAGGCCCGCCTTCGAGGCCTCCTGGGACAGCACGGTGGGCGGCAGCTGCTGCGGGTCCCCGGCGAGCACCACCCTGGGCGCGCGCAGGAAGCCCAGGAGGGCCAGCGGCTCGGTGGCCTGGGTGGCCTCGTCCAGGAGGGCGCGGTCGAACTCCTCGCCCGCGAGCACGCCGGAGCCCAGGCTCGCCAGCGTCACGCACACCACGTCCGCGCGGGCGAGCACGGCCTTCACGGCCTTCTTCTCCAGCTTGCGCGCCTCGTCCATCAGGTCCCTGGCCTCGGCGGTGGAGGAGCGGGCGTTGGCGAAGCGCTCGCGGCTGCGGCCCTGGCTGCGCTGGCGCCGCGCGTAGCCGAAGAGGTCGAAGGCCTCATCGAACAGGTCGCGGCTGACGACGCGGTCCGGGTGCTCCTCCACCACGATGTCCAGCGTGTGCTCCTGGAGGCGGGCGGCGACGCGCGCGGGGTGGCCCACGCGGAGGGCGCGCAGGCCCTGCTCCAGGCACAGCTCCAGCAGGTGGTCCACGGCGGCGTTGCTGGCGGCCGTGCACAGGAGGCGCTCCCCGCGCGCCACGGCCTGGGCCGCGACCTCGGCCAGCACGGTGGACTTGCCGGTGCCGGGCGGGCCGTGGACCAGGAAGAAGTCCTCCGCGGCGAGCGCGCGCCTCGCGGCGTCCTGCTGCTCCGGGTTGAGCGGGCGGGTGGGGGTGAAGTCCTTCGCGTTGTCGAAGCGCGGGGGCTCGTTGCCCAGCAGCACCTCGCGCTTGTGGCGCTCCTGGCCCTTGTCCATCGCCTTCACGCGCTGGAGGCCGGCGCGCACGCGCTCGTAGGTGACGTCGTTGGGGACGACGTCCAGGCGCAGGAGCCCCTCGGACAGGTAGGCGGGCGGCTCGCGGTCGAAGGCCAGCTGGATGCGGGTGGCGGTGGCGCGCGACACGAGCGCCTTCGCCGGCTCCTTCACCTCCGCGCGGCGGGGCAGCACCGCCACCAGGTCGCCGTTGGACACGCGCGTGGGCAGCTTCCCCCGGTCCGCGCGGGCGAGCGTGAGGAGGATGCGGCCGCCCAGGCCCACCTCCTCCTCGACGGTCTCCAGGTCCAGCACGGACAGGCCCTGCTCCTCGCGCTCGCGCAGGGTGAGCCCTTGCGCGAGCGCGGACATGCGGGCCTTCTCGGCCTCGCGCTCCTGGGCGAGCAGCGAGGCGAGCTTGTCGAAGAACGAGACGTCACGGGCCATGGCCCCGGGTCATGCCATCCCGGGGCGCCCGCCGTCACGGTCCGAGTGCTGGACCGCCCCGCCCGCTGACGTCGTCCACGGCGGTGCGGGCCGCTCGGATGCGGTCCCTCGAAGGGCCCGCGGCGCTCAGCCCTGCACGTCCGGCAGCGGCAGCACCCGCCACAGCCGCGGCTTGTCGTACTGCGGCGGAATCATCCCCAGCGGCCAGCCCTCCGCCGTGAGCTCCGCGTACTGGTACCCGCGCCCCCCGAAGGGGATGCGGGTGCCGGTGCCGGGCAGCCCCACGCCGATGGCCGCGTGCGCGAGCGCGTCCGAGTAGAGCATCACCGCGTCCACGCCCACCTGCCGCAGCAGCATCAGCGCCAGCACCGCCTTGGAGTCGCAGTCGCCCCGGTCCTGCGCGGGCACCAGCCCCGGCGGGACGATGCCGAAGGGCTCGTCCCCCGGCAGCTCGTAGCGGATGCGGCGCACGAAGCCGAGGATGAGCTCCGTGGCCTGCGCCGCGTCCAGGTCGCGCTCGCGGATGGAGGTGGCGAAGCGCTCGCCCAGCACGCGCACCGGCTCCGCGTTGCTGCGCATCAGCTCCGCGTAGATGCAGCGCATGTCCGTGCCGCAGCCCGGCGGCGCCACGTAGGTGAAGCGCTCCGGGCCCATGGCGCGGTAGCGCAGCCGCACGCTGTAGTCGCGGTGCGCCTGCTCCAGCCCGCGCTCCACCGCTTCGCCCAGGCCGTAGGCGAGCTGCTGACGGGCGGGCTCCAGGCCCTCCACGCGCCAGTCATAGGCCTTCGCGCGCTCGGGGGGCGTGTCCTCCGGCACCAGCACCACGCCCAGGTCCTTCGACGCCTCCTGGGGGTTGGCCGCGGGCACCTCCACCGCCGGCTTCGGGGCCTCGGCCAGCCGGCCCGCCTTGCGGGTCAGCACCAGCTCCCAGCTGGCGAAGGCCATGAGCGCGCCCGGCACCAGCAGCGACAGCAGCGTCTTCCACGAGCGAGCGGCCATGGCGGCTTCAGGCGGGCGCGCGCAGCATGCCGGCGGGGAGCTGCGGGAAGGGGATGAGCCCGTTGAGCGCGGCCTGGAGGCCCGGCGCGGTGAGCAGCGCGATGACCAGCAGGAAGGCGCACAGGAGCAGCGCGGCGGCGACGTTGCCCTTGCGCACCTCCGCCAGCTCCTCGATGCCCGGGGTCATCTTGTCGAACAGCCGCACGCCCAGGGCGAGCACCGCCACGCCCACCGCCAGCGACAGCGCCACGTGCACCAGCGCCAGCCCCAGCAACTGGAGCACCGCGATGGCGGACACGGGCGGGTTCTGCACCGCCAGGTCCACCGCGTCGCCCGTGGCCTTCAGCGCGTGCTGCACGAGCAGGCCCAGCGACACGAGGCTGGTCGCGTGCACCAGGCCCGCGGCGACGTTGCCCTGGCGCAGCTCCTCCACGGGGTGGCTGTCCAGCAGGCGGCTCAGGCCGCGCATGCCCAGGCCGATGCCGAGCGCGGCCACGAGGCCGCCGAGGACGACCTTCACGAGTCCGACGGCGAAGAGGGTGAGGTCCATGGGGCAGCGGGGACTGTAGCGGAAGTCCCCCTCGCCGCCACGGTCCATGACTCACGCGCGCGGCGTGCCGTCCTTCCGACGGCGGCCGAGCGTCCAGGCGAGGGCGAGGAGCGCGCCCCAGCCCCCCGCCGCGGACGGCCCGCTGCCCGCCGAGCAGCCCAGGCCCTGCCGCATGTCCGTCGTGGGGTCGTACTGCACGGTCAGGTGGAAGTTGCAGAGCGCCGCGTTGCCGGCCTCGTCCATGGCGGTGACCTGCACCGCGTGCAGGCCCGGCGCGAGCGGCGTGCCCACGGCGGGGCTGTAGGTGAGCTGCGTCGCGGAGACGGCGTCCTCGGCGGTGGCGGCCGGGTACTCCGCGCGGGTGCCGGACATCACCGCGGTGGTGAGCGTCTGGTCCTCCGGGCAGGTGAGCATGGGCGGGCGCGAGTCGCGCACCTGGACCTGGATCTCGCAGGTGCTGCTGTTGCCCGCCTCGTCGGTGCTGACCACCTGGACGCGGGTGAGGCCCAGCGGGAACAGGTCCCCGGACGCGTGCGTGCTGGTGACGGTGACCTGGGGGGAGAGGCTGTCGGTGGGCGTGAGGTCCGGCCAGGAGGCGTGCGCGCCCTCGGGGCCCTCCGCCTCCACGCGGACCTCGTTCACCTTGCAGGCGCCGCCGGGCGCCAGGGTGTCGCGCACGGTGACGGGGAAGGAGCAGGTGCTCTCGTTGCCGGACGCGTCCCTCGCCGTCACGTTCACCTGGGTGGTGCCCACGGGCAGCACGCTGCCGCTCCGCGGGCTGTAGGTGACGAGCACGTCCTGGCTCGTCTCGTCCGCGGTGCCCAGGTCCGGATAGTAGAAGGTGACGCCCCGGGGCGACTGCGCGCCCACGAGGAGCTCCGCCGGGCAGCCGGGCATCGCCGGCGGCGTCAGGTCCCGGGACGTCGTCACCGTGGTGCAGTACGTGACGCGGCCCTGATCATCCCCGGCCTGGTAGGTGATGGGGACGGGCTGATGGAGCGGGAGCAGGTGGCCGTCCACGAAGGAGGAGCGGATCCACGCGCGGTCCGGCCCGGTCCGCAGCTCGGGCTTGGCGTCGGGCAGCACCGTGCCCTCCGGACGGTTGGAGGGCACGTCCCGGGTGGCCGGGCACACGAAGGTCGGCGCCGCGCCATCCCGCTCCAGCCGCCACAGGGCGTGCGGCGTCCACGCGTCTCCCGCCGTCGTCAGCAGCGCGCCCTGGAAGGGCACCAGCCCCGCGGCCGTCGCGGCCGGCTGGCCTGAGGGCAGCCGCGTCAGCCGGGACGTGCCCGCGCCCGTGCCATCCGTGCGCCACAGCTCGCTTGCGCCCGCGCTCGTCGTGACGCTGAACGCGAGCCCGCCCTCCCACGCGGTCGCGCCGTTGATGAACGCGCGCTCGAACGGGGCGGGACGCGGAAGGCGCGCGGTGCCCTCCGGGGTACCGTCCGTCGCCCACAGCGTATCCCCGGCGACGGTGTCCTGGCCCACCACGTAGAGGCGGTTGCCCACGGGCAGGAGGCCGTGGCTCGTCCCCCCGAAGAGCGACCAGGGCTTCGTCATCACCGGCACGGTGCCGGCCTCGGTGCCATCCGTGCGCCACAGCGAGAAGCCCTCCGAGGTGTTCGCGGCGAAGAACAGCCTGTCGCCCAGCGCGGTGAGGCTGGCGAGGTGGTTCCCCGCGCCCTCGCGCGGAAAGTCCGCGACGCGCGCGGTGCCCTCCGCCGTGCCGTCGGACTTCCAGAGCGAATGGCCCTGCTGGTCGTTCTGGGTGGTGAAGTAGAGGAGGCCGCCCACGACGGTGAGGTCCCGGGGATACGCGCTGCCCGGGCCCGGCTTGAGGTCGCGCACCATCACGGTGCCGGCCTCGGTGCCATCCGTGCGCCACAGCTCCTCGCCCGCGGGGCCATACGCGGAGAAGTAGGCGGCGCCTCCCATGAGGACGAAGCCGCTGGACGCCACGGCGCTGAAGTCCGCGGAGAGGCCCTTGACCGGCACGGTGCCCGCTTCGGTGCCGTCCGACCGCCACAGCTCCGTCTGCGAACCACCCGCGCTCAACGCGGCGAAGAGCACGCCGTCCCCGAAGGGGATGATCGGCGCCTGGTAGTCGATGCCATGGGGCTTGCCGGGGCTGAGCTCGCGCGTCAGGTGCGTCCCCTCGCGCGTGCCATCGCTCGTCCACAGCTCCAGGCCGCTGTCTGGCGTCCTCGCGGCGAAGAACAGGCGGTGGGGTGTGGCGCGCAGCGATGTCGAGTCGAGGCTCGTCGAAGGCGGAAGCCACTCCTGGAGCGAACGGGTGCCCTGGGCCGTGCCGTCGGTGACCCAGAGCTCGAAGGCCGAGCTCGAGGTCCCCGCGGCGTAGACGTTGGAGACGAAATACAGGCGCCCGTCGAGCTCCACGGAGGCACGCGAAGAGAGGCGGTAGGGGGAGCGCGGGAAGACGGCCTCGCCGGTGAGGTCCGCCACCCGGCGCACCGTCATCGGATCCATCCCGGCGGCGTCACCCTGCGCGAACGTCGGGCCCGCGCCCACCACCAACGCCAACGCCGAAAGCCACGCACGACCGCTGACCGTCCCCATGCCTGTCCCTCCACGCCCGCTGCGCCAACGACCCGTACAGAGGGCGCACCCTCATCACGCACCCGCCGGGCTACAACCCGCGCCCTGGCCGACTGTCAGGCAGGTTGCGCCCCGCGGTGGTTCCACCGGGGGCAGGTGTTCACAACCGGCCGCTCCCCTCGGATGCGCACACGGGGCGCCAGTCCGTCGGCGTGCCCCCGCGACGGGCCCCCTCTACCTGGGGGGTGGTGGAGGGAAGCTGGTGGCGCGGGTCCGCTGCACACGGGACCCTCCCGCGGAGCAGGGAAGCCCTCACGCGCGCCGGCCGGCTCAATCCAAGACGCAGTTCGCGACGTGTCGTGATGGTTCATGAGACAGACTCGCGAATCCCTCCGGGTCTCATCGCTCGCCTCGTGAGCGCGGGCCTTCCCTGGTTCTCGTGTTGAGAGATCGCGATTCCTAGACTGCCTGTCCCCTCAGCTGGAGAAAGGCAGACATGGATTCCGAACCCAGTCATCCCGAGCGCCGCTTGCGGGTGGCGTCGCCGGAGGGCGTCCCGTTCCTGCTCGTGCCGGCGGCCCTTGTTCGGGAGGTCGAGCACCCCTGCCGCATCCCGGTGAAGGACGTGGAGGAGGCGGAGTTCCTGGCCGCCGCGCTCCAGGAGCACTGCGGCGTGTACCTGGGCGCGCGGGCCGCGGAGTTCCCCGCGCTGGCGGAGTGGGCGGACGCCACGCCGGTGGGCGTGCGCGTGGGCGACCCGTGGAAGAAGGACCCTCCCAAGAACGTCTCCGAGCTGCTCGCCCGCATCCCGGTGCGCAACCCCGTCTCGGCGGGCCGGCAGTCCTTCAGCGAGGCGGAGCAGGCCCGTCCGCTGGAGCGCATCGATCCGGTGCTCGTGCACAAGCGCGACCCGGCGAATGTGCTGCTCGCCAACGCGTGCCGGGTGGGGGCGCTCCAGCAGTTCAACGCCTTCACCGAGTCCCCGGAGTTCCTCTTCGACCATCCCTCCGGACACGTGCAGGGCATGCTGCTCACGGAGCTGGCGCGGCAGGCGAGCATCGCGGCCATCCACGGCGCGGGGCTGCCGCTGGACTGGTCGCTCATCATGATGCGCCTGTCGCTGGAGTTCCGGCGCTTCGTGCGCAACGACGTGCCGGTGATCATCCGCGCCTTCGTGAGCTTCCGGCTGCCGGAGTGGGCGGGGCCGGTGCGCAGCGTCGGGAAGCGCAGCCGCATGTGGATCGCCGTGCAGGGCTGGCAGGAGGACACCTGCTGCTTCTCCGGCCTCATTGGCGCGCTGAGCGCGAGGGAGGCGTCATGAAGGGCCTGCACCGGTGGATGCCCACGCTGCTGCTGGTCGCGGGGGTGGGGTTGTTGATTCCGCTCGGCATCCGGCAGGTCCTGCGCACGCCGGAGGACAGCCGGCCCATCGCGGGGCTGATGCTGGGCCTGTACCTGACGTGGATGCTGGTGGAGGGCCGGGTGACGCTGCGCGAGACGCGCAAGCCCACCGCGGAGCGGGACAGCGCCACGCTGGAGCTGTATGCCATTGCGCGGCTCATGACCCTCCTGCTCGCGGTCGCGCTCCCCGCGCTGGCGCTGGGGCCCGTGCCGCGCGCGGTGGGGCTGTCCTGCTTCATCGCGGGGGTGGCGCTGCGGCTCACGGCCATCCGCACGTTGGGGAAGGCCTACTCGCACCGGGTGCGGCTGCCGGACGCGAGCCTGCTCGTGACGGAGGGCGTGTACCGCGGGCTCCGGCATCCGGCGTACACGGGCATGCTGCTGGCGCACGTGGGGTACCTGCTGGTGTTCCCCGCGGTCGCGGGCATCGCGGTGTTCGCGCTGCTGTTCGTTCCGGCGGTGCTCCTGCGCATCCGGCACGAGGAGCGGCTGCTGCTGGGCTCCTTCCCGGGCTACGCCGAGTACGCGGCGAGCCGCAAGCGGCTGGTCCCATGGGTCTGGTAGGCGGCTTCGGCGTCGTGCTCACGGGCGCGACGGGCATGGTGGGCCAGGCGTTCCTGCGACAGCGCGGAGCGCATCCCGTGCACGCGCTGGTGCGCTCGCCCGACGGCCGTGAGTGGGGAGCCGGGGTGCACGTCGTGCGGGGAGACCTGCACCGCATCCCGGACGCGCTGTTCCCGGCGTCCCCGTATGTCGTCCTGCACCTCGCCACGAAGCAGCGGGACACCGACGGCACGGGCTTTGAATGGACGAACGTGGAGGGGACGCGGCGGCTCCTGTCGAGGCTCACCGGGGACTGCCGGGGCGTCCTCTTCGGCAGCTCCATGTCTGTCTATGGCGCGGGCCCGCACGAGGGCGTCAGGGAGGACCATCCGCTCCGGCCCGTCACCGCGCTGGCCCGTTCGCGCGTGGCGGCGGAGGAGGTCGTCACGGAGCACGCGGTCCGGAAGGGGCTGCACGCGGCGCTCCTCCGCCCGCGCTTCCTGCTCGGGCGGGGGGACCGGTTCGTCCTGCCCGCGATGGTGAGGCTGCTGAAGCGGGGCGTGCAGCTGGGGGGTGACGGGGTGGGGTGCTCGGTCATCGACGTGGATGACCTGGGGCGCATCCTCTGGGGGCTCGCGCGCCGGATGGTGGAGGCGCCGCGCCCCGAGCAGCAGGCGTTCAACGTCGCGTACTCGCGCCCGCTGCTGCGCGGGGAGCTTCTGGGCACGGTGGCCCAGGGGCTGGGGCTGCCCCGGCCCACCGTGAAGGTCCGTGCGCCCGGTTGGCTCCCGAGCATTCTGCGGGAGGTCCCCAGCCGGAGGGCCCGGGCGACGGCGGAGCGTCTGGAGTTGCTGGTCCATTCACAGTGTCTGGATGTCTCGCGGCTCGCGGCGGTGCTCGGGCCGGGGGGCCTGTTGGAGCGGTCCCCGGTGGATGCCCTGCGCAGCGCGCTCAATGACTTTCGTTCCTGAAGGAAATCCCTGCCATGTCCTCGTCTCCTCCCCTCGTGTCCATGACAGAGGCCAGCGATCCGCAGCAGGTCGGCCAGAAGTTCGCGCGTCAGCAGCTCCTGGCGCGGCATGGCTTCCCGGTCCCCGAGTTCTTCTGCCTCACCACCGCGATGTTCCAGGAGGTGGCGCGTCCGCTCCAGGCCGCCATCGACGGGCTCACCACGGCCGTGGACCGGACGTCGCATCAGGACATCCGCCGCGTCGCGGAGGAGATTGAACAGCGCTTCCTCCAGGTGCCCCTGGGGGCGGCGCGAGAGGCGTCCATCCTGGAGGCCTTCGACCGGACGTTCGGCGCGAACGGGCTGGTGGCCGTGCGGGCCTCCGTGGTGGGGCGGGCGCTGGAGGAGAGCGAGGACTCGGAGACGGATCCGTTCGCGGGCGTGAGCTCCACGTTCCTCTATGTGCGGAGGGACGCGCTGTTGGAGCGCATCCGCCGCTGCTGGGCATCCGGTTACACGCCGGAGGGGCTCATCTACCGGCTCGCGCAGGGGCGGGACGTCCGGGGGCTCATGGTGGCGGTGGGGGTGCAGCGGATGATCCCTGGCCGCCGCTCGTTCGTGGCCTTCACGTGCGACCCGAAGACGACCGAGCGGCGCACGCTGGTCGTCGCGGGGCATGGCATTGGAGAGGGCGTGGTCCAGGAGAAGGTGGGCGTGGACCATTACTTCATCCACTCGGAGACGGGCCGAATCGACCGGCAGCTGGCGCACAAGGCGGACATGCTCTGTGAGCACCCCGAGCCGGGAGGTGCGCTGGTCCGCCAGCCCGTGCCAGCGCACTTGCGGGAGGCGCCATGTCTCACGGACGAGGAGCTGACGCGGCTGGCCAGGATGGCGGGGGAGATCGAGCGCACCTTCGGGGTCCCGCAGGACATCGAGGGCACGTTCACGGAGGACGGCACGCTCCATGTGTTGCAGGCGAGGCCCATCGCCTTCGACTTCCGGAAGATCCGTGTGTGGGGTTGCGGCAACGTCTCGGAGAGCTTCCCGGGCGTCACCACGCCGCTGACGTACTCGCTGGCCAGCTACTTCTACGAGGTCATCTTCTACGACCTGTTGCGCCGCATGAAGGGCGCGAGCGCGAGGGCCCTGCACGACCAGACGCCCGCGTTCCAGAACATGCTGGGGTTCATCGACGGGCGGGTCTACCACTCGCTGTCGAACCTGATGCACGTCAATGGCATCAACCCCTTCATCGCGCTCACCGCCATGCGGGACCTGGAGGACGTGCTCCAGCGGGACGCGTCGCTGGTCATCCGGCTGCCGGGCCACCGCGAGAGCTTTCCCAACACCGCGAGCTACGCGTACGCCCTGGGGCGCTCCGCGCTGGGCGCGCTGACGGTCACCGCGACGTTCCAGCGGGACTTCGACGCGTTCGCCGCCTGGTGGAAGCGGACGCTCGCGGAGCTCCGGGCCCTGCCCGTGGAGCGGGAGGACCCGCTCGTCCTCATCCATCACTTCCGGCGCGTCTGGACGGAGGTGGGGAACTGGTGGGGGCTGACGCTCATCAACCACTGGTACATCAACACCTGCTTCGGACTGGCGCGCAGGCTGTTGCTCAAGTGGACCGGCGAGGACCCCAGCGCGTTGCTGGTGGGGCTGATGTGCGGGGCGGAGCCGGACGCGGGCACCCACGCGCTGCTCTCCGCGGTGGCGCTCGCGGAGCAGGTGCGCGCGGATCCCGCGCTGGCGAAGCGCTTCGATGAGGGGGAGGCGGAGGCGCTCTGGCGGAGCATCGATGCGGGAGAAGCGCCGCCCGCGTTCGCTCGCGCCTTCCGCGAACACCTGAGCGAGTTCGGGGACCGGGGCGTGCAGGAGCTGAACGTCGAGCGTCCGAACCTGCGGGACACGCCGTGGGACCTGGTGCGAGTCATCCAGTCCTACGCGCGCACGTCCGTCACGCGTGAGGCGTTGAGGACGTCCGACAGGGCGAGGCGCACGGAGGCGGAGGCGCAGCTCGCCACGCTCCTCCAGGGGCACCCGCTGCGGAAGCTGGCCATCGAGCTGCTCCTGGAGCGGCTGCGGATGGTGATTGGTCTGCGCGAGGACAGCCGGTTCTGGCGGGGCCAGCTCTTCGGCTTCAGCAAGCAGGTGTTCGCGGCGTTGGGGCAGCGGATGGCGGAGCGGGGCGTGCTCGACGCACCGCCGGACGCGCATTACCTCACGATGCGCGAGGTGCTGGACCACTTCGAGGGGCGGAGCGTCACGAGGAACCTGGGCGAGCTCGCGCGGCTGAGGAAGCGGGAGCAGCAGGACAACCAGGAGCGCCAGCCGCCGCGGGACTTCACCACGGTGGGCAGCGTGGCGGACGGCATTCCCAGGGCGGTGGAAGCGGCCGGTGATGACGTCTCGCTGTTCAAGGGAATCGGCTCCAGTGCGGGCATCGTGGAGGGGACCGCGCGCATCGTGCTGGACCCGGGCGCGGTGGGCACGCTGGGCAAGGACGACATCCTCATCGCGAAGGAGACGGACCCGGGCTGGCTGTTCCTGATGCTGGCGTCGGGAGGCATCGTGGTGGAGCGCGGCAGCATGCTGTCGCACACGGCCATCGCGGGCCGGAAGTTCGGCATCCCCACGGTGGTGGGCGTGGCGAACGCGACGACGCGCATCCCCGACGGCGCGAGGGTGCGGGTGGATGGCTCCACGGGCACGGTGACGCTGGTGGCGGCGTGAGCAGGACCGTCATGGAGCGGGCACGTGCGACGGTGCGCTTCTCGGTGCAGCGTTACCCGCCGCTGTTCTACCTGCTGGTGATTTCGCTCTGGTGCGTGTGCCTGGACGGGATGTTCGGGGTGCTCGACGGGGCAGGGGGATTGGCGTTCTCCCCGGACCTGCTGCACGTCGCGCTGAGCATCTTCGGCGTGGGCTACTTCATGCGCATCGTGGATGAGCTGCGGGACTACGAATACGACCGGGTCCACAACCCGGACCGGGGGCTGGCGAAGGGGGACGTCAGCTTCGGGGACCTGTACGTGGCGCTGGGGCTCGACGCGGCCGTATTGCTCGGGACGAACCTGGCGGTGTCCTGGGTGCGGGCCGCCATCCTGTTGGGCATCATGGTGCACGCGCTGGTGCTCTGGTGGCTGGAGAAGCACAGCGTCGCGTACCAGCGCAGCATGTTCCTGATGATTGGAATCGCCATCCAGCTCCACGTGGGCCACGGCCTCTACGTCTGGGTGGCGCACGCGGAGCGCACCGGAAGGCCGCTGAATCCGCTGGGGCTGCTGGCCATCCTGGGGATGGTCTTCCTGTACCTGCATTGGGAGGTGATGCGGAAGACCGCGTGGCCCGGGACCACGAAGCCAGGGGAGAAGCTGTACTCCGACGAAGCGGGGGCCGCGGCGAGCGCGGTGATTGCCTTCACGGTGATGGCAGGAGCATCGGGGCTCTTCGTGGGCCTCACGAAACCCTGGCAAGCACGCCCCATGGGCTGGCTCTTCCTGCTGCCCCTGGGAATGGCGGTCATCAACCTGACGCTGTTCTTCAAGCAGCGCAGACCCCGCACACTTTCAGGGCGGCTGGCGGCCCGGAGCTACTTCGCGTTCCTCTTCGTCATGTTGTTGCGGGCTGCGAGCTGAGGTGTATCCACGATACGCGTCATGGATGGCCGCGAGCAGGTCCCACGCCTCACGTGACGAACCCTTGAGCGCAGCCGACATGTCACGGCTGCGTCCAGCTTGTCTTCCCCCCGGAGCTCCTGGGACGCTCCGGAGGGACACGTCGTCCGCACCGCATCCTTTGCGCCCGAGGCCTCCACACTGGGTTTGGAATGTGTTGGGCGGCGTGGGTGGAAGACTTCAGTCTGGCTTCAGGCTTTGCATCCGCCACACCGTGAACGTGTGCAGCCTGCGTCCCCGGAACACCCCCGTGAGCTTCACGGGCCCTTCCACGGAGCCAAAGCGTTGCACCAGCTCCTCCGGCGGCGCCGCGCCGTTCTCCGAACACCACAGCACATCCTGCCCGGGCTTCAACTCCAGCTCAGGCCACAGGTCGTACTGGCTCTTGCGCCGTGACGGGCCCACCGTGTCCGTCTCCACGCCCGCCGTGTACGCCACCTGCGACGCCAGCTGGTACGTGGGCGCGTAGACCGCAGTGGGCCCCGGCGCCATGCCCGGGAACAACTGCTCGGGCCTGCGCAGCCGCTCCAGCACGCCCCAGCCGTGCGTCCTCGCCAGCACCACGTCGCGCTCGAACGTCAGCACCGGGAACAGCAGGTGCGACGTCACCGCCAGCACCACCGCCATCCCGCTCCACGCCGCCGCCCGCTGCCACGCCGGCCGCATCCCCGCAACGCCAATGCACGCCGCCACATACGCCGCCGCCGGCCAGTTGGCCTCGCCCCGCGTCTTCGCCGCCGCGTAGCCGAAGAACAGCAGCGGAATCACCGCCGCCATGCGCAGCAGGAACTGCTCCCTCGGGCCACGCACCGCGTACACCAGCGCCAGCGGGAACAGCACCGGCCCGCCCATGGCGAGCTGCCCCGCCAGGTACTCGCCGAACGTGGCCCAGCCGCCGCTTCCGCCCAGGCCGTGGTTCAGCTGGAACTTGAACCCCACCTGGTCATGGCTCGCGTTCCACAACACCACCGGCAGGAAGCACAGCAACCCGAGCCCCGCCGTGAGCCACGCGCCCCTGGGCAGCCGCCGCGCCCGCAGCGCCGCCACCATGAACGCCAGCCCCAGCAGCACGGACGGATACTTCGACAAGAGCGCCAGGCCACACGTCAGCCCCGCCAGCACCCACTTCTCGCGATACAGCGCCCACAACCCCAGCGCCCAGAACAGCAGCATCGGCGAGTCCGGCGTGGCCCAGACGCCGGAGAGGATGCCCACCGGCACCGCGCTCCACAGCGCCACGGCCCGCCACGCCGCGTCGCGCGAGCGATACACGTCCAGCGCGAGCCCCCACACCGCCACGCCCGTCCCCAGCCCGCACAGGAGCGCCGTCCCCCGGATGCCCAGCGCCGCGATGAGCCACGCCACCATCGGCGGATGGTCGAAGTAGCCCCAGGCCAGATGCCGGGCCCATTGCCAGTAGTAGGCCTCGTCGAAGTAGACGTCCGTCCCCAGCGCCAGCGCGAGCCGGACCGCCACGCCCAGCGCCACCAGGACGAGACACGCCTTCATTCCCGGGCCGGGGCTGGCGGAGTGGGCGGACGCACGCACGCCCCCGGACAAAGCGCACCGGAGGGCCGTTGGCCAGCGAGGAGTGAGGCCATTTCAGCTTGCCCCCGCGAACCCAGGCTCACAATGTGAAGGGCCGCGAAGCCGCGGCGAACCGGGAGTACCCCATGGACGACCATCCCCCCTCTGGACACACCAACCGTCTGGCCCGGGAGCCGTCGCCGTACCTGCGCCAGCACGCCACGAATCCCGTGGACTGGTTCCCCTGGGGGGAGGAAGCCCTGGCCCGCGCCCGCGCCGAGCACAAGCCCATCCTGCTCTCCGTCGGCTACTCCGCGTGCCACTGGTGCCACGTCATGGCCCACGAGTCCTTCGAGGACCCCGACATCGCGCGCCTGATGAACGACGGCTTCGTCAACATCAAGGTCGACCGCGAGGAGCGCCCCGACCTGGATCAAATCTACCAGGGCGTCGTGCAGCTGATGGGACAGGGCGGGGGCTGGCCCCTCACCGTGTTCCTCACCCCGGACCTGCGCCCGTTCTACGGCGGCACCTACTTCCCGCCCTCGGACCGCTACGGCCGGCCGGGCTTCCCGCGCCTGCTCTCCGCGCTGCGCGACGCCTGGGAGCACAAGGCGGAGGACATCGAGGAGCAGGCCCGGCGCTTCCAGGAGGGCCTGGGCGAGCTGTCCACCCACGGCCTGGACGCCGCCCCCGCGCACCTGTCCGCGGAGGACATCGTCGCCATGGGCCACGCCATGCTGAAGCGCATGGACCCGGTGAACGGCGGCTTCGGCGGCGCCCCCAAGTTCCCCAACCCCATGAACATCGCGCTCCTGCTGCGCGCGTGGCGGCGCGGCGGCGGGGAGCCCCTGAAGGCCGCGGTGTTCCGCACCCTGGAGCGCATGGCCCTGGGCGGCATCTACGACCAGCTGGGCGGCGGCTTCCACCGCTACTCCGTGGACGAGCGCTGGCGGGTGCCCCACTTCGAGAAGATGCTCTACGACAACGCCCAGCTCCTGCACCTGTACTCGGAGGCGGAGCAGGTGGAGTCCCGGCCCCTCTGGCGCAAGGTCGTGGAGGAGACCGTCGAGTACGTCCGCCGCGAGATGACCGACCCGGCCGGCGGCTTCTACGCCACGCAGGACGCGGACAGCGAAGGCGAGGAGGGGAAGTTCTTCGTCTGGCGCCCCGAGGAGGTCCGCGCGGCCCTGGCCGTGGGCCAGCAGGCGGACACCGTGCTGCGCCACTTCGGCATCCAGCCGGGGGGCAACTTCGAGCACGGCGCCACGGTGCTCGAGGTCGTCGTCCCCGCGGAGCAGCTCGCGAAGGAGCAGGGCCGCCCGGTGGAGGCGGTGGAGCAGGAGCTGGCCGAGGCGCGCCGCGTCCTCTTCCTCCTGCGCGAGCAGCGCGTGAAGCCCGGCCGCGACGACAAGATATTGGCGGGCTGGAACGGCTTGATGATCCGCGGGCTCGCGCTGGCCTCGCGCGTGTTCAACCGCCCGGACTGGGCGAAGCTGGCGGCGGGCGCGGCGGACTTCGTGCTCGCGAGGATGTGGGACGGCAAGCGGCTCTTGCGCTCGTACCAGGACGGCCAGGCCCGCATCGACGGCTTCCTGGAGGACTACGGAGACTTCGCCGCCGGGCTCACCGCGCTCTACCAGGCCACCTTCGACGCGAGGTACCTGGACGCGGCGGACGCGCTCGCGCACCGCGCGGTGGAGCTGTTCTGGGACGAGGAGAAGCAGGCGTACCTCTCCGCGCCCCGGGGACAGAAGGACCTGGTGGTGGCGGCCTTCTCCCTCTTCGACAACGCGTTCCCCTCCGGCGCGTCCACGCTGACGGAGGCGCAGGTGACGCTCTCCGCGCTCACCGGCGACGTGTGCCACCTGGAGTACCCGGAGCACTACGTCGCCAGGCTGCATGACCAGCTGGTGCGCAACCCCATGGGCTACGGCCACCTGGGGCTGGCGGCGGACGCGCTGGTGGACGGCGCGTCCGGCGTCACCTTCGCGGGGACCCGCGAGGCCGTGGCCCCGCTGCTGGCCGCCGCCAACCGCACCTACGCGCCGGTGTTCTCCTTCGGCTGGAACGACCCGGGCTCCGCTCCGCCCGCGCGCCTCCAGGAGCTGTTCGCGGGCCGCGACCCGGTGGAAGGGAAGGGCGCCGCGTACCTCTGCCGCGGCTTCGTCTGCGAGCGGCCCATCACCGAAGCGGGCCTGCTCGCCGGGCGGCTGGTGGCGGCCCCGGGCCGCTGACGCGGCCCCCGGGGGCGCGCGGGGGCTACTTCACGTCCGTGACCTGGAGCGACCCGATGAGGGGCGTGATCTCCGCGTTCCCCTCGTAGCCCACGTAGAAGTGCGTGGCGTCCGCGACGGGCTGGTTGAACGTGGGGTCCAGCTGGGTCCACTCCCCGACCCAGGCCTCCACCCACTCGTGCCAGTACAGCGCGGGCACGCCGTCCGAGTTCACCATGTAGATGACGCCGTCCACGCGGCGCGCGGGGATGCCGGACGCGCGCAGCATGGCCACCGTGAGCAGCGAGTGCTCCGTGCAGTCGCCCTTCTTCTGGCGCAGCACGTCCGTGGCCCGGTCCGCGCTGGCGCCGTAGTCCTTCTGCAGGTTGCTGTAGACCCACGCGGACAGCATCCGCGCCGCCGTGTACGCGTCCTTCTCCTCGCGGATGATGCTCTTCGCCTGCGCCTTGATGGCCGGCGCCTCCGACTCCACCGCGAGCGTGGACTTGAGGTTCTCACCCCCGTCCGGGTCCGCCACCGGCCGGGGCAGGCGGCCCTTGGGCGCGGGCGGCGCCGCCGTCACCGTCACCTCCACGCGCCCGTCCGGCAGCCGCTGATACTTCTGCCGGTACGTGTCCTGCTGGAACTTCTCCGGCAGGTTCTTCATCACCAGCTTCACCTGGCCGGGCACCTCGCGCGCCTTCGCGGGCAGCGGCTTGGGCAGCACCACGCGCGTGAGGCCGAACACCTCCACCAGGTCCAGCCGCTTCGCCACCGCCTCGGACTCGGCGCGCGCCTGCATGGTCTGGCCGAAGTCCACGCGCACCATCTTGCCGTCCGTCGTCAGGAGCGAGAGCACCGGCACCTTCTCCTTGTCCGACAGCGTGCTCACCCGCGACAGCTTCGCCTTCACGCCGCCCAGCACCTGCTCCTCGGGCGCCTCCACCGTCGTGACGGTGCGGTAGCCCTCCAGGTCGGTGCCGTCCAGCGCCACGCCCTCCACCTTCTGGCCGCGCAGGAGCGCCACGCGCGCCTGGTCCGCGTCCTCCACCGTCTCCTTGGGCAGGGGCAGCGGCTTGAGCAGCTCGTCCGGCTGGCCCGGGCGCTTGCGCACCACGCGCAGGGCGTCACCCGTCACCGTGCCCACCAGCTCGTTGTCCCCGCCGTCGCCCTTCTGCGTGACGGTGAAGGACAGCAGCCTGCCGCCCGGCTTCGCTTCGTAGACGCGCACCTCGCGGTGCACGCGCTCCGACACGCGCGTGCCCACCTGCGCCTTGAAGATGAGCTCGTTGATGCTCTGGGCCTTGTGGCCCGGCAGCACCGTCAGGTCCGTGAAGAACCAGCCCACCTTCTTGTCCATCAGGTACAGGCCGAAGTACTCGCCGCCCTTGGGGCGCGGGGCCTTCAGCGCGTCGGACAGCTCCTGGGCCTGCGGGGCCTGGGCGGTCTTCGCCTGGGCCTTGGCCGCCGCGGCCTTCACCTGGTTCTTCAGCGCGGGGGCCTGGGCCCAGGCCGCGGAGGGCGCCCCCGTCAGCAGGGCGAGCAGGCTCAACAATCCCAGACGGGTGCGTCGCATCGGTCGGTTCCTGGAAGGCATGGGCCCCCTCCTGATGAGGACTACAGGCGCTTGGTCAGGATGATGAGGTCATCCCCCTGCTTGTAGAAGTCGCGGATGCGCGCCTCCTCGCCGTACTTCATGGACGCGTAGAAGCCGCGCGTGGGGCCGTAGGCCTCCGTGGCGCTCGTCTCCACGCGGATGATGCGCGCCTTGCGGCGACGCAGGTCGCCCTCCATGGCGGAGATCAGCGCCGCGCCCACGCCCTGGCCCCGCACCTCCTGCGCGGAGGCGATCCAGTACAGGTCGAAGGTGTGCTCCGTCATCGGCGTGGGGCCGTAGCAGCAGTAGCCCACCAGCCCGCCGCCGTCCTGCCCGCGGTCCGCCACGAGGATGGAGTAGTCCCGGTTGCCCGCCGTGAGCGCGGTGTCAACCAGCTCGATGGCGCAGTCCTGCTCCTCCTGCGAGAAGGTTTCGATTCGCCGGATCAGCGCGGCGAGCGGTTCCCGGTCCTTTCTTTCGAGTGTGCGGATTTCCATGGGCTCTTTCGAGAGCGACCTCCACGAGTCGCGAGGCCAGGGTCGCGTAGTCCATCCCAGCGGCCTGCGCCGCCTTCGCGAACCCCGCGGCCGGGTGCAGGTCGCAGTTGGGGTTGATGTCGATGACGTACGGCACACCCTCGGGCGACACCCGAAGGTCCACGCGTCCATAGTCCTGGCAATCCAGCGCTGCAAATGCTTCCAGCGCTGTCTGGATGCAACGCGCTTCCTGCACTGCGTCGAGCCGGCAGGGGCCCGTGGGCGAGTCCCGGTACTCCGGCGACCCCACCTCCCACTTGGCCCGGTACGACACGATGTTCGGCCGGTCGTCGAAGGCGCGGCCGAAGTGGATCTCCGTGAGCGGCAGCGCCTGTCGCGGGCTGTTGCCCAGCAGCGGAACGTAGACCTCGCGTCCCGGGATGAACTGCTCCACGAGCGCGGGCTGGTGGAAGGTGCGCAGCACGGACTCACACGCCCGCACGAGCGCCGCGCGCTCCGTCACCACCGAGTCGAAGTCCATGCCCACGCTGGCGTCCTCGCGCGCGGGCTTCACGATGAGCGGCCAGGGCAGGTCCACGGCCAGCGCGTCCTCGCGCTTGCGCACGACGCGGGAGGCGGGGGTGGAGACGCCGTGGGCGCGGAGCACGTCCTTGGCCTTGGGCTTGTGCAGCGCCAGGCCCAGCGAGAGGGCGGACGAGCCGGTGTACGCCACGCCCAGCGCGTCCAGGAGGCAGGGGACGGCCATCTCCCCGCGGCTGTCGGCGGCCAGCGACTCGCAGAGGTTCACCACCAGGTCGGGCTGGAGGAAGCGCAGCGTCTCCACGAAGTCCAGCCGGTCGCCCTCGACGGCGAGCGGCTCGGCGACCACGCCGTCCCGGTGGAGCGCCTGGGCCAGGCTTTCGGCCACCCGGACCACGTCCTCGCGGGCTTCGCGCCCCGGGTCGTCCTCGAGGAGGTCGTGGTCACGATTGTGCAGCAGGATGATGTGCATTCGGAGTGGCCCGAGGGTTAGCACGTCCCCAGGGACCTTCCCAGCCTGTGGCGTGGTGGCCGGTTGGTCCCTCACAGGGCTACCACCTGCCAGGGTATGCGCTACGGTGGGTGACCCGTCGGAGCGGAAGCCGGCCACCCCGGCTTCAGGTCCCGGCAAGGACGACATGCGGATTCGCGACCCCATCCACGGCGTCATCCCGGTGAGCGACCCGGAGAAGGCCGTCATCGACAGCCGCTTCTACCAGCGCCTGCGCTATGTGCGGCAGCTGGGCTTCGGAGACCTGGCCTTCCCCGGCGCCACCCACACCCGGCACGCCCACAGCCTGGGCGCCATGTACGTCGCCTCGCGCGTCTTCGGCGCCGTGGCCAGCCGCTCGGACCTGCCGGACGACGTGCGTGAACATTTCTGCACCGCCGTGCGCCTGGCGGTCCTCTGCCATGACCTGGGGCACATGCCCCTGTCGCACGCGTCCGAGCGCATCGCGCCCCGCCGCTCGCTCCTGCGGCTGCCCGGCTGGCTGGACGCCGCGGCGGAAGGGGAGCAGGCGACCCACGAGGACTACACGGCGAAGCTGCTGCTGGACAGCTCGCTGACGGACATCATCCAGCGCGAGTTCGGCGCGCGGGGCATCACCCCCATGGCGGCGGTGGCGCTCATCACCGGCGCGAAGCCGCCCAAGGACCCCGGCTTCACGTACAAGGGCGTGGACTGGACGCCGCTGCTGCGCGCCATCGTCTCCGGGGAGCTGGACGCGGACCGGATGGACTACCTGCTGCGCGACTCGTTCTACACGGGCGTGAACTACGGCCGGTACGACATGGACTGGATCGTCTCCAACCTGAACCCGGCGGTGAAGGACGGCCGGGCGGTGCTGGCCCTGTCGCGCGCGGCGGCGTTCGCGTTCGAGGACTTCCTGCTCAGCCGCTACCACATGTTCGTGTCGGTGTACCTGCACCACACGTCGGTGAACTTCGACCACATGCTGCGGCGGTACTACGAGGAGACGCCCGGCGAGTTCGAGATTCCCCACGACCCGGAGTCCTTCCTGCTCTGCGACGACGCGGCGCTCTGGTACACGCTGCGCCGCTCGAAGAACCGGTGGGCGGAGCGCATCAGCCGCCGGCAGGGCTTCAAGCTGCTGGCGCAGTTCACGGAGCGCGACACGGGCTACGACCTGGAGGTGCTCAACAGCGCGCTCACCAGCGGCGGCTTCGAGCACTACACGGTGGAGTCCAAGGGGGCGCTCAGCAAGTACGTGGGCTCCTCCGGGGGCGGCGGCAACCCGGGGCTGTTCATCCTGGACGTGTCCACGGGGCGGCTGACGGAGGTGGCGCGCTACACGCCGCTCTACCAGCGCTACAGTGGCGCGGTGCGCCTGACGCGGCTCTACGTCCGGCCGGACCAGGCGGAGCGGGCGCGCGAGATGATGGGCCGGCTGCTCGGCCAGACGCCCCAACCCTGAAGGACGACGGTGCAACCATGAGCGAGCCCCTTCCCGGCATGGGCCTCTTCGGGCCCCACACCCCCGTGGAGCCCCGGCCCTCCTCGGTGGTCATCCTCTACCGGCGCGTGCACTCCGGCGTGGAGGTGTTCTGGGTGAAGCGCGAGCGCGCGCTCAGCTTCGCGGGCGGCTTCTATGCCTTCCCGGGCGGCAAGCTGGACCAGGACGACCACGAGGTCCCCGTGCAGGGCGCCCAGGGCGAGGAGGCCGCGCTGCGCTCCGCGGCGGCGCGCGAGCTGTTCGAGGAGGCGGGCGTGCTGGTGGCGGAGGGCGCGAAGGCGCTGGCTCCGGAGACGCGGGAGGCGGGGCGGGCGGCGCTGCTCGCGGGAACGGCGAGGTGGAGCGAGTGGCTGGCGCGCCACTCGCTGGCCCTGCGCGCGGACGACCTCAAGCCCGCGGGGCGCTGGGTGACGCCGCCGTCCATCCCGGTGCGCTTCGACACGCGCTTCTACCTGGTGGAGCTGCCGGAGGGCGCCTCCGCGAGCATCATCCCGGGCGAGCTGACGGAAGGGGCGTGGATCCGCCCGGAGGACGCGCTGGCGCGCTGGAGCGACGGCACGGCGCTCCTGCATCCGCCCGCGCAGCACGCGCTGCAGGTGCTGTCCGCGTTCACGGACGAGGCGGACGCGCGCGCGAAGCTGTGCACGCCGCCGTACTGCCCGGGCTACGTGGCCCAGCGCATCGAGTTCCAGCGCGGCGTGCGGGTGGTGGCGCTGGAGACGCCCACGCTGCCGCCGGCGACGCACACCAACGCCTACGTGCTGGGCACGGGCGACCTGCTCATCGTGGACCCGGGCGCGTCGGACGTGAAGCAGTACGCGAAGCTGCTGTCGCTGGTGGCCGGGCTGAAGGCGGAGGGCGCCCGTCCGGTGGCGGTGGTGCTCACGCATCACCACGGCGACCACGTGGGCGGGGCGTTCGCGGTGAAGGAGCGGCTGGGCATCCCGCTCTGGTGCCACGCGCGCACGGCGGACCGGCTGGACTTCCCGGTGGAGCGGCTCCTGGAGGACGGCGAGGTGCTCAACCTGGACGGCCCCCTGGTCCAGCGCTGGCACGTGCTGCACACGCCGGGGCACGCGCGGGGGCACCTGTGCCTGGTGGACTCGCGCAGCAAGGCGGCCGTCGTGGGGGACATGGTGGCGAGCGTGGGGACCATCGTCATCGACCCGCCGGAGGGCAACATGGTGGACTACCTCACGCAGCTGAAGCGGCTGCGCGACTGGCCCGTCGGCACGCTGTACCCGGCGCACGGGGCCCCGGTGCCGGACGGGCCGGGCAAGCTGAACGAGTACCTGCGCCACCGCGCCCAGCGCGAGGCCCTCATCCTGGAGGCGGTGCCCGCGACGGGCGCGACGCTGGCGGAGGTGGTGGCCACGGCCTACGCGGACACGCCGCCCCTCCTGCACCCGGTGGCGGAGCGCAGCGCCCTGGCCTCCCTGGAGAAGCTGGCGGCGGAGGGCCGCGTCCGCGAGGACTCCTTCACCTGGTTCCGCGTGGGCGCCTAGAAGCTGCCCATGAGGCCCAGGTGCGGGCCCTTGCTGCTGTAGGTGGCCACGGGCATCAGGTGCACGGCCGGGGTGGGGGGCGCCTGCATCGCGGCCTCCTGGCGCAGCACCTTGCCGTGGGACAGCTCGAAGCCCGCGCTCGCGCCCACCACCGGCAGGATGAAGAGGGCGGCGTTGACGGCCGCGGGCGCCTCCGCGCCCCCGCTGTTCAGCAGCGTGAGCGCCAGGAACGTCGCGCCCCAGCCCACCATGCTGCCGGCCACCGTCGCGCCCACCCGGCCGCGTCCGCCCATGAAGTGGCCGCCCGCGTACGTGCCCACCGGGATGCCGATGATGGCGCCCGCCCCGGCGCCCGCGGCGGCCATCACCAGGCACTCGTCACAGCCCACCGTGGCCGAACCCAGCAGGTACCCCACCGAGCCCAGCACCGTCGCGCCCACGATGCCGCCCGCCGCGCCGCCCAGCACCTCCACCGCCACGCGCGGCACCGGATCCTTCGCCGCGGGCGTCGCCTTCACGGAGGGCAGCGCCTCGGCGGGGACGGCGGCGCGCGCCGGGACCTCGGCGCCCGACGCGACGTCCGGCGGCGGAGGCACGTCCTCGTCCGGCGCGCCCACCAGCGGTGGCGGCGTGAGGCTCCCGGCGGGAGCCTGTGCCGGCTCGGCGGGGGCGCCCTGGGCGGAGGCCAGGCCCGACACGAGCAGCAGGGCGAGGAGTGGGGACAGGCGCGTGCGCTTCACCAGGGCCCACGCTACCGCAAGGGCGGCGTCGGCGTCGCCCCGTCACCGGAGGCCGGCGTCTCCTCGCGGGGCCGGCGGCGCAGGGCCTTGTACAGCAGCGGCGCCACGGCCAGCAGCGCCTGCGGCACCAGCGACAGCGCGTCCGGATACAGGCCCAGCATGTCCACGTAGACGAAGCGCACCGGCACCAGGGGCAGCGCGCCCACCTCCTGCAGCGAGTGGATGCCCTTGCCCAGCAGCATCACCGCCGTCACCACCATCACCACCGTGGAGAGGTTGAAGAGCGTCTTCATGGGCAGCCGGTAGCCCATGCGGTTGACGAAGAGCACCAGCACCACCAGCGCCACGATGCCCCCCACCACGCCCCAGGCCACGCCCGCCGCGGAGTCCACCGCCAGGCCCTGGAGGAAGATGGCCGTCTCGAAGCTCTCGCGCAGCACGGACGTGAACGCGATGATGAAAAGGCCCACCGTGCTGCCGCGGCCCAGCGCGCCCTGCATCTTCTGGCGCAGCTCACCCATGAAGTGGCTCACGTTGGCGCGCGCGTTGAGCCACAGCGCCGCGTACAGCAGCATGCCCACGGCGACGAGCGCGGTGACGCCCTCCATCCACTCGCGCTGCGCGCCCGCCAGCAGCTTGCGGCCCACCAGGTACGCGATGGCGCCCGCGATGAGCGCGGACACCACGCCCGCGTGCACCACGCGCACCTGGTCCATGGCCTTCATCTTCTTCAGCGCCGCCAGCAGCGCGGTGACGATGATGGTCGCCTCGAAGCCCTCGCGCAGCAGGATGAGCAGCGTGAGCCACGCCACCGACAGCACGTCCGTGGTGCTGCCCGTGGACTTGCGCGCCTGGTCCAGCAGCGACAGCAGCTCCCGCCCCTCGTCCTGGAGGTGCGGGCTCTTGCGCTCCGCGGCGAGCCGCGCCTGCATGAAGGCCTCCTCCAGCTTCTGCGTGAGCTCCGGGTCGCGCCCGCGCAGCTTGGGCTCCACCGGCTCCAGGCCGTTGAGGTACGCGTCCAGGAGCGCGTTCTTCGCGGCCACGTAGTCGCCGTCCGCGCCCAGCTTCAGCGCGTGGCCCACCGCCGCGCGCGCGTTGAGCAGGACCTTCTCCTCGTCCGCGTCCGGCATGTTCCGGCGCAGGCACGCCACCTTGTCCGCGCCGTACGCCTTGGCCAGCTCCGCGTCCGTGGACGTGGCCAGCCGCTCCAGCGACGCGTTGGGCGGCTCGCCCTGGCACGGCGGCTGGCGCAGGGTGAAGACGAAGAAGGCCAGCGACCAGCGGTCGTCCTCGGTGAGCGTGGGGAAGGCCGGCATCGCCGTGCCGGGCACGCCGAAGCTGGTGGTGTTGAACGCCTTGTACGGCGTGAGCCCGTCCTCCATCAGCTCCGGGTCGTGGAAGTTCGCGGGCTGCGGCTCCATGTTCGCCGCGATGGCCACGTCCGCCTTGCCCTCCGCGCCGTGGCACGCCGAGCAGTTGGCCTGGAACAGCTTCTGGCCATGCTCCAGGTCCGGCGCCACGCGAGGACTGCGCGCGAGGCCCCCCGCCAGCACCAGGCGCTCCACCAGCTCGCCGCAGTCGCGGCTCACGCCCTCCGGGTCCTTCGCCTCGTTGACGCGCGCCTGGATGGCCTCCACGCGGGGCACGAACGTGGCCGCCGCCGGGCCCAGGTCCTTCGCCGCCGCCAGCGCCTCCGCCGCGAAGCTCTTCTGCTCCGTCAGCTCGAACTCCGACTGCGACGCCACCGCCGCCGGGTAGTCCGCCTGGAGGTACTGGAGGATGCCCACCAGCCGGTGCCAGGTGCGCCCCTCATCGGAAGCGGGCGCTTCAGCCCGGGCGGAAGAGGACAGCGCGAGCAGCAGGCACAGGGCGAGGGAGGCGGCGTGTTTCACGTCCGTCTTCTACCAACCACCCCAGGGGCGTTCAATTCTGCGAATCAATTTCAATTGATGAGACCCCCCTCAGGAATCGAGGGGAGTCTGGGGGCAACACTCGGGGTGCTCCCGGGGATGACTCAGTGCAGGTCGATGCCGCAGTACTGCGGGTAGATGCTGCACGGATAGCAGGGGCCGCCCGGGCCGTCGTAGCAGACCTCGTTGGGGCCGCAGATGCCGCTCTCCGGGCACTGCCGCAGCTCCTGCTCCTGCGTGCCGGGCCGCGCGCCCGGGCCTTCCTCGACAGGACCGCCACAGGCGGTGAGGCCCAGCACCGTGAACAGCCCGAGTCCACGCATCACATGACGGCGCATGCACGCTCCTTCGGTGAGAGGGGCCCGCACGATAAGTCGCCCGGAGAACCCACGGAATAAGGGCTAGCCCTGAAGCTCGTAGGTGAAGAAACCGAAGGGCGGGTCGCCGTCCGGGTGCCGCTCCTCCTCCATCAACCTCCATCGGGTGAGGTCCACGGGCGGGAAGAAGGCGTCGCCGGGGAAGTCCCGCTCGATGCGGGTGAGGTAGAGCCGGTGCCACAGCGCTTGCGTCTGTGTGTAGAGGTCCGCGCCGCCCGCGATGAAGACCTCGCGGTCGCTTCCCGCCTGCGCCAGGGCGTCTTCCACGGAGTGGGCCACGCGGACGCCTTCGGGGGCGGCCCAGTCGCGCTGCCGGGTGAGGACCACGGTGGTGCGGCCGGGCAGCGGACGTCCGATGGAGTCGTAGGTCTTGCGGCCCATGACGAGGGTGTGGCCCAGGGTCAGCCGCTTGAAGCGCGCCAGGTCCGGCGGCAGGCGCCAGGGCAGGGTGTTGCCCAGGCCGATGACGCGGTTCGCCGCCATGGCGACGATGGCGGACACGCGCGGGCTCATACGGCCACGGGCGCCTTGATGGCGGGGTGCGGGTCGTAGCCCTCCAGCGTGAAGTCCTCGTAGCGGAAGGCGAACAGGTCCTTCACGTCCGGGTCCAGGCGCATGCGCGGCAGGGGGCGCGGCTCGCGCTTCAGCTGCTCCTGCGCCTGCTCCACGTGGTTCAGGTACAGGTGCGCGTCGCCGAGCGTGTGGATGAACTCATGCGCGGTGAGGCCCGTGGCCTGCGCCACCATCATCGTGAGCAGCGAGTACGACGCGATGTTGAAGGGCAGCCCCAGGAAGATGTCCGCGCTGCGCTGGTAGAGCTGGCAGGAGAGCCTCCCGTCCGCCACGTAGAACTGGAACATCACGTGGCAGGGCGGCAGCTTCATGGAGGGCACGTCCGCCACGTTCCACGCGCTCACCAGGTGGCGGCGCGAGTCCGGGTTCTTCCTCAGCCCGTCCACCAGTTGCCGCATCTGATCCACGTGGCCGCCGTCCGGCGTGTTCCACGAGCGCCACTGGTGGCCGTAGACGGGGCCCAGGCTGCCGTCCGCGGCGGCCCACTCGTCCCAGATGGTGACGCCGACCTCCTGGAGCGAGCGCACGTTCGAGTCGCCCCGGAGCATCCACAGGAGCTCGTGGATGATGGACTTCAGGTGGAGCTTCTTCGTCGTCACCAGGGGGAAGCCCTGGGTGAGGTCGAAGCGGAGCTGGTGTCCGAAGAGGCTCAGCGTCCCCGTGCCGGTCCGGTCGCCCTTCTTCGTCCCGTGCTCCAGGACGTGCTCCATCAGACTCAGGTATGGCCGCATTGGCCTTTTTCCTTAGGCGGGGTCGTGCGGCTGATCAAAATAATGATCCCGGGTCACCACCGCACGGCGTTGCATGTGTTGCGTCGCTATAAAAAGGGCTGCCATGAAGATCTATACAAAGACCGGCGATGCCGGAGAGACGGGCCTCTTCGGCGGCGGTCGCGTGGCGAAGGACGACGCGCTGGTGGACGCCTACGGCGAGGTGGACGAGCTCAACGCCACGCTGGGCCTGGCCCGCACGTTCCCGCTGCCCGTGGACCTGGACCACTTCCTCCAGCGCATCCAGGACCAGCTCTTCACGGTGGGCGCGGTGCTGGCCACGCCGCCACACACCAAGGCGGCGGCCCACATCCCGGAGCTGCGCCCGGAGTGGGTGGAGGAGATGGAGCGCCACATCGACCGCTATGAGGAGGAGCTGCCGAAGATGACGCACTTCATCCTCCCTGGCGGCGCGCCCGCGGCCGCGGCGCTGCACCTGTCGCGCACGGTGTGCCGCCGCGCCGAGCGCCGCGTGGTGACGCTGCTTCGCGAGGACAAGGCCCCGCCCGCGGTGGCCATGTACCTGAACCGCCTGTCGGACCTGCTCTTCGTGGTGGCCCGGCTGGTGAACTTCCGCGCCGGCCTGCCGGACGTGAAGTGGATCCCCGAGAAGCCGACGAAGTAGTCCGTGTACGCGACGCAACTGCCCACTGCCAGGCTCAGGCAGCTCGCCCAGGACGTGGGCTTCGACCTCATCGGCTTCGCTCGCGCGGAGCCCATCCCGCCGTCGTCGCTGATGTCGTGGCTGGAGGCCGGCTACGACGCGGACATGGACTGGATGGGGTCTCGCGCCGAGGAGCGGCTCGACGTGTCGGTGCTGCTGCCGGGCGCGCGCACGGTGCTGTCCTTCGCCAACAACTACTGGAGGGACGACGCGCCCTCGCAGGGCTCGCCCATCGCGCGGTACGCGCGGGGCCGCGACTACCACTCCACGCTGCGCGACCGGATGAAGGCGTTCCGCAAGACGCTCAACGCCTGGTACCCGGGGCTGGGCACCTACGGCGGGGTGGACAGCGGGCCCATGATGGAGAAGGTCTGGGCCGCGCGCGGCGGCCTGGGCTACGTGGGCAAGAACGGCTGCCTCATCACGGAGTCCCATGGCTCCTGGGTGCTGCTGGCCACGCTCATCCTGGACGCGGAGGTGGACGCGTACGCGGACGGCCCGGTGGCGGACCGCTGCGGCTCCTGCCGGCGCTGCCTCATGGCGTGTCCCACGGGCGCGCTGGTGGGGAACCGGCAGGTGGATGCGCGCGCGTGCCTGTCGTACCAGACCATCGAGAACCGCGAGCGCGAGGTGCCGGAGGCGTTCCGGCTCAAGTTCGACAACCTCATCTTCGGCTGCGACATCTGCCAGCAGGTGTGCCCGCTGAACCGCAAGCCGGTGTTCGCGGACGACGCGCGCTTCACGCCCCGCGCGGTGGCGTCGCTGGGCACGCTGGAGCTGGCGGCGATGACGCCCGAGCAATACCAGGAGCTCATCCCAGGCACGGCGCTCGCCCGCGCGCGGTACGACGGCTTGAGGCGCAACGCGGTCTATGCGCTGGGCGTCGCTCGGCAGGTGCACGCCCGGCCGCTGCTCGAAAAGCTCAGCGGAGACGACAGCGAGCTGGTGCGCAGCGCCGCGCGCTGGGCGCTGCTGCAACTGGAGCCGTGACGCCTGGGAACGCGACGCCGCCGCTCGGGCGGGTGTCCAGCCGGTGGAGCGTCAGCGAGTGCGACGACGGCCAGGAGCGCGGCTCCGTCAGCGTGTCACCCTCCGCGCTCGGGCAGCGCGTCCAGGACGTGGAGCGGGGGCGCGCGCGGGCTGGGCGCGGCGCCCCTCCGAGGGCAGGTCGCCTCGCGGAGGGCTCCTGGCCGCATGCCGGGTGGCAGACGGCGTCAGTCCCCGTTCGGATCCCACTCGGAGATGTCCTTCCGGGCGGGCTCCGGCGGAATCTCGGGACGCGGCGAGGCGGGGCGGGGCGGCTCCTTCTTCGCCACGGGCGGCGGGGGCGGCGCGTCCTCGTCGTTCGGGTGGCTCGGCCGCGCGGGCTCGGCCACCACCGGCTTCGGCTCGGGCCTGCTCGGCGGCGGCTCGGTGAAGGCCTCGATGTCCGGGGCCTCGGAGCGGCGGGCCGCCGGTTCGGGCGCCACGGCGGGGGAGGGCGGGGGCGGCGGCGGGCGCGCGGGCTCCGCGGCCTTCACGGGGACGGCGGCCCGCGGCCTCGCGGGCTTCGTCTCCACCACGTCCGAGGCGCGGTAGCCCGTGCGCTCCGGGGGCGGCTCCGGCGGATCGTCGTAGGAGTCGCGCACCGGCCGCGCGCGCACCGGCTTGTCCTCGTCGTCGCCGAAGGGGTCCTCCTCGCGGCGGCGGTCCTTCTCCTTGATTTCGCGCAGCCTGGCCGCCTCCGTCTTGCCCAGCCGGCGCTCGGGCGGCGCGTCCGGGGCGTCCGGGGCCCGGTTGTTCACTGCGTTGAACTGCCGGGCACACTGCGTGCGCTGTCGCAGGCAGCTGTCGAAACAGCCCGTCAGCTTCTTGAGGGCGGCGCCGTTGCCGCCGTACTCGATGGTGCAGTCCTCCTTGCACGTGGTGGCGTCCTCCTCGCAGCCGGGCGGGACGGGGCCGGCCAGGGCAGGGGTTGCGAACAGGACGCTGAGGGCGACGAGGCGCGGGAGAAGACGCATGGCAAATGTGAAAGCTACCAGTCTTCCGCGCTTCCTGGGCGAGCCCCCCGCGATATCGTCAGGCCCACGCCCGGCGACCGGGCGAGAGGAGACGCATGCCGGCGGTCAAGGTGGGCATCATCGGGGGCCACGCCCTCTACCAGGCCCTGGGACTCCAGGGGCGCGGTGAGCACGTCTCCGTGGAGACGCCCTTCGGGCCCCACAGCACCCCGCTCATCTCCACGGAGCTGGACGGCGTCCCCGTCGTCTTCGTCTTCCGCCACGGCCAGGGCCACATCCACAACGCCACCCGCGCCCCCTACCGCGCCAACCTCTTCGCCCTGAAGGCGCTCGGCGTCACCCACGTCGTCTCCACCGGCACCGTGGGCAGCCTGAGCGAGTCCATCCAGCCGCTCCACCTGGCCCTGCCGGATCAGGTCATCGACCGGACCTACCGCCGCCCCTGCACCTTCTACGACGACGTCGCCGTGCACGTGGAGCTGGCCCAGCCCTTCTGCGCCACCCTGCGCCAGACGCTCACCGACGCCGCCGGCGGGAGCGACACCGTGGTGCACACCGCCGCCACCTACGTCTGCATCGAGGGCCCCTCCCTGAGCACCCAGGCGGAGAGCCAGCTGTACCGCACGTGGGGCGGGGACCTGGTGGGGCTCACCGCCATGCCGGAGGCGCGGCTCGCCCGCGAGGCGGAGCTGCACTACGCCCTCATCGCGCTGCCCACCGACCACGACTCCTGGCGCCCGCAGCCCGTGGGCCAGGAGCCCGAGGCGCTCCTGCCGCAGTTCGCCCAGCGGCTGGACGCCGTCACCGCCCACGGCGCCGCGCTCCTGCGCCGCGCGCTGCCCCGCATCGCGAGCGCGCCCGCCACCTGCCGCTGCGACAGCGCGCTCGCCCTGGCCATCTTCACCGACCGCGCCCGCATCCCCGCCGAGGTGCGGAGCCGCCTGCGCCCGCTGCTGGGCCGCTACCTGCCCTCCGGGCTCGTCTAGCGTTCAACACCCGGCACGTCCCGCCGCGAGCGCCCGCCCGGCCGCCTGCTGCCGAATGGCCGGCGCGTCCCCACATTGGCTCCCCACAGACCCGGAGGGGAGCCACATGGGGCTGCCACGGCTCAAGGACCTGACGTGGAGGGAGTTCGCGCGGCGCTTCTGGAAGGAGATCGAGGAGGACACCGTCACCGACGTGGCGGCGCAGCTGTCCTACTACTTCATCTTCTCCCTGTTCCCGTTCCTGTTCTTCCTCGTCACGCTGGTGGCGTACCTGCCGTTCGCGCCCGGCGCGGTGGACGCGATGATGGACCGCATCCGCCCGCTGGTCCCCGGCGACGCGCTGGGCGTGGTGAACCAGCACCTGACGTCCCTCGTCGGGGAGACGCGCCCCAGGCTGCTCACCGTGGGGCTCGTCGTCGCGCTGTGGACCGCCTCGCGCGGCGTGGACGCCCTGCGCAAGGCGCTCAACCTGGCCTACGACGTGTCGGAGTCCCGGCCCTACTGGAAGACGCAGGGCCTGGCGCTGCTGGTGACGCTGCTGGGCGGGCTGCTGATTCCCCTCTCCTTCACCATCCTGCTGCTGGGCGGGCGCGTGGGGGCGTGGGTGGCGGACAAGCTGGCGCTCATCGACGAGTTCCACCTCGTCTGGTCCTGGCTGCGCTGGCCCTTCACCGCGGCGCTGGTGATGCTGATGCTGTCGCTCTGCTACTACCTGCTGCCGGACGTGAAGCAGCGCTTCAAGTACATCACCCCGGGCTCCGTCATCGGCACGCTGGCGTGGCTGGGCAGCACCTGGGGCTTCACCCAGTACGTGGAGCACTTCGGCAAGTACGACGTCACCTACGGCTCCATCGGCGGCGTCGTCGTGCTGCTGCTCTGGCTCTACATCTCCGGGCTCATCTTCATCCTCGGAGGGGAGCTCAACGCCATCCTTGAGCACGCCTCCGCGCGCGGGAAGGCCAAGGGCGCGCGCGACTTCGGCCAGCCCGCGCCCCTGGAGCCGCCCCTCAAGACGCCCGGCGCGGCCAAGAGCGCCGCCAGCGCGCGCAAGACGCGGCTCGCGTTGTTCAGGCGCAGGCGCCGCGTGGCGGAGGGAAAGGACCCGGAGCCCCCGGGCCTCCTGCCGGACGGGAGCGACCCCCCGTCCGTGCACTGAGGGCCTGGGGGCCCGCGCCGCGACGCGCTACTGCTTGGGCAGCTTCGCCTGGATGGCCGGCAGCCCGCCCGGGGTGTTGCGGTCGCCCTTGAGGCCCTGCTGCGCGATGAGCTTCCGCAGGTGCGCGATGCGCTCCTCGTTGGTGGGGTGCGTGGACAGCCACTTGAGCACGCCCGGCGTGGAGCCCTGCTCCTTCTGGAGCTTCTGGAAGAAGCTGATGAGGCCGTTGGGGTCGAAGCCCGCGGCGGCGGCGTACTTCGCGCCGTACTCGTCCGCTTCCGTCTCCTCGCTGCGGCCGTGCGCCAGTTGCAGCCCGCCGCCCGCCAGCTGCGCGGCGATCTGCGCGGCGGTGCCCGGGTTCTGGCCCAGCGCCACCTGGGTGATGGCCTGCAGGCCGTAGGCGTTCACCATGGCGCGCGCGGAGTGCCGGCCCACCACGTGGCCCGCCTCGTGCGCCATCACGCCCGCCAGCTCCGCCTCCGTGTCCGCCGCGAGCAGCAGGCCCGTGTACACGTAGAGGAAGCCGCCCGGCGTGGCGAAGGCGTTGACCGTCTTCGGGTCGTCGATGACGTTGACCTTCCACTTCACCCCGGAGCGGTCCTTGTTGGCCTGCGCGAGGATGGGCGAGGAGATGCCCCGGACGTACGCCAGCACCTCCGGGTCCTCCACGTACTTGATGTTCTCCTTCGTCTCGAGCTCCTTCTTCACCTGGAGGCCGAGCTGGTTCTCCTGCTCGTCGGAGATGACGACGCTGGCAATCGCCTTCTCCGCGCCCACGCGCTGCTTGGTGCAGCCCGTGGAGAGGCCCGAGGCCAGGGTGAGGGTCAGGAGTGCGGTGACCATCCGTTGCATGGGCGAGTCGTCCTTCGCGTAGGGGTTGGAGGCTTTCCGCGGCCCGTCGTAGCCACACCCCCAGGTCCCGGGCAAGCGCCTTCCCCGCTCCCCCATCCACCGGGGGACATGCGCCGGAAACAGTCCGGTGGTATGCCCCGGCGCCAGAGATGCCTGAGCTACCGGAAGTGGAGATCGCCCGGCGCAACCTGGAGCGCTGGTTCAAGGGCCGGCGCATCGTGCGCGCGGAGGCGGACGCGACCCGCGTCTTCCGGGGCGCGGAGCGGACCCACTTCACCCGGCTCACCGGCCGGGTGACGGCCCTGGAGCGCAAGGGGAAGTACCTCCTCCTCACGCTGGAGGGCGGCCACGGCCTGATGGCCCACCTGGGCATGACGGGCAAGTTCGTCCGCCGCGGGGAGGGCGAGCCCGTCCCCCACAGCCGCGCCCGCTTCCGCCTGGACGACGGCCACGTGGTCCACTTCAGTGATCCACGCCTCTTCGGCCGCCTGGAGCCGGTGCCCGCCCAGGGGCTGTGGGAGCTGCCCGCGGTGAAGGCCCTGGGGCGGGATCCGCTGACCGAAGGGCTCACCGGCCCCCAGCTCCAGGAGGCGGTGGGGGACTCCAGGCAGGACCTGAAGGTGGCGCTGATGGACCAGGGCCGCGTCGCGGGCCTGGGCAACATCCACGCCGCGGAGGCGCTCTTCCGCGCGGGGCTGCACCCGGCGCGCAAGCCCGGCACCCTCACGCCCGACGACTGGAAGCGCCTGGCCAGGGCCATCCACGCCGCGTTCGACTTCGCCTTCAAGGAACAGGAGGGCGAGGACATCACCTACCTGGAGGAGGCGGGCGCCGAGAACCGCTTCCGCGTCTACGGGCGGGCCCACGGGCCGTGCTCGAAGTGCGGTACGACGGTGGAGTCCTTCACCCAGGGTGGGCGCACCACGCATTTCTGTCCGAAATGTCAGCCGCTCACCACGGTTGGCTCCCGCGCGTCCCGGAAGGGGGCGGCGGAGGGGAAGGGGAAGCAGGCCGCTGCCGTCAGCGGCCCGAAACCCCGATCCCGTAGACGTTGACACCCCAGGGGGGCATGGCTTGAATCGCCCGCCCTTTACACCCGGCCGCGTCATGTCGCGGCCCCGGAGACCGTTGACCATGTCTCACGCCCTGCTGGCGGCGCTGCTCGTCGCCTCGTCCACGGCCACCGCGCAGACGCCGGTGCCCGATGGTGGCACGCCCTCGGCAGCACCCCAGGAGTCGGCCCCGGCCGAGTCTCCCGCCCCCGCGGCCCCGGCCGCCGCCACCCCCGCGCCCGCCCCGGAGGGCGTCAGCCGCGAGGAGCTGGAGCAGCGCCTGGAGGCCACGCGCCAGGAGCTGCGCGAGGACATCCGCGCCCAGACGGCCACCCAGGCCGTGGCCAACAACGACTGGCAGGAGGAGTGGACGGAGGAGAAGCGCAAGCTGGAGCTGTTCACGCTGGACGGCTACCTGCGCGTGCGCCCCACGCTCTTCTACAAGTTCGACCTGGGCAAGCCCGCGCTGGCCGCCGGCACGCCCCTGGGCCGCCAGCTGTGGACGCGCTCTCCGCGCACCGCCGCGGAGAAGACCCAGGCGGGCGCCAACATGCGCTTCCGGCTGGACCCGTCCTTCAACGTCTCCGAGGACGTGCGCATCAAGGCGCAGGTGGACGCGCTGGACAACATCCTGCTGGGCTCCAACCCGGACAGCGCCTACAGCGGTGACGGGCGCAACGACTTCACGCTCTTCTCGGAGAACCAGTCCCCGTCCGCCTCCGCCGTCAACGCGTTCAAGGACTCCGTCGTCGTGCGGCGCGCGTACGGCGAGGTGACGACGCCGGTGGGCATCCTGCGCTTCGGCCGCATGGGCAGCCACTGGGGCCTGGGCATGCTGCGCAACGACGGCAACTGCCTGGACTGCGACTACGGCGACACGGTGGACCGCATCCAGTTCGTCACGGAGCCGTTCGCCGGCTGGTACGTGACGCCCATGCTGGACTTCAACTCCGAGGGGCTGTCCACGGAGAAGGCCAACGCCCAGGGCGAGCCGGTGGACCTCACCCAGTCCGACGACGCGCACAGCCTGGTGCTGGCCATCGCGCGGCGCGACACCGCGCAGCAGCAGAAGGCCAAGCTGGACAACAACCAGGGCGTCCTCAACTACGGCCTGTACTTCACCTACCGCACGCAGCGCTACGCGACGCTGACGGAGACCGGCGTCCCCTTCGACGACGCCAACCCCTCCATCCCCGTCAACGTCACCACGCCCTCCTTCGTCCCGCGCGGCGGCACGCTCTACATCCCGGACCTGTGGTTCAAGTACGAGGAGAAGAAGTTCCGCATCGAGGCGGAGTTCGCCGCGCAGCTGGGCACCATCGACGGGCGCGCCCTCACGGCCGCGGACTCCACCACCCAGTCGCTGCGCGTCGCGCAGTTCGGCGGCGTGCTCCAGACGGAGTTCCACGTCATCGAGAACAAGCTGAACCTGGGCATCGAGATGGGCTTCGCCTCCGGTGACAAGGCGCCGGGCTTCGGCAACTACCCGGGCCGCCAGGGCACGGGCGCGAACGGCAACACCGCGCCGGGCGACGCGGAGGGCCGCCAGTACAGCTGCGACAACACCGGCTGCAACGACAACGCCATCCGCAACTTCCGCTTCAACCGCGACTACCGCGTGGACCTCATCCTCTGGCGGTCCATCCTCAACGGCGTCACCGACGCGTTCTACGTGAAGCCGGGCCTCAAGTACTCCATCGCGGAGGGCTTCGACGTCTTCGGCAGCATCGTCTACTCGCAGGCGTTCTACGCGGAGTCCACGCCGTCTTACACCAGCAAGAGCCTGGGCCTGGAGGCGGACCTCGGCGCGCGCTACGTCACCGAGGACGGGTTCGTGGCGGGCATCGACTACGGCATCCTCTTCCCGCTGGACGGCCTGAAGGACGCCGGCCTGCCGGGGCAGGAGCTGAGCACCGCGCACGCCATCCGCGGCACGCTGGCCATCCGGTTCTAGCCCATGCGCCCGTCCCTCCCGCGGCTGTGCGCCGCCGCCAGCCTGGCGTTCGCGCTGGCGGCGTGCGGCATCAAGGGCAACCCCCGCGCGCCCCGTCCGGCGCCGCCGCCCGCGCCCACGGCGGAGACGGCGCCCGAGCAGCCGCGGCGGGAGCCCGTGGAGCCCTCCGGCCCCACGGTGCCGCCGTCCGCCACGGACGCCGGGCTGCCCGAGTGAGCGCCTTCCACCACCGCAAGGGCGTGCTGCACGCCGAGCAGGTGCCCCTGCCCGCCATCGCGGACGCGGTGGGCACCCCCACGTACGTCTACTCCACCGCCGCGCTCACGGAGCGCTTCCGGGCGGTGACGGAGGCGTTCCAGGGGCAGAGGCACCTCATCTGCTACTCGGTGAAGGCCAACTCCAACCTGGCCATCCTGGGCCTCTTCGCGAGGCAGGGCAGCGGCTTCGACATCGTGTCCGGCGGCGAGCTGGCGCGCGTGAAGCAGGCCGGCGGCGAGCCCGGCAAGACGGTGTTCGCGGGCGTGGGCAAGACGCCGGACGAGATGGCCCAGGCGCTGTCCCAGGGCCTCCTGCTCTTCAACGTGGAGAGCGCGGAGGAGCTGGACGCGCTGGACGCCGTGGGGCGCGGGCTGGGCCGGCGCGCGCCGTTCGCCCTGCGCGTGAACCCGGACGTGGACGCGAGGACGCACCGGTACATCTCCACCGGCCTGAAGACGTCCAAGTTCGGCGTGCCCTTCGAGGAGGCGGTCGCCCTCTACGCGAAGGCGAAGAAGCTGAAGGGCCTCAAGGCCCTGGGGCTGGACTGCCACATCGGCTCGCAGCTCACCCGCACGGCCCCCCTGAAGGCCGCCATCACCAAGGTGGCGGACCTCTACTCCACGCTCAAGGCGCGGGGGCACGCGCTGGAGTACCTGGACGTGGGCGGCGGGCTGGGCATCACCTATACGGACGAGACGCCGCCCAGCCCCCGGGAGTACGCGCGCACGGTGCTGGCCGCGACGGAGGGCACGGGCGCCACGCTGCTGCTGGAGCCCGGGCGGGCGCTGGTGGGCAACGCGGGCGCGCTGCTCACGCGCGTGCTGTACCGCAAGCCCACCCAGGCGCGCACCTTCGTGGTGGTGGACGCGGGCATGAACGACCTGATGCGCCCGGCCCTCTACGAAGCGCACCACGCCCTCCTGCCGGTGATGAAGCGCCGCGGCCGGGACGTGGAGGTGGATGTCGTGGGGCCGGTGTGCGAGTCCACGGACGTGCTCGCGCGGGCGCGCCCCCTGGTGCTGCCCCGCCAGGACGACCTGTATGCCTTCATGAGCGCCGGGGCTTACGGGATGAGCATGGCTTCCACCTACAACTCGCGGCCCCGGCCGGCGGAGGTGCTGGTGGACGGAGCGGCCTGGCGTGTCGTGCGGGAGCGCGAGCGCGTCGAGGATCTCTGGCGCGGCGAGCGGGCCTGAACATATAAGCGCCGACATGAAGACCTTCGAAGGCTCCATGACGGCGCTGGCCACCCCGTTCCTCGACGGTGCGCTGGACGAGGGGGCCTTCCGCGCCCTGGTCCGCTACCAGCTGGAGGGCGGCACGAGCGTGCTCTTGCCCATGGGCACCACCGGCGAAGCCGTGACGATGGACGCGGACGAGCGCGCCCGCGCCATCGCCGTCGTCGTGGACGAGGTGAAGGGCCGCGTGCCGGTGGTGGCGGGCGCGGGCAGCAACAGCACCCGTGAGACGGTGGAGTCCGTGCGCCGCGCGCGCGAGGTGGGCGCCGACGGCGCGCTCATCGTCACGCCCTACTACAACAAGCCCACGCAGGCGGGCCTGGTGGAGCACTACCGCGCCATCGCGAAGGCGCACCCGGGCTTCCCGCTCATCGCCTACAACGTGCCGGGGCGCACGGGCGTGGACCTCCTGCCGGAGACGGTGCTCCAGCTGTGTGACGTCCCGGAGGTCGTGGCGCTGAAGGAGGCCACGGGCAACCTGGTCCGCGCGGTGGACCTGGTGGAGAAGTGCGGCGACCGGCTGACGCTCCTGTCCGGCGACGACTTCACGGTGCTGCCCTTCATCGCGTGCGGCGGCAAGGGCGTCATCTCCGTGTCCTCCAACGTCGCGCCCCGCATGATGGCGGACCTGGTGGCGGCGGCGCGGCGCCACGACATCGCGAAGGCGCGCGACCTCCAGGTGCGGATGAACGCGCTGCACCGGCTGCTCTTCGTGGAGTCCAACCCCATCCCGGTGAAGTGGGCGCTGCACCTGCTGGGCATGTTCGGCCCGGAGCTCCGCCTGCCGCTCGTGCCCATGGGCGAGGCGAACGCCGCGAAGCTGAAGGCCGAGCTGTCCGGGCTGGGCCTGCTGAAGGCCTGAGGAAGGGAAGGCGCGCAATGACCCGCACCGTCATCACCGGCATCTCCGGCCGCATGGGCAGCACGCTGGTGCGCCTGGCCAGGGCCGCCAGCGACCTGTCGGTGGTGGGGGCCACGGTGCGCCCGGGCAGCCCGCTCTCCGGACAGGACGCGGGGCTCGTGGCCCGGCTCGGCGCGCCGCTGGACGTGGTGGCGGTGGACGACCTGGGCCGCGCGCTGGACGGCGCGAAGGCGGACGCCGTCGTGGACTTCACCGGCCCGGAGGCCACGCTCCACCACGCGCGGGTGTGCGCCGAGCGCGGCGTCGCGCTGGTGGTGGGCACCACGGGCTTCACGCCGGAGGGGCGCGCCCGGCTCCAGGAGCACGCGCAGAAGATTCCCATCGTCGCGGCGCCCAACATGTCCGTGGGCGTGAACCTGGTCATCCGCATGGCGGCGGAGCTGGCGCGCGTGCTGGGGCCCTCGTTCGACGTGGAGGTGCTGGAGGCGCACCACCGCATGAAGAAGGACGCGCCCAGCGGCACCGCGCTCAAGCTGGCGGAGGTGCTGGTGGACGCGCTGGGCCGCACGAAGGACGACCTCACCTTCGCGCGCGAGGGGCAGACGGGCGCCCGGCCGCCGGGTGAGATTGGCGTGCAGGCGCTGCGCGGCGGGGACGTCGTGGGCGAGCACACGGTTTACTTCTTCGGCGAGGGCGAGCGCATCGAGCTCACCCACCGCGCGACGAACCGCGACCAGTTCGCGCAAGGGGCGCTGCGAGCCGCGCGCTGGGTGGCGGGCCGCGCGCCGGGACTCTATGACATGGCCGACGTGCTCGGCCTCCAGGGGAAGACATGACCGCCCGCTACTGCCGCTTCCAGGTCGAGGGCCGCGCCAGCTACGGCCGCGTCGACGGCAACGAGGTGGTGGTGCTCACCGCCGCGCCGTGGGCCGGCGGCAAGGAGACGGGCCTGCGCCGCTCGCTCCAGGGCCTCTCGCTGCTCACCCCGTCGGACGCGTCCAAGGTCGTCTGCATCGGGCAGAACTACCGCAAGCACGCGGAGGAGATGGGCAAGCCCATCCCCTCGGAGCCGCTCATCTTCACCAAGCCCTCCACCGCGCTCAACGGCCCGGGCGCGCCCATCCGCATCCCCAGGGCGAGCCAGGAGGTGCACCACGAGGCGGAGCTGGCGCTCGTCATCGGTGAGCGCGTGAAGAACGCGGACGAGGCCACCGCCGCGCGCGCCATCTGGGGCCTCACCGCCTTCAATGACGTCACCGCGCGCGACATCCAGCGCAAGGAGATCCAGCACACCCGCGCCAAGGGCTACGACACCTTCGCCTGCGCGGGCCCCTGGGCCGTCACGGGCCTGTCCCCCGCGGACCTGCGCGTCGTGTGCCGGGTGAACGGGCAGGTGCGCCAGGATGGCCGCACGTCCGACATGGTGTTCAGCCCCGCCCGCCTGGTCTCCTTCATCTCCCACATCATGACGCTGCTGCCCGGCGACCTGGTGAGCACGGGCACCCCGTCCGGCGTGGGCGCGCTGAAGGCCGGGGACACCGTGGAGGTGGAGCTGGAGGGAATCGGGACCCTGGTGAACCCGGTTGAGATGGAGCCTTGAGTGCGACCGTCTATGTAGGCCTGGGTTCCAACGAGGGCGACCGCGAGTCCCACCTCGTGGCCGCCCTCTCCGCGATGTCGTGCATCGACGCGGTGTCGGTGCTGGGCTGTTCCTCCCTCTATGACTCGGCCCCGGTGGGGCCCGCGCAGCCGCGCTTCCTCAACGCCGTGGTGGCGCTGGAGTGCGACCTGACGCCGCAGCGCCTGCTGTGCATCCTCCAGCGCATCGAGCTGGACCTGGGCCGCCGCCGGCTCCAGCGCTGGGGCCCGCGCACCATCGACCTGGACATCCTCCTGTGGGACGAGGAGGACCACCCCGTGGTCGCGGACGCGAACCTCCAGGTGCCCCACCTCGAGCTGCACAAGCGCCGCTTCGCGCTGGAGCCCCTGGCGGAGCTGGCCCCCCGCGCCCGCCACCCGGTGCTGGGCGTGACGGTGCAGGAGCTGCTCGTGAAGCTCGCCCCCCAGGACGTCCGCAAGCGCGAGGCCCTCTTCTGGCCCGACATGGGCGCCCGTTTCCCCGTCCACGAACTATGAGCCTGTCCCTCGTCCTGGCCACCACCGCGCTGCTCGCGGCGGAGCCCACCTCCCTGCCTCCCGGCCACCCCACGATTCCGCCCGGCACCCAGGCGGCGCCTTCCGGCGTGGGCCCTGGCGCCAATGCCGCCAGCGGCGCGCTGCCTCCCGGCCACCCCGCGATGCCCGCGGGCTCGCCCGTGGCGCCGGGCACGCCGCTGCCGTCGGGCCACCCCGCGGTGGACACGAACAAGCTGCCGCCCTCCGCGGAGGAGCTGATGAAGCAGCTCGACTCGTCGGAGGGCCTGCGCGAGCGGGAGAAGACCTTCGAGATCGCCTCGTCGCTGGGCAAGCTCTACTACACGAACGGCCGCAACGCGGAGGCGGCGGCGTACCTGGGCCAGGCGCAGGCGAAGGCGGACGGCGTGCGCTCGCTGTTCCTCGCGTCCCGCAAGAAGCTGGGCAAGACCGCCATCCCCACCGCGGAGGCCGCCCACTGCGGGTTCACGCCGGGCCAGGCGCTGGACGCCATGGAGGCCGTGGCGCGGGCCCGCGCGAAGTCCGGTGACACCGCGGGCGCCGCCGCGTGCGCGGTGGAGGCGCTGGTGCCCGCGCTGGACGTGGACGTGCTGCTCGGCAACGCGCTGTACCTGGGCGGAGACAGCGCCCAGGCGCTCAAGGCGTATGAGCGCGTGCTGGAGGTGGAGCCCCGCCACCCGGAGGCGCTCTACGCCCGCTCCGCGCTCCTCTTCGAGACGAAGGGCGAGGACCTCCAGGCGCTCAAGACCGCGCGCGACGGCTTCGACGCGCTGGTGGTGGCGCACCCGACCTCCGACCGCGCGCCCATGGCCCGCGAGCTGAGCGGGCGCATCGAGGAGATCGCGAAGGCGGGCGGCCGCAAGAAGTGGCTCGCCTCGCGCGCCGAGGACCGCAAGGTGCGCCTGTCCCAGTCCACCGCGCAGGCCGCCGCCCTGCCGCCGGACGCGCCGCGCCCGCTGACGCCGGAGATGGTGGACGCGGTGAAGAACACCGAGCGCACTCCGGAGCTGGAGGCGGGCCTCGCCAGGCTGGTGGAGGAGGGCGAGGAGCACCTGGCCCACGGCCGCTACCAGGAGGCCCTGTCCAGCTACACCCGCGTGGTGCCCTTCCAGCCGGAGAACGGCCGCGCGAAGGCGGGCATGGCCTGGGCGCTGGTGGGCCTGGGCCGCCCCATGGGCGCGCGCGTGTGGAGCGTGGCGCTCCAGTCGGACGCGGCCGCCGTGGAGAAGCTGGGCGACACGCTGCTCGCCAAGGGCGACGCGAAGGGCGCCAGGGCCGTCTGGGAGAAGCTGGCCCAGGACGTGCCGAACTACCCGAACAAGGCCGCGCTCCAGGCGAAGCTGTCGCAGTAGCCCCGGGCCTTCCTCGGGCCCACCTAGACGAACTTCGCGGCCAGCAGGTCCTGGACGTCGAGCAGGCCCACCGCGCGGCCCTCGACGTCCACGACGGGCAGCTGGTCCACCTTCCGCTCGCGCATCTGCGCGGCGGCGGTGAGCACCAGCGTGTCCGGGGTGATGCAGCGCGGGCGCTTGACCATCACCTGGCGCACCGGCACCTCGAAGTCCGTGTGGCCCCGCTCCACCAGCCGGCGCAGGTCGCCGTCCGTGAAGATGCCCTCCAGCCTCCCGTCGCGGTCCACCACGCACGCGGCGCCCGGGCGGCCCGGCGTGTTGGTCATCACCACCACCGCCTGGGACAGCCGCGCGGTGTCCAGCACCAGCGGGTTCGCGGGGCCCGTGCGCATCAGCTCGAAGACGCGCAGCACGGAGCGCCCCAGCTTCCCGCCCGGGTGCAGGAGCGCGTAGTCGTCCCGGCCGAAGGGGCGGCTCCGCAGCAGCGTCATCGCCAGCGCGTCGCCCACGGCGTGCAGCGCGGCGGTGGACGCCGTGGGCACCAGCCCCATGGGGCACGCCTCTTCAATCCGGCCGATGTCCAGCACCACCTCCGCGCCCCTCGCGAGCGGGCTGTCCGCGTCCCCGGTGAGCGCCACCACGGGCACGCCCATGCGCTTGAAGAGGGGCAGCAGGCGCAGCAGCTCCTCCGTGCCGCCGCTGTTGGACAGCGCGAGGATGACGTCGCCCGCGCCCACGCGGCCCAGGTCGCCGTGCACGGCCTCCGCGGGGTGGAGGAACACGGAGCGGATGCCGGTGGACGCCAGCGTGGAGGACAGCTTCTGGCCGATGTGGCCCGCCTTCCCCATGCCCGTCACCACCACCTGCCCCGGGCAGCCGCGCACCAGCCCCAGCGCGCGCAGGAACGCGTCCCCCAGCCGGTCCGTGACGCCCAGGATGGCGCGGGCCTCCGCCTCCAGCACGCCGCGCGCGTAGGTGAGCGCGGCCTCGTCATCCGGGCTCCGGGCCTGGGGGCGGGCGGGGGCCGGCGCGCGGCCGGGGAGGGCGCGCAGGCGGGGCTGCTTCTTGGCGGTGGTGCGGGGAGCGCGGGCCATGGCTGGGCGCTACCTCTACTCCACCCTTCGCGTGGGCGGCCATCCTTGACGCATGGGGGGGCCTGGGCTACGGCCTGCCCGCCCGGCCGCCCGTGGCCGGGGACACCTGCAAACAGCGAGGGGACGGCATGAAGTTCTTCATCGACAGCGCGGACGTTGGCGAGATCCGCAAGGCCCACGAGATGGGCTGCGTGGACGGCGTCACCACCAACCCGTCACTGCTGGCCAAGGTCGGCCGCGGGCTGGAGGAGACCATCCGCGAGATCTGCTCCATCGTGGACGGCCCCATCAGCGCCGAGTGCGTCTCGCTGACGGCCCCGGAGCTCATCAAGGAGGGCCAGGGCCTGGCGAAGATCCACGACAACGTCGTCGTGAAGATCCCCATGGGCGTGGAGGGCATGAAGGCCGTCAAGGCGCTCACCGCGGACGGCATCCGCACCAACGTCACCCTCTGCTTCTCCGCCAACCAGGCCCTGCTGTGCGCCAAGGCCGGCGCCACGTACGTGTCGCCCTTCGTGGGCCGGCTGGATGACATCTCCCAGGACGGCATGGAGCTCATCGCCCACATCCTGGAGATCTACCAGAACTACGACTTCACCACGCAGGTGCTGGTGGCCAGCGTGCGCAACCCCGTCCACGTCCTCCAGGCCGCGCGCCTGGGCGCGGACGTCGCCACGCTGCCCTACAACGTCATCACCCAGCTGGCGAACCACCCCCTCACCGACGCGGGCATCCAGAAGTTCCTCGCGGACTGGGAGAAGGTCCCCAAGCAGGCGAAGCCCGCCGGGAAGTAGTCCCCCCGGCCGTCCAGACGTCCCCCCGTCCCGGGTTCCGGTGTCCCTGGAACGACGGGGGGACCCTCGCGGGGGCTGGCGCCAGGACGGCGGGAGCGGTATGGCAGGGGAGCGGATTGATATTTGAATCAACCCTCCCGGAGCCCGCCTCATGGATTTCCAGCTCAGCGAAAACCAGCGCGCCTTGCAGGACGCCGCGCGCAAGTACGCCCGCGACGTGGTGCGCCCCAAGGCCCCCCACTACGACGAGACCTCTGACTTCCCCAAGGACCTCATCTCCGCCGCCTTCGAGCTGGGCCTGCTCAACATGGCCATCCCGGCGGAGTACAACGGCGTGGGCCTGACGCACCTGGAGCAGGTCATCGTCTGCGAGGAGCTGGCGTGGGGCTGCGCGGGCGTGGCCACGTCCCTCATCGCCAACGACCTGGCGAACCTGCCCATCATCCTCGCGGGCACGGATGACCAGAAGAAGCGCCTGCTGGCCCCCTTCGGGGAGAAGCTGAAGCTCAGCTGCTTCTGCCTCACGGAGCCCGCCGCGGGCTCGGACGTGGCGGCCATGAGCACCACCGCGCGCCGCGAGGGGGACGAGTACGTCCTCAACGGCAGCAAGTGCTTCATCACCAACGCCGGCTACGCGGAGCAGTTCACCGTGTTCGCCACGCTGGACAAGGGCAAGAAGCACAAGGGCATCACCTGCTTCGTCGTGGAGGGCCGTCCGCAGGGCCTCACCACCGGCAAGCACGAGAACAAGATGGGCCAGCGCGCCAGCAACACCACCACCGTCACGTTCGACGAGGTGCGCGTCCCGGTGAAGAACCGCATCGGCGAGGAGGGCGAGGGCTTCAAGATCGCCATGGCCACGCTGGACAACAGCCGCCCGCTCACCGCGAGCATCTCCATCGGCATCGCGCGCGCGGCGCTGGAGCACTCGCTGGAGTACTCGGCGCAGCGCCACACCATGGGCAAGCCCATCCGCGAGCACCAGGCCGTCCAGTTCATGCTGGCGGAGATGGCCATGAACACGCACGCCGCGCGCCTGCTCACCTGGGAGAGCGCGCAGGTGCTGGATGAAGGACAGCGCAACACCCTCCAGTCCAGCTACGCGAAGTGCTTCGCCGCGGACATGGCCATGAAGGTCGCCACGGACGCGGTGCAGGTGTTCGGCGGCTACGGCTACATGAAGGAATACCCCGTGGAGAAGCTGATGCGCGACGCCAAGCTCATCCAGGTCTACGAGGGCACGAGCCAGGTGCAGCGCCTGGTCATCGCGAAGGAACTGTTCAGGTAGAAAAGCAAAACTGTGCCCGGCGGGGCTTTCCCGTTGCCGCCGCCGTGCGCGGATGTCTATTACTCCGGCCCTGATGCGCGACGCGTCAAGCGCCCCGATTCCAAACACTCCCCACTGAGGAGAAGCCCGCCGTGAAGATTCTCGTCACCGCCAAGCGCGTGGAAGATCCCGAGTCGAAGATCAAGGTGAAGCCGGACGGCTCGGACATCGTGAAGGAGGGGTTGAAGTACAAGATCAACCCCTTCGATGAAATCGGCGTGGAGGAGGGCCTGCGCCTCGCGGCGAAGCACACCGGCGAGGTGGTGGTGGTCTCCATCGGCGGCAAGGAGGTGCAGGAGCAGCTGCGCCACGCGCTGGCCATGGGCGCCAACCGCGCCATCTGGGTGAACCACACGGGCCCGCTGGATCAGCTGGGCATCGCGGCGCTGCTCCAGAAGGTCGCGGAGAAGGAGAAGCCGGACATCGTCCTCCTGGGCAAGCAGTCCATCGACGACGACCAGAACCAGGTGGGCCAGTACCTGGCCGAGTTCCTGGGCTGGGGCCAGGCCACGTTCGCCTCCAAGGTGGAGTCGCTGGAGAGCGACCAGGAGAAGAACAAGGTCCCGGCGGTGGTGCTGTCCGCGGACAAGAAGAGCGTCCAGGTGGTGCGTGAGGTGGACAACGGCCTGGCGACCCTGGAGGTCCAGCTGCCCGCCATCGTCACCACGGACCTGCGCCTCAACCAGCCGCGCTACGCCAGCCTCCCGGGCATCATGAAGGCGAAGAGCAAGCCCATCGAGGAGCTGACGCCGGCGGGCCTGGGCGTGGACGTGGCCCCGAAGATCCAGGTGCTCAAGCTGGCGTCGCCGCCGGCGCGCAAGGCGGGCATCAAGGTTCCGGACGTGGCCACCCTGGTGGAGAAGCTGCACAACGAGGCGAAGGTCGTCTGACCGCCGCTGCCAACCCTTCCAAACGATTCCGGAGACAGACACACCATGTCCATCGTCCTCATCGTCGCCGAGCAGCAGCCGGACGGGAACCTGCGCAAGGCCTCCCTCAACGCCATCGCCGCGGGCAAGCAGCTGGCGGACAAGGCCGGCGCCGAGCTGCACCTCGTCCTCCTTTCCAAGGACCCGTCCAAGCTGGCGGAGGAGCTCAAGGGCTCCGGCGCCAAGGTCATCCACACCGCCGCCGCTCCTGAGTTCGAGCACTACCTGGCGGAGGTCTACGCCCCCGTCGTCGCCGGCCTGGCGCAGGAGCTGAAGGCGTCCTTCGTGGGCGCGGCCTCCACGGCGCAGGGCAAGGACCTGCTGCCGCGCGTCGCCGCCCGGCTGAAGGCCGCCATGGCCACCGACATCACCGGCATCAACGGCAGCGGCGCGGACATCACGTTCACCCGCCCCATGTGGGCCGGCAACGTGTTCGCCGAGGTGAAGCTCACCACGCCGGTGCAGGTCATCAGCATCCGCGCCACGGAGTTCAGCGCGGCCGAGGCCGCGGGCGGGGCCGCGGAGGTGAAGTCCTTCCAGCCGAAGCTGGAGGCCTCCAAGACGAAGTTCGTCGCCTTCAACGAGGTGAAGAGCGCCCGCCCGGAGCTCACCGAGGCCAGCGTGGTGGTGTCCGGCGGCCGCGGCACCAAGGGCGACTTCAAGGAGATCGAGGCCCTGGCGGACCTGCTGGGCGCCGCGGTGGGCGCGTCCCGCGCGGTGTGCGACGCGGGTTGGGTGCCCAATGACCTCCAGGTCGGTCAGACGGGCAAGGTCGTCGCGCCGAAGCTCTACATCGCCGCGGGCATCAGCGGCGCCATCCAGCACCTGGCCGGCATGAAGTCCTCGAAGACCATCGTCGCCATCAACAAGGACCCGGAGGCGCCCATCTTCCAGGTGGCCGACTACGGCCTCGTGGACGACCTCTTCAAGGTCCTGCCCGCGCTGCGCGAGAGCATCCAGAAGCTGAAGTAGTCCGCTGCCGCCGTCCTGACGGCGGACCGTGACATCCGAGGGGCGCGTCGCCGGAAGCCTTCCGGGGGCGCGCCCCTCGTCGCGTCGTGGCGCCCGTGGGCCCTACAGCTCGATGTCGTGGTCGCGGTCGGGCTTCCCCTCCGCTGGCGGCGCGTCGGGCCCGGCCTCATCCGGCCGCTCGCCGGGCTCCAGCTCGTGGGGGACCTCGGGCTCCTCGGGAGGCGCCTCGCCCGTGTCGAGCAGGTCGATGCGGCTGCCGTCCTCCAACTGGACGTAGAGGGTGCGGAAGGTCCACGACTCGCCGTCCTTGTCCGCCACGGCGTGGAGGGTGCCGTCCGCCTTGGGGCCATCCAGCGGGACGGTGAACTCCGCGTGGGCGCGGCCGTTGACGCTGCTCACCTGCGAGTGGCTGGGGAAGCCCGGCTTGAAGGTGCCGCCCAGGGCCCGCTGCACGTGCGGATCCTCCTGGGCCTCGGCGATGGCGTCCGTGTACGCGCCCATGTCCTTGAAGGACGCGTAGCCCCAGCCCACGGCGACGGCCGCGAGGCAGAAGCACGAGCCCAACATCCCCAGGCAGCCCACGGGCACCGCCCACTTCCAGTTGCGGCTCCACCACCCCTGGCGGGGCGCGGGTGCGAAGTCTCCCTCGGGACGCGTCGGCGGCATGGGCCCTCCTGGCCTGGACCTGGGGCCGTGTCATAGCCGGTTCCGGACGAAGCGGGGCAGGGCCTGCACCGGAGGCGGGCTTCGGGGGCGCCTTCATGACAGAGTGGAGGTCATGCCCCCTGGTGGCGTCTCGACGGCCGAGCTCGCGGACCTGCTTGCGGCGCTGCCCTTCGGCCACCGGCTGTGGGTGCGCGGCATGGGGCGGTGTCTCTACCCGCTCCTGCGCAGCGGGGACGCGGTGCGGCTGCTGCGCTGCGGGCCGGAGCGGCTGGCGCGCGGGGACGTGGCGCTGGTGCGGCACGGGCCCCGGCTGGCCGCGCAGGTGGTGCTGTCCACGGAGCCCTGGGTGACGGAGTCGCTGTTGGGCGGTACGGACGTGGCGGGCGGGGAGCTGGTGGGGCGCATCATCGCGCTCAAGCGGGGGCGCTGGGTGGTGCGGCTGCCCCGGCCCACGCGGCCCGCGCTGTTCCTCCTCCAGCGCACGCTGTCCGGCGTGTGGACGCAGCCCGCGTCCCGGAGGGTGTTCCGCCAGCTGCGCGACCTGTTCTCCGGGTGGACGAAGCCGCTGCGCCGCCACTTCGTGGGCCCGCTGGAGATCCGGCTGGTGCGCCCGGAGGACCTGGACGCGCTGCTCTCCTTCGCCACCGAGCGGCTGGTGGTCTCCGGCGCCTTCCTGCGCCGCCAGCTGCGCGACCGGTGGGGCCTGCCCCCGGACCGGCGCGTGGGGGCGGCGGCGGGCGCGTTCGACGCGCAGGGGCACCTGCTCGGCTTCGCGTGGGCGGACGACTACCACCAGGAGGGGCTGGCCCTGGACGGCTTCTGGGTGCGCTCGCTGGTGGTGTCGCCGCGGGTGCGGCGCATGGGCGTGGCCACCGCGCTGGTGCGGTGCCTGCTGGAGGAGATCCAGCGGCAGGGCGCGGACCGGCTGCACGCGGACATCGACGAGGACAACACCGCGTCCCTGCGGACCTTCTCCGGCCTGGGGTTCCAGCCCGCGCCGGAGGCGCTGACCACCGCCACGAACCAGCAGTGGGACGCGGCCGGAGGCAGCAAGCGACTGGTCGTGCTGGTGCGCCCGCTCCCCCCCTGACGCCCGACGGGGGTTGCGCTTCGCCGGTGGCTGGGCCAAACGGCGGGGTGTTCTGCCTCGGTTGCGTGGGCAGGGAAGGTGGAGCCGGTGTCTGAAGGGCGCGAGGGTGTGCAGTGGCGGGCGGACGGAGCGCTGGTGCTCCTCACCGTCTTCTGGGGTTTGACGTTCGTGGTGGTGAAGGACGCGCTCGCGTTCGCGGATCCGTTCACCTTCCTCACGCTGCGCTTCCTCGTGGGGGCGGCGGTGCTGGGGGCCCTCGCGCGCGGGCGGATGTTCGCGCCCGGCATCGTCCCCAGGGGGCTGCTCCTGGGGGCGGTGCTGTTCCTGTGCTTCGCGCTCCAGACGGTGGGGCTGACGGACACCACGCCGTCGCGCGCGGCGTTCCTCACCGGCCTCAACGTCCTCTTCGTCCCGCTGATGTCCATGGTGCTGCTCAAGCGGCTGCCCCGGTGGGGCACCGCCGTGGGGGTGGTGCTGGCGGCGGTGGGGCTGTACTGGCTGACGCGGCCCACCGAGGAGGCCCTGCCGGGGGACGTGGGCGGGCTGCGCCTGGGGGACTGGCTGTCCTTCGGGTGCGCGGTGGCGTACGCGGGGCACATCCTGCTCACCGAGCGCTTCGCCACGAAGGACAACGCCCTGGGCCTGGTGGCGGTGCAGCTCGCGGGCGTGGCGGCGCTGTCCGCCCTGGGGCTGCCCTTCGTGGAGCGCAAGCTGGAGTGGACCCCGCAGCTCGTGGGGGCGGTGCTCGCGTGCGGCGTGCTCGCGAGCGCGCTGGCCATCCTGGTGCAGACCTGGGGCCAGGCGCGCACCAGCGCGGTGCGCGCGGCGCTCATCTTCGCGCTGGAGCCGGTGTTCGCCTCGGCCTACTCCGTCGCGGTGGGCCGCGAGGTGCTGGGCCTGAAGGAGTGGCTGGGCGGCGCGCTCATCGTCGTGGGCGTCTTCGCGTCGGAGCTGGGCACGGTGGTGTGGGACGGATGGCGGGCGCGGGGCCGCACGCCCGCCGCCTGAGCGTCCGACGCGTGGGGTGGGGCGCCCGGCCCGGGGGCGCGGGCGGCCGGACCGCGCTATAGACAGCGCCCATCCCATGAGCGTGGAGCTGAGACGCAACGGCCTGCACCTGACGGGCACGCCCCTGTCGCTGGACGCGAAGCGCAAGTCGCCGCTGTCCTTCGTCAGCCACGGGCACTCGGACCACATCGCCCGCCACGAGCGCACCATCGCCACCGCGGCCACGCTGCGCTTCATGGCCCACCGGCTGGGGCCGGTGGCGGCCCCGCTGTCCGTGCCCTTCCGCCGCCCGTTCGAGCTGGGGCCGCTGCTCCTGGAGCTCCTGCCCGCTGGCCACATCCTGGGCAGCGCGCAGCTGCGCGTCACCCGCGCGGATGGCAGGCGCATCGTCTACACGGGCGACCTGAACACCGCGCCGTCGCTCACCGCGGAGGCCACGGAGGTGGCCACCTGCGACACGCTGGTCATCGAGTCCACCTTCGGGCACCCGCGCTACCGCTTCCCGCCGCGCGCGGAGGTGCTGGGGCAGGTGGAGGCGTGGCTGCGCGCGCAGCTGACCCGGGGCGTGACGCCGGTGCTCCTGGGCTATCCGCTGGGCAAGAGCCAGGAGGCGATGAAGCAGCTGGCCCTGCGGGGCTTCCAGCTGGTGGCGCACCCCTCCATCTTCGAGGTCGCGGAGCTGTACGCGGAGCTGGGCGTCCCCATCGAGAACCTGCGGCGCTACGACGGCCGCGTGGAGCCGGGCGAGGTGCTCTTCTTTCCGCCGCACCTGGCGCGGGGCGGGGCCCTGGCGCCGCACTGGCCCCGCGCGACGGCGGTGCTCACCGGCTGGGCCATGGACCCCGGCGGCGCGCGGCGCTACGGCGCGGACGTGGCCTTCCCGCTGTCGGACCACGCGGACTTCCCGTCGCTGCTGCGCTACGTGAAGGACACCGGCGCCCGCGACGTCATCACCTGCCACGGCTTCGCCGAGGAGCTGGCCCAGGCGCTCCGGGACGCGGGCACGGATGCCCGCCCGCTGGGCAAGCCACAGCAGCTGACCCTGTTTTGATTTCACCGCGCCGGCGTGTTGGAACGGGCGCCCGATATGCCCGCTCCCGCCCCCTCGCTGACCGGACACCTGGCCAACGTGCTGCTGTGCACGGACGCCGCGCCCAAGCGCTTCGTCACCCGGGAGGTCCCGGAGGTGAGGGTCACCTTCGAGGGCATCGTCGGAGACCGCCACGCGGGCCTCACGCGCAAGGCGGACGTGCGCGTGCCGTGGTTCCCCAAGGGCACCCTCATCCGCAACACGCGGCAGCTGTCCCTCGTGTCGCGCGAGGAGCTGGCGGAGGTGGCGCGCGCGCTGGGCGTGCCGCACGTGCTGGCGTCGTGGCTGGGCGCGAACCTGGAGCTCGTGGGCGTGCCGCGGCTCACGCAGCTGCCGCCGGGGACGCGGCTGTTCTTCCCGGAGGAGGCCACGCTGGTGATGGAGGGGGAGAACCAGCCCTGCGTGGGGCCGGGCCGCGTGCTTGAGGCGCACCACCCGGACCTGCGGGGGCTGGCGAGCCGCTTCGTGAAGGCCGCGTGGCGGAGGCGCGGGCTGGTGGGCTGGGTGGAGCGCCCGGGCCTCATCCGCGCGGGCGACGAGGTGCGCGTGATGCTGCCGCCGCCGGTGACGTACTCGCTGCCCTCCGCGTCGCCGGAGTCGGAGGCGGTGGGCTGAGCGCCCCCGCTTCAGTGCAGGGAGAGGAAGACGCGCAGCTGCCAGGTGTCCTTCGTCACGTCCGGGTAGGACTCGAAGACGCTGTGGCGCTGGAAGAAGTTGAGCTGCGAGCCCATCCCCAGGTGCTTGTAGACGGGGAGGTCCACCTGCACCTGGGCCTGGTGCACCTGGTGTGAGCCCCCCGAGCCGTCCAGCACCAGCACGCGGGACGCGCCCGCCTCCAGCGTGACGACCTCCCAGTCCTCGCGCAGGTACGCCATCTGGAGCTGGAGGCCCAGGGCGGGGCCGTAGTCGTAGTTGCGGCCCTCGCCGTCCTCGCCGTCGCTGTGCTCGGAGGAGACGCCGGTGAGGATGCTACCGTCCACGAGCAGCGCGGTCCTCAGCCGGGAGCGCTTGGGGAGCTGGCGCTCGTGCAGCAGGCCGAAGTCCAGGGACTGGCCGCCCACCTCATACGCGAGCGTGTCCGTGTAGCTGAGCTGCTGGAGCAGGCCCAGGCGCAGCTCGTCGCGCTCGGTGCGCCAGAGCGTGGACTTCACCAGCAGGCCCTGCAGCCGCGCGTTGCTGACGAGGCTGTCCTCCCGCGTGGTGAACTGGACGCGGGCGTCGAAGGAGTCGAAGGGGCGGTGGTGCCCGCCCTGGTACATGTCCCCGTAGCGCAGGGAGAGCTGGACGAAGAACTGATCCTCGCCCCAGGCCAGCGAGCGGCCGTCGCCCAGCTTGAGGTAGCCCAGGCTGGCCCAGCCCGCGATGTCGTCCGGCCACCACTCCGTTGGCGTGGGGCCGTGGTGGGAGACGTCGCCGCGCACCACGCGGTTGAAGCCGCGCACGGGGCTGAGGAGGCCGGCGGTCAGCTCGCGGACGAAGCGCTCGCGGCCCCGGGCCTCCGTGTCCAGCACCAGCGAGGAGAACCGGTACAGCGCCTCGCCGATGGCCACGCCGCCCACGGTCGTGTTGATGAGGTCGTTGACGGAGGGCGGCTCCGTCTCCGCGAACAGCTCCCACTGCGCGCTGCCCAGCAGCGTGAGCGGCACCGCGGCCACGTACGGCAGGCCGTTGTCGCGCGCGGCCGTGTAGTAGAGGCCGCCGTGGTACGGGTGCGCGAACTGGTTGGTGGAGAACCCGTCCTGGTCCCAGACGAAGCCCGTGCGCAGGTTCTCCTTCCACGCGGACGGGCTCACCCGCGCCCAGTCCTTGTTCGTGATGACCCGGTCCCACGTCCAGACGAACAGGTTGATGGCGGTGACCTCGCCCAGCGCGCGCCACGGGTGGGGCCCGGTGTCCTCCCGCAGGGCGTCCTTCCGGGGCGCGTCCGCCGGCAGCGCGGGGGGCTCCTCCGCCGCGGGAGCGCAGGGCGCCCACTGCGTCTCCTGGCCGGGCAGGAGCTCCGGCGCGCAGAGGGCCACCACGCCGCCCGGGACGGAGCGCGCCATGTCCTGCGGCGAACCATCCGCGAACGCCGCGCAGGCGCGCAGGCCGCACGCCAGCGCCGCGCCCCGCGGCAGCCACGGCCCTCCGCGCCCGCCGCGCCATGGCCCTCGCCCGCCGTGCCCCATCCCGTCCGCCACGCCCCCGCGTGCGGCTCCATGCCGCGCAGCCGCAAGGTAAGCAGTCAGGGGCCGGAAGGCGCCCCCGGCCCCGAGGCTCCCCGGCCCCGTGGGCCGCGAGGCGCGCGCCGTCGGGAAGCGGACAGCGCGCTGTCCGCCCGGGACCGGGACGAAATGCAGCGGCCCGGCGGGAGGCGCGCTTCCAGCGCGTCCGGCCGGGCCGTGTCGTCAGGTCACCTGCGTGACGGAGGGCCTCAGGCCTCCGGCGACTGGACGATGAGCTTCTCCTTGCCGCACACGTCGCAGCGCACGTGCACGAACAGGTCCTCGTCGCTCTCCTCGGGCACCTCGCCCTCGGGCACGCCCAGCTCCACCTTGCCGAGCGCCGGCACCTTCGCCGGGATGTCCTGGGCCTTGAGCGACTGCACGTAGGTCATCTCGCGGTCGTGGCACTCGCGCACCTCCGGGCCGGACAGCCACTGCGGCTCCATGCCCTCCGGCAGCCGGCTGAGCAGCTCCAGGTTCGACACGGACTCCGCCAGGTACGCCAGGCGGCGCAGCCGCGCCTCCTCCGGCAGGGCCGCGAACACCTGGAAGCCCTCCAGGAGCGCCTGCCGGTCCTCGCCCGTGGCCGCCTGCGCCAGCTCCAGCGACGCGTCCGCCGAGTCCAGCGCCTCGTCCCAGTTGTTCTCCGGGGTGAAGCCCGCCTCCAGCAGCGCCGTGTAGAGCTGCGCGGCCGCCAGCCGGCGGCGCACCTCGTGCACGTGCTCCACCACCTCGTGCGTCAGGCGCAGCTCCAGGAGCGCCCCGGTGGTGCGCGGATCCACGGAGCCCGTGAGGTCGTCCACCTCCACCTCGGCGCGCAGCTCCGACTTGAGCTGCTTCGCCGCGGCGAAGCGGAACAGGGGCAGCACGCCCACCTCGCGCAGGTACACCGCCGCGACGTTGGCCTCCTTGCCGCCCATGCGCAGCGCCTTCTGCGCGCGCTCCACCGCGCCGGGGTCCGACGCGGGCTTCTTGTTCTCCAGCCGCGTCTTCACCGCCTCGCGGTAGAGCGTCTCCAGGGAGCTGCCCGGCGGCAGCCGCTGCGGCAGGAGCGGACGCAGGCCCGGCACGTCCAGCACCCAGAGCGGGGGCGCGCCCACGCGCTTGAGCGCCCGGAAGAAGAGCGAGCCCGGCGGATCCTGCGGACGGAACGGGGGCAGCTCGTCCGGGTGCGCGGCGCCGGCGCCGTCCATGGCGCCTCCGCCCATGTGCGCCTGGCCCAGGGCCTTCTCCCGCTGCTCGCGCGTGAAGGCCGTGATGCCCTGCACCGGCGGGGGCGGCGGCGGCGGGGCCTCCTCGCCATCCAGGCCCGTGACGCGGTCCATGTCCACGTCGTCCATCTCCAGGTCTTCCAGCCCCCTGGCGCCCGTGAAGTCACAGCGCAGGAGCTTCAGCTTCTCGAAGACACAGCCCTCCAGGTTGGCGCCGCGGAAGTCGCAGTCCTGGAGGCGGCCCCCGTGGAAGTAGGCGTTGGTGAGGTCCGCGTCCCGGAAGTTCATCTTCGACAGGTCGCAGCGCTCCCACTCGGAGCCCACCAGCTCCAGTCCGGAGAGGTCGGCGTTGGCGGAGAACAGCTGCGTGAACGTGGCGCCCGTCTGGCTGGTGGGCGCCTGGCCGGACTTGCGCAGCTTGTTCCATTCGGCGGAGCCGTTCTGGAGCAGCTTCTCGATAGTTGGGGCTTTCGGCATGGACCGCGAATTATTCGTGTGGTCTGGTCCAGGCGCCAGCACAAATGATCGAGTACCGAATCGAAGCCGACACCGTCGGGATGCGGCTGGACAAGCACCTGCGAAAGCGGATGCCCAACGTCCCCGTCAGCCACCTCTTCAAGATGATCCGCACCAAGAAGGTGCGGGTGAATGGCAAGCGCGCGCAGCCCGAGCAGTTGCTTGTCGAAGGAGACGTGCTCACCATCCGCGGCACCGAAGAGCAGCTGACCCTCGCGGAGCGTCCGAAATCGGACCGTCCGCCCCCCCCGCCGCCGCCGGTGGACCCCTCGCGGCTGGTCATCCTGATGGAAGACGATTGGCTCATGGCCGTGGACAAGCCCAGCGGGATGGCCGTCCATACCGGCAGCGGCATCACCGGGGGCACCCTGGTGGACTACGTGCGCGCCTACCTGGGCCCCAGGGCCACCCGGAACGACTTCACCGCCTCCCCCGCCCACCGGCTGGACCGGGAGACCTCCGGCGTCATCCTGGTGGCCAAGCGCCGCCCGGCGATGGTGCATTTCACGGAAATCTTCACCCACGGCCACCCGAAGAAGCGCTACCTGACCCTGGTGAAGGGGAAGATGCCCCGGGACTCCGGGGTCATCGACCTGCCGCTCGCCGAGCACCAGCAGACGGCCGAGTCCAAGTCCCGTCGGGGAGTGAACATGCAGGAGGCCGTCACCCGGTGGAAGGTCGTGCGCCAGTCGAGCGAGGCAGCCCTCCTCTCCTGCACCATCGAGACCGGGCGCACGCATCAGATAAGAAGGCACCTGGTCGCCGTGGGGCACCCGGTGGCGGGTGACAAGAAGTACGGAGACTTCGCCTTCAACCGCGACGTGCGGGCGCGCTGGGGGCTCAAACGTCTGTTCCTGCACGCCGAGCGCATCGAATTTCCGCACCCCGAGGATGACAGGAAGGTCGTCGTGGAGACCCCCATGCCACCCGAATTGAAGGACGTGCTGAAGCGGGCGGCGCTCCTCTAAGCCTTGAGCCCAGGACTCGACACGACACGCATGTCCGACCCGAAGATTGACCGCAGCCGCAAGAAGCTGGTGCTCGACGGCGTCCCGCCCAAGCGCAACCTCCTCGTGCGCCTGATGAAGCTGGTGGCCGTGCTGGGCCTCATGGGCGCCACCGCGGGCGTGCTCGCCATCGTGGGCGCCTACTACGTCTTCTCCGACGGGCTGCCCGCCATCCCGAAGGTGGACGAGTACTGGCCGCCCATCGTCACGGAGGTCTACACCGACGACGCCGTGCTCGCGGGCGAGTTCTACAGCGAGCGGCGCAAGGTGGTGCCCTACGAGCGCATCCCCAAGCGGCTGGTGCAGGCGTTCATCGCCAGCGAGGACTCCAGCTTCTTCGACCACTTCGGCGTGGACGTGCTGGGCACCGTGCGCGCCGTGTCCAAGACGGTGCTGACGAAGGTGGGCCTGCGCTCTGGCGGCGTGCAGGGCGGCTCCACGCTCACGCAGCAGACCGCGAAGGCGGTCCTCATCTCCGCGGAGGGCTACAAGGAGGCCACCGCGAAGACGCCCAAGCGCAAGATCCGCGAGGCCATCCTCGCCTTCCGGCTGGAGCAGGCGCTGACCAAGGAGGAGATCCTCTACCTCTACCTGAACAACGTCTTCCTCGGGCACCACAGCTACGGCGTGCAGAGCGCGGCGGAGAACTACTACCGCAAGGACGTGCGCGACCTGACGCTGGGGGAGATGACGCTCATCGCGGGCCTGCCCCAGGCGCCCAGCCGCTACTCGCCCTTCCTGCGCCCGGAGGCCGCGAAGAAGCGCCGCTCCTACGTGCTGGGCCGCATGCTGACGGAGGGGATGATTTCGAAGGCCGAGCACGACCAGGCCGACGCGGAGCCGGTGAAGGTGTACCCGGTGGAGGACGTCTTCCACGAGTTCGCCCCGTACTTCGTGGAGCAGGTGCGCAAGGACGTGGTGGACCGCTACGGCAACCCGGTGCTGCTGAAGGAGGGCCTCAAGGTCTTCACCACCATGGACAGCGAGCGGCAGCGCGCGGCGCAGGACTCCGTGCTGGACGGCCTGATGTCCGTGGACAAGCGCCAGGGCTGGCGCGGCCCGGTGATGCAGCTGGCCACGGAGGCGGAGCGCGGCGCCTTCATCGCCAAGGCGAAGAAGGCCATGGGCAAGGAGGAACTCGTCGAGAACCGCCTCTACGTGGGCGTGGTGACGCGCATCGACGAGGACGGCAAGGGCGCGGACGTGCAGGTGGGCCCGCACCACGGCCGGCTGCCGCTGCTGGGCATGCGCTGGGCGCGCAAGGTGAACCCGGAGAGCTACTACCCGGCGAGCATGATCACCTCCGTCAAGAAGGCCCTGGCGGTGGGGGACGTCGTCGTCCTGCGCCACGTGGTGAAGAAGGAGCTGACGGACGACAAGGAGCAGTGGGACCGCAAGCTCGCGGAGGAGATCCCGGACGAGGGCGTGAAGCTCTTCCGGCTGGAGCAGACGCCGGAGGCGCAGAGCGCGCTCGTCTCCATCGACCCGCATCGGCAGTACCTGACCGCGATGGTGGGCGGCTACGACTTCGACGACAACGAGTTCAACCGCGCGTTCCAGGCGTGCCGGCAGCCGGGGTCGTCCTTCAAGCCGTTCGTGTACTCGGCGGCGCTGGAGCAGCTGGGCTGGACGGAGGCCACCGTCATCGTGGACTCGCCCATCGTGGAGCACGACCCGGACAACAAGGTGTCGTGGAAGCCGGCCAACTACAGCGAGGAGTTCGTGGGGGACGTGCTCCTGCGCACCGCGCTGGTGAACTCCATGAACATCCCCGCGGTGAAGACGTTCGGCGCGGTGGGCGTCCACAACATGGCGGACTGGGCGAAGAAGCTGGGCATGACGACGCCCATGAACATGGACTTCTCCGCGGCGCTGGGCTCGTCCTGCGTGTACCCGTACGACCTGGCCTCCGTGTACGCGACCTTCAACCGCTACGGCCGCAAGAAGCCCACGTACTTCATCCGCAAGGTGGAGGACCGCTTCGGGCGCACGCTGGAGGACCACACCGCGTTCGACGACGCGTGGGCGCCCCTGCAGGACCGGGTGGCCGCGGGCTACGCGCGCCTCTTCGAGCCGGGCGAGCAGGTGATGAGCCCGGAGACGGGCTTCATCCTCACGCACCTCTTGCGCGGCGTGGTGCTCCAGGGCACCGGCGGCCCCGCGCAGCGGCTGGGCAAGCCGGCGGCGGGCAAGACGGGCACGACGAACGACTCCTTCGACGCGTGGTTCGCCGGCTACACCAAGGACCTGGTGACGGTGGCGTGGGTGGGCTACGACCTGAACCCGCACCCGCTGGGCCGCTACGAGACGGGCGGCCGCGCGGCGCTGCCCATCTGGCTCAACTACATGAAGCGCGCGCTGGAGGGCCGGCCGCAGTCGGAGTTCTACCCCTGGCAGTCCATGCAGCTGGCGCGGCTCTACATCGACAAGAAGACGGGCAAGGTGTCCAGCCCCGGCGCCAAGGGCGCGGAGCTGATGTTCTTCAAGAAGGGCACCGAGCCGAAGGAGGCCGTGCCCGACAAGAACCAGGTCGGCGTGGATCAGTTCATGATGGGCGCGCAGTAGCCCGCGCGCCGCGGCCCGAGCGCGGTGCCCGTCAGGCGCCTTCGCGGAACGCCCGCGAGGGCGCCTGATGTGCTTCCAGGGCCTTCCTCAGCGCGGCCACGTCCGGGCCCGCCTCCAGCACGGAGCGCGCGGCGGTGGGCAGCACCTGCCGCTCGCGGCCGGAGAAGAGCCTGGGCAGGTCGCTGAAGCCCGCGCCCTGCGAGCCGATGCCCGGCGTGAGCAGCAGCGCGTTGCCCAGCCGCTCCACCACGTCGCGGTCGGCCGGGGGCAGCGTGGCGCCCATCACCGCGCCCGCGGGCAGCACGCCGGGGCCCGCCTGCTCGTTCAGCGCGCGCAGGCCGTCCGCCACCGCCTGGGCCACGGTGCGGCCGTCGCCGCCCACGGCGTTCTGCACGGGCACGCCCTCCGGGTTGGACGAGCGCACCACGACGAAGGCGCAGGCGCCGTGGGCCCGCGCGCGCTCCACCGTCTTCGCCAGGGCGCCCAGGCCCAGGTACGCGGTGAAGGTGGCGGCGTCCACGTCGTACGCGCTGCCCCGCCCGAACAGCGATTCGGCGTAGGCGTCCATGGTGGACCCGATGTCGCCGCGCTTCACGTCCAGCAGCGTGAGGGTGCCCGCGGCGCGGAAGCGCTTCAGCGCGCGCTGGAGCACGACGAGCCCTTCGGGGCCGTGGCGCTCGAAGAAGGCGCTCTGGGGCTTCACCACGGCGAGCGTCTCCCGGGCCGCGTCGGCCAGCCGCTCGCAGAAGTCGGACAGGCCCTGCGCGGTGTCCGGCAGGCTCCAGCGGGCGAGCACGTCGCGGGACGGGTCCAGGCCCAGGCAGAAGGGGGAGCGCTCGTCGGCGAGCTGCTGGAAGCGCTGTGCGAAGGACGGCGTCGTCATGGGCGGGCTTCCTCTCACTTCAGCCGGCGCGCGGTGGCGTCGAAGAGGGGGTTGGGCATGACCTTCAAGAGGCGCATGGGCGTGGCCAGCTGCCAGGGGAAGCTCACCTCGCTGGCGCCGGTGAGGATGGCGCGGCCCATGCGCTCCACCGCGTCCTCGGTCTCCATGAGGAAGGGCATGGGGAAGTGGTTCTTCGCGGTGAGCTCGCTCTTCACGAAGCCCGGGTAGACGCACGTCACCTGGACGCCGGTGCCCTTCAGGTCCACGCGCAGGCTCTCCAGGAAGGTGGCGAGGAAGGCCTTGGACGCGGAGTAGGCGGCGTGGCCCGCGAGCCCCCGCATCCCCGCGAGGCTGGACACGCCGACGAGGTGGCCCCGGCGGCGCTCCACCATCTGGGGCAGCACCGCGCACAGCGTGGCGGCGGCGCCGGTGACGTTGGTGTCGATGATGGCGCGCGTGCGCTCCCAGCTCATCCGCTTGCCGTGCGTGGGCCCGCCGATGCCGGCGTTGGCCACCACCAGGTCCAGCCCGCCGCACTCCGCGTCGATGGCGCGGATGCGCTCCTGGGAGGCGTCCGCGTGGTTGACGTCCATGACGACGGGCTCCACCGCGGCGCCCGCGGCCTGGGCCTCCGCGGCGAGCGCCTGGAGCTGCGACAGCCGCCGGCCCGTCGCGAAGACGCGCACGCCGTGCTTCGCCAGCCACAGGGCCAGTCCACGTCCCAGGCCGCTCGAGGCGCCAGTCACCAGCGCCGTCCGGTAGGTCATCTCCGCCATGCCGTCCTCCGAAGGGTGTCGCAGCGGCCCGCCTTGTCGCACGGTTGCGCGCCGGAGGGCACGCAAAACCCCGTCCCCCGGTCCCGGGGACGAGGCGCCGTCCTGGACGCGTTGCCACCCTGGAGGGGAGGGGGCTTCACCGGGCGTGGCGGGCTCGGACGGGCCCCTGGGCACGGGGGGCCTGCGCGGGCCCTACCGGAACGGGGGCGCCGGCTGGCCCTTGAACCACTCCGTCGCGTTCAGGAGGTGCAGGTCGTGCTTGCCGGGCCGCAGCTCGATGCCGCCCGTCACCGCGCCCAGCGACGCCAGCAGGGCGCCCGTGATGCTGCCCCGCACGAGGTCCAGGTGGCCTTGCAGGGAGAAGCCGTCGCCCTTCGCCCTCAGCTCGCGCAGCTGGAGCCCGCGCTCGTCGATCTGAACCTCTCCGGTCACCTCCACCTTGGGGATGTTGAGCAGGGAGGTGACGAAGCCGGGCAGCTTCTTGGAGGAGGTGAGCAGCGCGACCAGGGGCTGCGTGTCGGTGAGCTGGCTCGCGAAGCGCGCCTTCAGCACGGTGGGGGACAGGACGAGGCTGGCGCGCGGCAGGCTGAAGTTCCCGCTCCAGGCGCGGATGGGCACGTTGCCGTTGGAGGACACCTGGCTCAGCCGCAGCGTGGTCCCGCTCAGGCCCAGCTCGGTCATATCCCAGGACAGGTGCCGCGCGTCCACCTCCACCTCCGCGCGCAGCAACACCTTGTTCGGCCCCATGCGCCCGGAGACGAGGTCTGTGTCCAGGCGCAGCTCCAGGGCGTTGCGCGCCTTCGCGCCCCTGGGCGGCTCCTCGCTGCGCACCGTCACGTGGCCGGAGTCGACCTCGAGCGTCTGGCCGAGCCATGGGTTGAGCACGCGCAGGTCCAGGGGCTTGCTCTTCGCCACGCGCAGCTCGGGCTCCAGGTCCAGGCCCGGCTGGCCTTCACGGCGGCGCCCCAGCACCTGGAGGGAGACCTCGGGCACCTCCAGCTCGTGGCCCTGGGTGGGGCCCGTCACGCGCACGGGCGCGAAGGCCAGCCGCAGCGAGCCCGACGGCCGTCCCCGGGGCGCCGCGTCCATGGACGCCTGGAGCCTCCACGGGGCCCGGGCGCGCATGGGGCCGGCTCTCACGTCCAGCACGTCGCCGGAGGCGTTCAACCGGCTGCCGGGCTCCAGGGTGCTGCGCTCCATGCGCACGTCCAGGTCCACCTGGCCGGCGCCGCCGTGCAGCGACACGGGGGCGCTCGCGCCCAGCTGGTCGTTGAGCCAGTCCAGCGGCAGCACGCCGACGCGCGCCTTCACCTGGCCGCTGAGGGCCTGGGAGAGGTCGTAGCCCTGGCCGGGCTGGAAGGGCGCGTCGAGCCGGGCATTCGAGTCGAGCGCGTCGAGCTTCGCGACGGGCTTGCCGTCCACCTCGATGAAGCCCCCCGCCACGCGCACCGACGGCAGGTCCACCTGGAGCCGCTCACGGGACTGGAGGTTCAGCGTGCCGGTGACGTCCAGGGCTCCGACGAAGCGCACGCGGCTGAAGTCCAGCTCGCGCACGTCGTGCAGCGTGACGTCCTTCAGGTGGATGACCCAGGGCTTGGTGTCCGGATTGAACGGCTGCTCCGGCGCGCCGGTCGGCTCCAGGTGGAAGCTGGCGCCGTGCCCGTCGATGCCGTCCACCTCCACGCGCTTGCGCAGCAGGCCCGCGAGCGACATGCCCGCCTCCAGCGCGTCCACCTCCACCTTCCACCAGACCCTCGAGTCCTGCTGGGTGAGGGTGAAGCCCTTCAGGTGGAGCCTCCCCACGGGCCACAGCCACCACGCGCGCTGCCACGTGAGCTGCGTGCGGTCCGTCGAGCGGCCGATGATGGCCTGGGTGACGCCCGTGTTGAGCGCGACGTTGAGGGCGACCTCCAGCACCGCGACCGCCGCCACGGCCCACCCGGCGACGCGGCGCCACCGCCTCCTGCGAGGCGCTGCGTCCGGGGCGTCGGGGAGCGAGGTGTCGGTCATGGCGTGGGGTTCCGGTCGGGAGGCCTCCGGATGCCCTGGAATCCTCCCTCGCACAAGCCGCCTGTGTCAGGGGCGGTGGATGGGAGACACCCTGCCCGCGCGGCGCGGAGGCGCGCGTCCCGCCTCCGCGCCGGGGCCGTCGTCAGTGGACGGGGACGGCGCCGTTCTCCAGCTTCTCCATCACCTGGTCGATGGAGAAGCTGGCCGGGTGCTGGCGCGACGGGAACTCCCGGAAGGTGGCCAGGAACCGGCTCACGACCGCCTGCGCGGGGACGAGGACGAACGTGCGGTCGACCATCCAGGATTGGTAGCCGACGGAGTCCTCGGAGCGCTCCAGCGGATCCGCGCGCAGGTCGAAGATGAGCGGGACGCGGCGGCTGGTGAAGGGCTGCGCCCACACCTCGATGCCCTTGGCGTTCTGCTCCTCGAAGACGAGCTTGAAGCGCCGGTAGCGCATGGCGACCAGCTCTCCGTCGTCGCCGAAGTAGAAGAACTCCTCCCGCTTGGACTCCTGGGACCGGCCGGACAGCAGGGGCGTCTGGTCGTAGCCGTCCAGGTGGACCTTGAAGTGCTTGCTGCCCGCGTCATGGCCGTCCAGCAGCTTCCGCACGATGTCCGGCTCGCCCGCGGCGGCGAGCAGCGTGGGCAGCCAGTCCTCGGAGGAGAACAGCTCGTTGATCTGCGTGCCGGGCTTCACGGTGCCGGGCCAGCGCACGAGGCACGGGGCCCGGAACGCGCCCTCCCAGTTGGTGTCCTTCTCTCCGCGGAAGGGCGTCATGCCGCCGTCCGGCCACATGCTCGTCATCGCGCCGTTGTCGGTGGTGTAGATGACGAGGGTGTCGTCGGCGATGCCCAGCTGGTCCAGCCGGTCCAGCAGCCGCCCCACGTGGCCGTCGTGCTCCACCATTCCGTCCGGGTAGAGCCCGAAGCCCGTCTTGCCCTGCGACTCCGGCTTGAGGTGGGTGTGGATGTGCATGCGGGTGGTGTTGCACCAGATGAAGAAGGGCCGCTGGTCCTTCTGGGCCCGGTCGATGAAGTCCAACGTGGCGCCGAGGAACTCCTCGTCCACGGTCTCCATGCGCTTCTTCGTCAGCGGGCCGGTGTCCTCCACCTTCTGGCCGCCCTTGCCGTCCGCCTTGCTCCTGAGGACGCCGCGCGGGCCGAAGCGCTTCCGGAACTCGGGGTCCTTGGGGTAGTCCACGTTCTCCGGCTCCTCTTCCGCGTTGAGGTGGTAGAGGTTGCCGAAGAACTCGTCGAAGCCGTGCGCGGTGGGCAGGAACTCGTCGCGGTCGCCCAGGTGGTTCTTGCCGAACTGACCACAGGTGTAGCCCAGGGGCTTCAAGAGGTCCGCGATGGTGGGGTCCTCCGGCTGGAGGCCGACCTTCGCTCCGGGCATGCCGACCTTGGTGAGGCCCGTGCGGAAGGGGCACTGGCCGGTGATGAAGGCCGCGCGACCGGCGGTGCAGCTCTGCTGGGCGTAGTAGTCGGTGAAGAGGGCTCCCTCCCTCGCCAGCCGGTCGATGTTCGGCGTGCGGTAGCCCATGACGCCCAGGTTGTAGGCGCTGAGGTTCCAGTAGCCGATGTCGTCTCCGAAGATGACGAGGATGTTGGGCTGCTTCTTCTTCGTGGGCTTCGTCGCCATGCGGGCACGCTCCGGTGTCTGTGTTTGTTTGCGCGTAGGGATGGGGACGTGACAGGCGGTGGACAACCAGAGGGGGAGCGGCCCGCCGCGCGGTGGCGCGGCTCGTTCCTGTTGCTGGTGCTCGTGCGCATCGTCCTCGCCGCCGCGAGCTCGTCCGAGGGCAGGCACCTGTCCGCGTCAGCGGACATCCCCCTGCGACCCGTGTCCCGTGGCGACCTCCTCCACTTCCTCACCAGCTTCATCTCCGGGCGCAGCGCAGGCGGGGGAGGACGTGATGGCGGGAATCCGGGCGCGCAGCTTGCTGCTCGGACTCATGGGGGGCCTGTGCTGCGCCGCTTCCCTCCAGCCATCACCGGGGGCTCCCGCCAGTCGCGCGGGAGCCTCCGAGCAGACACCGTCGGTGCCTGCCCACTGACGGCCGGGCACAGCGGGCCCTCCACCCGCGCCCTCCACGTCGCGTTGTGACGCGGCCGCCGCGTCCCCAACCTCTTGTCTGGGATTGCGCCGGCACAGGAGGCGACCGTGGAGCGACGCACGAGGAGGCAACCGGCCTGGTGGGCCTGGGCGCTCGCGCTGTGGATGGCCATCCCCCTCCAGGCGCTGGCGGCGGACCCGCTGCCGTCCTGGAACGACGGCCCAGTGAAGCACTCCATCATCGACTTCGTCACCCGCGCCACCACCGAGGGCGGCCCCGGCTACATCCCCCCGGAGGAGCGCATCGCCACCTTCGACAACGACGGGACGCTCTGGCCGGAGCAGCCCGTCGTGCAGTGCGCCTTCCTGCTGGAGCAGGTCAAGGCCCGCGTGAAGGAGGACGCGTCGCTCGCGAAGCGTCAGCCCTTCAAGGCCGTGCTGGAGGGCGACCTGGCCCGGCTGTCCTCCATGGACGAGCCCCAGTTGATGGAGCTGGTCGCCGTCACCCACGCGGGCAAGACCCAGGAGGAGCTCGCCCGCGAGGCCCGCGCCTTCTTCCGGACCGCCCGCCACCCCAAGCTGGGCGTGCCGTACACGCAGCTCGCCTACGCGCCCATGCTGGAGCTGCTCCAGTACCTGCGCGCCAATGGCTTCCAGACGTGGATCTCCTCGGGCGGCGGCGCGGACTTCATGCGGGTCGTCTCCGAGGACACCTACGGCATCCCGCCCCAGCAGGTCATCGGCAGCGGCCTGAAGGAGGAGTTCGACGAGGGCGACGGCCACCCGGTGCTGCGGCGCGAGGCCCGCGTGGACCACGTCAACGACAAGGCCGGCAAGCCGGTGGGCATCGACCAGCACATCGGGCGGCGGCCGGTGTTCGCCGCGGGCAACGTCCGCTCGGGCGGCGACATCCAGATGCTCCAGTACACGCATGAGCAGCCGCGCCCCGGCTTCTCGCTGCTCATCCACCACGACGACGCCGCGCGCGAGTTCGCCTACGAAGAGAAGGACGGCGCGTCGCTGGAGGCCGCGCGCGAGGGCGGCTGGACGGTGGTCAGCATGCGGAACGACTGGAAGCGCATCTTCCCGGAGCGCCGTTGATGCACGTCCTCGAATCCCTCATCACCCTCATGGTCTCCACGTTCATCGTCGCGCTGGGCCTGTCGCAGGGCCTGTCGTGGCACCTGGAGGACCTGGGCCGGGGCGTGCGGCAGCCGGCCTTCGCCCGAGGGCTGGGGGTGTGCCTCGTCGGCGTGCCGCTGCTGGCCCTCATCGTGGTGAAGGTGCTGCCGGTCGCTCCCGTCGCGGCGGGCGTCATCGCGCTGATGGCGTTCTGCCCGGGGCTGCCCATGGCGCTCAACGTCGTGTCCCAGCAGAAGGGCAACCTGCCGCTGGCCCTGGCGCTGTCCGTCACCCTGTCGCTCGTCGCCATCGTGCTGATGCCGCTGTCGCTGCGGCTGCTGGAGCGGCTGTTCCCCATGGCCATCCAGTCGCCCCCGGAGGGGGTGCTCCTGGGGAAGGTCATCCTCCCGTTCCTCATCCCCTTCGCCCTGGGCATCGGGCTCCAGGGGGTGGCGCCCGGCTGGGCCCGCCGGCTGCGCACGCCGGTGAAGCTCTACTTCAACGTCGCCCTGGCCGTGGCCACGGTGACGATGATCGCCGCGAGCTTCCCGCTGCTGAAGCAGCTCCGCTTCTGGGCGTTCGCCGCGATGGGAGTGGTGACGCTGGGGGCCGCGGCCCTGGGGCACGTGGCGGGCCGGCCCCGGCCCGGGGACCGCACGGCGCTGGCCATCTCCGCCGCCTTCGGGAACCCCGCGTTCGCCTTCTGCCTGGGCGGCAGCACCTACCCCATGAAGGGCCTGCTGGGCGTCATGGGCACGTACCTGCTGCTCCGCACCCTGGCGCTGGTGCCGTATCAAATCTGGAACCAGCGACACCAGGCGTCCGAGCGCGGAGGCGGGCCTTCGCTGCCGTCGGGCAGGCGGGCCTCCGCGGGCACGTGAGCCCTTGCCTGTCGTGAAGCCGATGCGCGCAACGCACCCGGGTGGGTGATGCCACGACGCCCGGGCGCCTCCACCCTTCCTCGCGTCCAAGGCGCCGAGCACACGGGGGGAGGGCCATGAAGCGCACCGCGGCCACGGCCGCTCACGTCCTGGGTCGCTTCCTCCCGGGCGTCGAGCAGGCGCGGACCTATGAGCGACGGTGGCTGCGCGCGGACGTCCTGGCCGCGCTCACCGTGGGCGCGATGCTCATCCCCCAGGGGCTGGCCTACGCCCAGATTGTCGGCGTGCGCCCCGCGGCGGGGCTGTACGCGGGCGTCTTCGCGATGCTGGCGTATGCGCTGTTCGGCCCTTCACGCCACCTGCTGCTGGGGCCGGAGGCGGGCGCGGCCATCCTCACCGCGACGGCGCTGGCCCCGATGGTGGGCGACGGCGGGCCGGCGCGGCTGGCCTCCCTGGCGGCGCTCCTGGCGTTGATGGTGGGCGTCGTGAGCCTGCTGGGAGGGCTGTGCCGCGCGGGCGCGCTGGCGGACTTCCTGTCGCGGCCCATCCTCATCGGCTACGTCAACGGCGCGGCGCTCATCATCATCGGCAGCCAGCTGGCGCGGATGTTCGGGCTGGAGCGCAGGTCGAACGAGTTCGCGGGCCAGCTGCACGAGGTGGCGGCGAACCTGGGCCGCACGCACGTGCCCACGCTGGTGCTGGGGCTGAGCATCGTCGCGGCCCTGGTGGCCCTGCGCCGCTTCCTGCCGCGCTGGCCCGCGCCGCTGGTGATGGTGGCGCTCACCACGTTGGTGACGTGGCGCTTCCAGCTGGAGCACGGCGGCGTGAAGGTGGTGGGGGCCGTCGCGGCCTCGGCGCCCACCTTCGGCCTGCCGTCGCCACGCTTCGAGGACGTGCGCGCGCTGCTGCCGGCGGCCTTCAGCCTCGCGCTGGTGAACTACGCCAGCTCCGTGCTCACGGGCCGCATCTACGCGGACCGCTTCGGCTACCGGCTGGACGCCCAACAGGAGTTCTTCGGACAGGCGGCGGCCAACCTGCTCACCGGCCTCACGCAGGGCTTCCCGGTGACGGGCAGCGACTCGCGCACGGCGGTCAACGCGTCCATGCGGGGACGCACGCAGCTCGTCGGCGTGGGCGCGGCCGGGGTGGTCCTGGTGTTCTCCCTGTTCCTCACGCCGCTCCTGTCGAAGCTGCCGCTGGTGACGCTGGGGGCCATCGTCATCGTCGCGGCGGTGTACCTGCTGGAGGTGAAGCCCCTCCTGCTGCTGTGGCGCGTGCGCCCGGTGGAGGCGGTGCTCGCGATGGTGACGACGCTGGGCGTGCTCTTCCTGGGCATCCTCCAGGGCATCCTCATCGCCGTGGCCCTGGCGCTGGTGGACCTCATCCGCCGCGCGGCGCACCCGCACGACGCCGTCCTGGGGGAGCGCGAGGGCGTGCCCGGCTGGCATGACGTGGAGGGCCACGCGGACGCGGAGACGGTGCCCGGGCTCGTCGTCTACCGCTTCGACGCGCCCCTCTTCTTCGCCAACGCCCGCTTCCTGCGCGAGCAGGTGCGCCGGCTGGTGGCGGAGCCGCGCCACCCGGTGCGCTGGTTCGTGCTGGATGCGTCCTCCGTGTTCGACCTGGACATCACCGCCGCGGAGAGCCTGGAGAAGGTGTGCCACGAGCTCGCGGAGCAGGACATCGTCTTCGCCGTGGCCCAGGCCCGCGCGCCGATGCGCCGGATGCTGTGGCGCTCGGGCTTGCAGGACCTGATGGGCCAGGAGCGGCTCTTCCCCACGGTGGGCGCGGCCGTGCGCGCCTACCTCGACGCGCGGGACGGCGCGTGGGCCGCCCGCGACGGCGAGCCCGTCCCCTCGCCCCAGGTGCACTGACGCCATGACGCCCATCCCATCCAGGGTCCCGTGGGGCGTGGTGCTGGGCCTGCTCGTGTCCGCGACGGCGCTGGCGCAGGACGCGCACTACTCCACCCGGCAGTTCGGCAACCGGGCGTGGCTGTTGGGGGGCTCCTTCGTGGGCAACCCGAACGACATCAGCGCCACCTATTACAACCCCGGCGCGCTCGCGCTCCTGGGCGCGCCGGAGCTGGAGCTCACCGGCAGCGTGTTCGAGTACATGCGCCTGAACGTGAAGGACGGGCAGGGTCAGGGAAGGGGCCTGGCCGACTCCAACATCGACGTGCTGCCGTCGTTGATCGCCGGCTCGCTGCGCTTCGGGTTCCTGGGGAGGTCCCGGCTGGCCTACTCGCTGCTCACGCGCCAGGGCTTCGCCTACAGCCTCCAGGCGCGCGGCACGCGGATGGGCACGGCCCTGGGCGGCGTGCAGGGCCTGGACACGCTGTCCACGGACGTGCGCCTGGACCAGTCCGTGACCGAGGTCTGGACGGGCCTCTCCTGGGCCACGCCCCTCACGGAGCACCTGGGCCTGGGCTTGACTCCGTTCCTCGCGGTCCGGCATCACGAGCTGCGCTTCCAGACGCTCGCCGAGGGCTCCGGCGCCGCCGGCCAGCGGCTGCTGGCGACGCTGGGCCGCGACCTGGAGCTGGACCACATCCGCCTGTTGTTGAAGCTGGGCGCCAGCTACCAGCGCGGCCCCTGGGCCGTGGGGCTCGCCGTGACGACGCCGAGCCTGGCGGTGTGGGGTCGGGGCTCGGTGGGGTTCGAGCGCGCCGTCCAGTCCCAGGGCCTGGCCACGAACGCGCCCGCGCCCGTGTTCAACTTCCAGGAGGACCTGCCGGCGCACTTCCGCAGCTCCTGGTCCGCGGCGCTCGGGGTCAGCCGGAGCTTCGGTCCATCGACCACGGTGTACGCGTCCGCGGAGGGCTACGCGCCCGTCGGGTCCCTCACCCTGGTGGACACGGAGCCCATCGTGCCGCGCGACGCCACGGAGTCCATCAACGGCGACTACGCCTTCGCGCTCAAGGCGGTGCTGAACGGGGCGCTGGGCGTCGAGCAGAAGCTGGGGGAGCGGGTGCGGGTGTACCTGAGCGGGCACACGGACTTCAGCGCGCTGGAGCAGACGCCGGAGACGAACGCGCTGCTCGGGGGCTGGGACCTGTACCACGTCGCCTCGGGCGTCCACTTCACCCTGGGACGCTCGCGCTTCACGCTGGGCGGCAACCTGGCGTGGGGAGGCAAGCAGACCGAGCGGCTGTCGGAGAGCTTCCAGCAGCTGGGCCTGTCCGCGCCCATGCGCAGCCAGGACGTCCACTACTTCCAGGCCACGCTGCTGGTGGGCGCCAGCTTCGCGTTCAAGGACGCGCGGGGCCCGGGTGGCTCCGGCGCGGACCCCGCTCCTGCCGCGGAGTCGCCATGACGCGAGAGCATGACGCCGCGATGGACGGGGAGGCGGCCTCCGCCTTCCTGCTGGACCTGGCGAAGGCGCTGCACCTGGCCTACCAGCCGTCGTTGCTGGTGGAGGAGCGCGTGCGCCGGGCGGCGAAGGCGTGGGGCCTGGACGTGGAGGTCTTCACGCTCCAGAGCCTGGCGATGACGGAGGTGGTGTCCCCGGAGCGCTCCCAGGTGGTCTTCGCGCGGCTGCCCTTCAACCCGCACTGGAACCTGGGCCGGGCCGCGGCGCTCCTGCGGCTGGCGGACGCCATCCCCGAGGGCCGCCTGCGCCTGCCCGAGGCCCGCGCGGAGCTGGACCGCATCGAGACCTCGCGCCCGCCCTATCCGGAGTGGCTCGTGTTCGTGGCCTACGGCGTGTATGGCGCGGCGGTGGCGGCGCGGGTGGGCGGGGCGTGGCGGGAGATGCTCGCGGCGTTCTTCGTGGGCGTCGTCGCGGGCCTCGTCCACTTCGGCACGCTGCGCTCGCAGCGGGTGGACTTGCAGAAGAGCTTCCTGGCCGCGTTCCTGGGGTCGCTGGTGGCGCTCGGGTTGACGTTCGTCCTGCCGCCGTTCAACGCGGTGCGGGCGCTGTTCGGCGGGGTGACGCTGCTGGTGCCCGCGATGGTGGTGACGCTGGGCTCGCTGGAGCTGGCCACGGAGTCGGTGGAGGCGGGGGTGCCCCGGTTGACGTATGGCCTGCTGCGCTTCCTGATGCTGGGCGCGGGCATCGCGGCGGCGGGGACGCTGTGGAGCCTCTTCTGGCCGCTGCCGCCGCACGCGGCGCCGCATGTGCTGCCGCCGCTGCTGACGCTCCTCCTGGTGGCGGTGGGGGGCGTGGCGCTGTCGGTGTGCATGGCGGGGCGGCCGCGCGACGTGGGCTGGATCGTCGGCGGGGTGCTGCTCGCCTACGAGACGCAGACGGTGGCGAAGGCGCTGCTGGGGGACCGGGGCAGCCCGCTGGTGGCGGCGTTCGTGCTGGGCGTGGCGGGGCTGCTCTACGGGCGCGGGAGGAATCGGATGCCGATGACGGTCATCATGCCCGGGATGTTGCAGCTCGCGCCGGGCTTCCTGGGCACGCAGGTCGTCGTCGAGCTGCTGGGCGTGGAGGGCGTGAGCGACGCCCGCTTGTTCAACGTGTTGCTGGTGGCGCTCCAGCTGGTGTTGGGGCTGGTGTTCGCCACGGTGGTGGTGCCGCCGCGCGGCTCCGTGGAGCGCGCGTCGTCGGTGCCTCCGAGCGCCGGCGCCGCATAGTGGCTACGGGCGCACGATGCAGCGGAAGCCGATGTGGCTGGCGCCGCTGTCCACGGCCTGGGGCGAGCGCGCCGCGGGCCGGTAGCGGCGGCAGTAGTTGGGCGCGCACAGGTGGCTGCCGCCCTTGAGGACGCGGCGCGGGATGGAGATGGCGGGCGTGCCCGGGTCCTGGCTCCCCTGCGCGGAGGCGGGGCCGCGCGGGTTGACGGGGATGCAGCAGGCCTTGCCCTTGTTGCCCTGGTGGCGGTCCAGGTACCAGTCGGTGGTCCATTCCCAGACGTTGCCGGCCATCTCGTACAGGCCGTAGCCGTTGGGTGGGAAGGTGCCGACGGGGCAGGTGCCCTCGTGGCCATCCTCGCGGAGGTTCTGCCAGGGGAAGTAGCCCTGCCAGGTGTTGGCCTGGTGTTCTCCGTTCGGGGTGAAGTCATTGCCCCAGCAGAACTCGTTGCGGTCCAGGCCGCCGCGCGCGGCGCGCTCCCACTCGGCCTCGGAGGGGAGCGTCTTGCCGGCCCAGGTGGCGTAGGCCTCTGCGTCCTCGAAGGCGATGTGGACGACGGGGTGGTCCAGGCGGTCTTTCACGGAGGAGCGGCGGCCTTCCGGGTGCTTCCAGCAGGCGTCGGGGACATAGCCCCACCAGTGGGCCACGTTGCCCAGGTCCACGGGCCCGCGGGGCTTCTGGAAGACGAGCGAGCCGGGGACGAGCGACTCCGGCGTGGCGCCCGGGTAGTCCGCGGGATCGAGGGGGCGCTGGGCGACGGTGACGTAGCCGGTGGCATCGACGAAGCGGGCGAACTGTTCGTTCGTCACGGTGAAGCGGTCCATCCAGAAGCCGGAGACGGTCACCTGATGGGCGGGCGCCTCTTCCGGGTAGTGGTGGTCGGAGCCCATCCAGTACGTGCCACCGGGGATCCACATCATGTCCGGGAAGGGCGCGCGCCCGGGCCGCGCGGCGGTGTCGGTGGGCTCCGCGTCAGGACTGGCTTCGCGGGTGTCGTTCCGGTGCATGGCGTGATGCCTCCGGTGGGGAACATCCGGCCCGGCGTGGGGAATGACACTCGCACCGGAGGCCGGGTAGGGTGTCGGCACGTTGACGCGCGCGTTGGAGCGTGGATGGCCAACAACGTCCGAGAGCGGAAATCAGCCTTGCCCAGAGCTCTTGCCGCATGGGGCCTGCTTGCCGCCGCTGTCGCTGGCGGATGCTCCCATGCTCAGAGGCCAGAGCGGCGTGCCTACCTCATCGCGGAGGACGCGGGGGGCGTTGGGGGGGCTGGCGGACGGGACTGTGATGCCGAGCATGTCGCGTGCTTCGACCGTTGCTGGAACTCCTCCCCTCCGCTGTCGAGCATCAAGCGAGGCTCTGGCAAGCATCATGAGTACTGCACGGAGGAGTGCCGCGAGCGATACATGGATTGCCTCGATGCGTTGGAGCGGGCGCCGCGGAGGGATGCTGTCTCGGAACTTCGATTCTCGGACATTGATGGCGCGCTGAACTGGTTGAGGGTGCACCGGTCGGAGTTGGTGGTGGGAACGCTCGTCGTCGTAGCGGGTGTGACGTTCGTCGTCGCCACTGGCGGGACAGGTGCGTTGATTCTCGCTCCACTGGCGTTGTAGTGCCCACGCACCGGACAAGGCCATGACTGCTCCCAAAGAGTTCGAGATGGAATCGACGCTGCGGATCCTGGACACCGTGAGCAAGAGCTATCCGCCCGGTTCCAGGGAAGAGGCCGCTGTGCAGCTCGCGGCCGTCGCGTTGCTCTATCTTCGCCGCCTCAAGAAGCTGGACGGTTTCCTTGAGTACCATCGGGAGTTCTCCGACCTCTCGGCGCATGTCCCTGTCGTGAAGGAGTTCGCGACCCAGACGGAGGCGGACGCATGGCTGGCCAGGGGTGAGGCGGTCGACGGTGCGCTCGTCAAGATTGATGGCCGTGGCTTCCAGGTCATCCAAGTGCCCAAGGGGCTGAAGTTCCTACGAACGCCTCTCCCAGAAGAGTTGGGGCCTCCCACGTCGAAGTAGGCGGCAACGCCGCCACCACCGTGGATGATCCGTCCGGTGGTGGCGGTAGGAGCGGGCTACTGATGTGACTGCTGGAAGCGGTGGATGAACTGCTCCACCTCGTTGGCCAGGGACATGACCTGGTCGCTGACGCTGGGCTCCTGCTTCTGCTTGCGCGCCTCCATCACCTTCTGCTTCACGCGCTCCTTCAGCGGCCCGATGCTCAGGCTGCCCGGAGCCTGGCTGGGCAGGAACTCGATGAGGCTCTCCGCGAACTGCCGCACCAGCATCTGCGCCGGGACGAACGTGAACATCCGCTCGCCGTACCACGACGTGTAGAGGCCGGAGTTCGGCCCATATTCGAACGGGTCTGAGCGCAGGTTGATGAGGTACGGCCACGCCGGGTTGAAGCGCTTGCCGCTGAACCACATGTCCGGGCCTTCGCCGTCCTGGTAGCTGAAGATGATCTTCCAGTCGTTGTAGCGGACCGCCGCCAGGTCGCCGCTGTCGAGCACGTAGATGAACTCGTGCCGACGGCCCTCCTCCGTGCCCGCCAGGAGCCCCCGTTGGTCATAGCCGTCCAGGTGGACCCGGAAGGTCTTGTGGCCCACCTTGTGGCCGCGCTTGCACTTCTCCACCAGGTCGTCGGGGCCACCCGCCGCCGCCACCAGCGTGGGCATCCAGTCCTCATGCGCGAAGATGTCATTGATGACGCGCCCCGGCTCCACCACGCCCGGCCAGCGCACCACGCACGGCACGCGCACGCCGCCCTCCCACGTGGAGCCCTTCTCCCCGCGGAACGGGCTGTTGCCGCCGTCCGGCCAGCCCATCTTCTCCACGCCGTTGTCGGTGGAGAACACCACCACCGTGTTGTCCGCGATGCCCAGCTCATCCAGCTTCGCCAGCAGCGCGCCGACGATGTCGTCCAGCTCCCGCATCGCGTCCGCGTAGAGGCCGTAGCCCGTGGCGTTGCGGTACTTCTCCTGGAGGAACGTCCGGACGTGCGTGCGCGTGGTGTTGTGCCAGAGGAAGAACGGCTTGCCCTCCTTCACCGCGCGCTCCATGAAGTCCAGCGCGCCCGCCAGGAACTCGCCGTCCACCGTCTCCATGCGCTTCTTGGTGAGCGGGCCGGTGTCCTCGATGCGCTGCTTGCCCACCACGCCCCAGCGGGCGTCCTCGGTGGGGTCGTTGCGCGCGGTGGCCCAGGAGTGCAGCACGCCGCGAGGCCCGAAGCGCTCCTTGAAGGACGGGTCCTTCGGATAGTCCGGGCACTCCGGCTCGTTCTCCGCGTTCAGGTGGTAGAGGTTGCCGAAGAACTCGTCGAAGCCGTGGTTCGTGGGCAGGTAGGGGTTGGAGTCGCCCAGGTGGTTCTTGCCGAACTGGCCACAGGTGTAGCCCAGCGGCTTGAGCATCTCCGCGATGGTGGGGTCGGAGTCCTGCAGGCCGTACTTCGCCCCGGGCATGCCGATGGTGGTGAGCCCCGTGCGAAGCGGGTTCATGCCGGTGATGAACGCCGCGCGGCCCGCGGTACAGCTCTGCTGGCCGTAGCAGTCCGTCATCATCGCGCCTTCCTTCGCGATGCGGTCGATGTTGGGCGTGCGGTAGCCCATCATCCCCTGGTTGTAGGCGCTGATGTTCCAGAAGCCGATGTCATCTCCCCAGATGACCAGGATGTTGGGCTGCTGCTTCGCCTGCTTGCCATGACCGTTGCCCGAGGGCTTCGCCTTGCTTGCCATGCACGACCTCCTGTCCACGAGATGTGTACAGGGAGGGCATGGGGCATGGTCCCGGAGGAGGGGACAGCCGGGCACTCAAGAGCCGGACCCGGGCTCACGGGGATGCGCGTCCCCCAATCACGGGGAAGCGCTCGTAGGCCCGCCGGAGCGCTTCGATGTGCTCGGGGTCGTCGTAGTCGAGTGGTGCCTCGGTGAGTTGCACCACCCATCCGCCAGATGGAGTGCGCCGCGAGCGCGACAGCAACTCCGCGTCACGCACCGGATCCGGGAACCCGATGGTCCGTGCGGCGGCGGCCGACCAGTAGTTCAGCCATCCGAGGTGTCTGGGAATTGCTGGCGAGCGAATGTTCCATGGCATCTCCAGCATGGGGAGCCCCCGGGGGGAGCGCTTCGGCGCATCCGGGTCGCGACGCAGTTGGTCCGCGATTTCCGAGCCGAAGCCATATTCCGAGGCATGTCCCCAGTACGCACGAGCGCTCTCCGCGATGCCTTCGAGCATCGCTGCCGCGCAATCGATGACGCGTGCGTCGAGTGGCAGCTTCGCCTGGATGCTGAGAAGTGCCTGGTGGCCCGGAGATTGGTTCGCTGGGAATTCCAATCCACCCACCGTGATGGCGTAGCGCTCATCACCATTGCAGAGCAGTGGGAACCTCCTCCGTGACGCTGCCTCCTCAAGCCATGCATCACGGCGTGCAAGAGCTACGGGCTGTCCGGCCTTGGAAATCTCCCACTCCAGACGCATGCCGGAGAGCGCCTGCTCCATTTCACGGGCAACTCCAAGAGGGCGGGTGTCGTTTGGCACCAGCGGTGGGGCGTAGACCGTGAAGACGAGGCGAGAACGTGAAGTCATCGTTTGCACCCTGTGACGACGATGGGAAGAGAATCGTCACGCTCATGCAGTGCCTGCTTGTGTGCTTCGGTGCTGACTCCGATCTTGAAGCCATACCCACAGTCGGTCGCGATCTTCCATTCCTCTTGTATCTCCTCTACTTGGTCTTCAGCGACCTGGTCTCGGAGGAAGTCGCTGTAGGTGTCGAACTGGTCGGTCTTGATCTCCCACAGCACGAGGACGCCGACCTGTAGCGCGTCGAAGTGCTTACCATCGACAAGCACATCCATGCCGGGATACCGGTTCGGCGGGAAGCGATCCGCGCACCTGTTGTGGTCGTCATCTCCACCCCGATGTGGCACGGGAACGGGCTCGCAGCGGGCGCGGCGCTCGCGATGCTTGGCGGGAGGTGGTGGGAACAAGTCCTGGCCTGAAGGTTCCGGCTGGGGCTTTCGTTTCGCCATCGCCTCCCGAGGCGCTGTCCTCGTCCCGACCGTCGACGTCACCTCTTCTGGAGAGAGCTGGCGGAACTCATACGCATCCAACGCCTCCTTGATGGCGATGCCGACCACCACCACACCGACGACAATCACCGCGCCTACGGCGACTTCAGGCGCCGCCAGGACACAGACTCCCAGCCCGAGCGCCGCCGCGTCGGCGGATGCCACCGTGCACCGCCCCGAGGTGTCATGGAACCGGACCCGGTCGGCATCCAGCGCCGGAAAGCAGCGCTCCACCACCTCGGCCCAGGGCTCGGACGCCTCCCGGACGATGCACCGCCCCGCATCCTTCCAGGGCAGCTTCGCGGCCCGCTGGAGGTTGGAGATGCGTTGGGCCCGGCCCGATGTGCTCGGCGCCTGCGTCGATCCGGCACAAGCGGAGAGAAGAAGCAGAAGCACGAGGGCGGCTCGACGCTGCATGGCCACGTTCTTTCGAGGGAGGAAGCCCTCGCACAGTACCAACCACGCCGCTCAATGCGTTGGTCCCCGCGAGTCGTCCTCGCTCGCTGGATGCGCCAGGTGCCGCGGCGACTCCCGCACCCGGGCGTCCTCGTCACCCAAGCCACACAGGCAGTTCCTCCCGGCAGGGGCACCCAGGCGGCAGGAGACCTCGGAAGAGGTCGCGGAGGAGGCGCCGGGCTACCCCCTCAACCCATCAAGGCGAAGAGGTAGCAGATGAGCGTGAGCAGCAGGTTCGACACCGCGAACGTCACCGGATAGCCGATGGCCGGGATGATGCTGTGCGTGGCCTCCTGGGACGCGCGCATGCCCGCGCTGTTGCACCGCGCGCCCGCGATGGCGCCCATCAGCACCGCGGTGTTCATCTTCATCACGTACTGGCCCACGGCCCACGCGAGGATGGGCGGCACCATCGCCGCGATGAGGCCCACCACCAGGATGGGCGTCAACGCGCCCCCCGCGATGGCGCTCGCCACGCCCGCCCCCGCGTTGAGGCCCAGGATGGCGATGAAGACGTTCAACCCCAGGTCCTCCAGCAGCTCGCGCGCGGCCTCCGGGAAGGGGCCGCCGAGGGCCGGGTTGTGGGTGCGCAGGATGCTCAGGCCGATGCTCACGATGAGCAGCCCCACCGCCGAGCCCAGGCTGAACTTCACCCCGCCCACCGGCACGGTGATGGCCCCCAGGAGCGCGCCCAGGGACACGCCCAGCGCCAGCGTGATGATGTCCGTCACCAGGCTGGGCCGCACCACGCGCCCCACGCGCTTCTCCAGCGCCGCCAGCCGCCTGCGGCTGCCCGTCACGCGCAGCACGTCGCCCCGGCGGATGACCGCGCTCGGGTCCACCGGCAGCTCGTCACCGCCCCGGAACAGCGCGTTGAGGTAGAGGCCATGGCCCTCCTCCCGGGCCAGGTCTCCGAGCGTGCGCCCCACCAGGTCCGCCTTGTGCGCGACGAGCTCCACCGTCTCCACGCGCACGTCCCCCAGCGACGAGTTCACCTCCGGCCCGATGCGCACGGGCCCCTCCAGCAGCAGCCCCACCGGCCCCGCCACGGCGACCTCGTCCCCCCGGTGCAGCACCAGCCCGTCCTCGGGCAGGTAGGTCCGGCCCGCGTGCAGCACCCGCTCGATGCCCGCGCGCGGCGCCAGGGGCTCCAGCTGCCCCAGCGTCCGCCCGTCCACCTCCGGGTTCTCCACGCGGAAGACGCGCACGTGCAGGGCCGTGTTGGCGCGCAGGAAGGACTCGGCGGTGCCGGGCAGCGCCGCCTGCTGCTCCCCCTCCAGGACCTTCTCCATCGCCTTCGCGTCCGCCACCGCGTCGCGGCCGAACAGCCTCGGCAGCACCTTCGCCATCACGGTGAAGAGCACCATGCTGACGGAGTAGAGCAGCGCGTAGGACGTGGTCATGTTCGCGCGGGCCTCCTCCAGCGTCGCGCCCGAGGGGAGCTTCACCGCGCCGCTGGCCAGCGCCGACTGCGCCGCGCCGAAGCCCGGCGTGGCGGTGTTCGCGCCGGACAGGATGCCCGCCAGCAGCCCCGGCTGGAGGTGGAAGACGAACCGCGACAGGTACACCAGCAGCGACGACAGCAGCGGCACCAGCAACGCCAGCACCAGCAGGTGCCGCCCCTCGCGCTGGATGCCGCCAATGAACTGCGGCCCCACCTTCATGCCGATGGCGAAGATGAAGAGGTTGAAGAACACCGTGCTGGTGAACTCCGGGATGGAATAGGGGATGCGGAACGCCTGGTAGGCCCAGAGGCTCACCGCCAACCCCAACAGCAGCGTGGCCGCAGTGGAGCCCAGGCCCACGCCCTTCACCTGCACCTTCCCCAGCGCGTAGCCCCCCGCGACGACCAGGAACAGCAGGATGAAGGGCTGGTGGCCCAGCGCCCCCAGCAGCTTCCCGAAGAGGCCGTGCGGCACGGGCGGAGCGCTCGGCGCGGGCGCGCCCTGGGCGAAGGCGGCGACCGCCAGCCCCACGGCCACGGCCCCCACGACGAGCGCGGTGTGGCGGGTGATGACTCGCATCGGGACGCTCCCTTTCCGCCGAGGGCCTTCAGTGGTGGTAGCCGGACGCCTCTTCCTTCGACATGGGGGTGCCCACCGGGTGGCGGCGGAAGTGCTCGATGCAGGCCACCAGGTCGTGCACCAGCAGCGTGGCCAGGTCCCGGCTGACGCCGTGGCGCACCAGCACGCGCTGCACGACGAGGTCCTGGAGGTTCGCGGGCATGGGGTAGGCGGGCACCTGCCAGCCGCGCTCGCGCATCCGGTCCGCCAGGTCATAGAGCGTGAAGCCGGGGCTCACGCCGTCCTTCATCTTCCAGCACACGCCGGGCACGCCGCCCCGGCCGTCGTAGAGGATGTCGAAGAGGCCGATCTGCTCGATGGCCTTCGCCATGAAGTTCGCCGTGTCCGAGCACGCCTGCTGGATGCGGCGGTAGCCCTCCTTCCCCAGCCGCAGGAAGTTGTAGTACTGGATGACGATCTGCCCGCCCGGCCGCGAGAAGTTCAGCGCGAACGTGGGCATGTCCCCGCCCAGGTAGTCCACGCGGAACACCAGCTCGTCCGGCAGGTCGCTGCGGTCACGCCACACCGCCCAGCCGCAGCCCAGCGGCGTCAGGCCGAACTTGTGGCCGGAGGCGTTGATGGACTTCACCCGCTCGATGCGGAAGTCCCACACCACGTCCTTGTGGATGAACGGCGCGATGAAGCCGCCGCTGGCCGCGTCCACGTGGATGGGGATGTCCAGGCCCGTGCGCCGCTGGAGGTCGTCCAGCGCGTCCGCGATCTCCTTCACCGGCTCGTAGACGAGGTTGAAGGTGATGCCTAGCGTGGGCACCACGCCGATGGTGTTCTCGTCGCAATACTTGAGCACCTCCTGCGGCGTCAGCGTCATCCGGCCGGGCGCGAGCGGCACCTGCCGCAGCTCCACGTCGAAGTAGCGCGCGAACTTGTGCCAGCAGATCTGCACCGGGCCGCAGATGAGGTTGGGCTTGTCCGTGGGCTTGCCCTCGGCCTCGCGGCGCTTGCGCCAGCGCCACTTGAGGGCCAGGCCGCCCAGCATCGCGGCCTCGCTGGAGCCGGTGGTGGAGGTGCCCACCGTGTCGTTCGCGTCGGGCGCGTGCCAGAGGTCGGCGAGCATGTTCACGCAGCGCGTTTCGATCTCCGCGGTCTGCGGGTACTCGTCCTTGTCGATCATGTTCTTGTCCAGGCACTCGTCCATCAGCCGGTGCACCTGGGGCTCGGACCAGGTCTGGCAGAAGGTGGCCAGGTTCTGCCGCGAGTTGCCGTCCAGGAGCAGCTCGTCGTGCACCACCGCGTAGGCGTGGTCCGCGCTGTGCTCGTCGTCCGGGATGCGGAACTTGGGCATCGGGACCGACAGGTCGGGTGACGCGTAGACGTCATCGTCGATGCGGTCGCGGACTTCGTCCTTTCCATGCAGCGGCATGCGCGCTCCTTGGCGGTGGAGGGTGTCCTTCCCTGGCTGAGATGGCGCGTGCGCGCGGCGCGGGCGTCGTCCTCCAGGGGGGAGCGGCCAGCGGCGCGTCCGCACGTTCCGCCTGGCGGGGAGTGTCCGGCGCGCGACAGGCGCACGGCACCGTGGACGGTGATGCCGCGCGGGCCCTCGCTTCCCACCATGCCCCGGGTCCCTGTTCGGCCGGGACTGGGGAAGGTGCATGCGCGAACGGTGGAGATGGGCGGCGGGCCTCCTGGGCACACTCGTGGCCTGCGCCGCGGGCGCCGCGGCGCCGACGCAGGAGGGGGACGGCAAGCCGCCGAAGGTGGAGACGCCGCGCGGGGACAAGGGCTTCGCCATCGCGTCGGACGACGGCCGCTACAAGCTGGGCGTGGGCCTGCAGAGCGCCTACAAGCTGGAGCCCGTGTGGGAGGACGGCGACGCGAAGTCCCGCACGGCGTTCCCGTTCCTGCGTCCGCGGCTCTACGGCAACGTGTTCCGGCCGTGGATCTCCTACTGGACGTCGCTGGAGCTGGCGTCGCCGGGGTCGCCGTACCTGCTGGACTCCTACGTGGACCTGCAACCCTGGAAGGCGCTGGGCGTGCGCGTGGGGCAGTACTACACGCCCATCAGCCGGCACGAGTCGCTGGGGCCGCAGCAGATCCTCTTCCCGGAGTTCGCGCCGGTGGCGAACTACTTCTGGACCGGCCGCGACAAGGGCGTGACGTTCCTGGGGACCACGGACACGCTGGAGTACTACGCGGGCATCTACGGCGGTTCGCCCCTGCGCTCCGTCACCTCCGACCCCGGCCGGTGGGTGTCCAACGCGCGGCTCACGGTGAGCCCCCTGGGCCCCATGGGCTACGGCGAGCTGCCGTTCATCATGTCCGACGAACAGGGCGCGCCGCTCCGCGTGTCCTTCACGGTGCAGGGCGCGGGCGGCAAGGCGGAGCGGCGCGACGAGAACTTCAACGTGGAGACGGGCGGGTTCGACGTCACCGATGAAGGCCTGCGCAAGTTCGTCACCGGCGGCGTGGACTTCATGCTCCAGGCCCAGCGCTTCACCTTCTACGCGGAGGGCTGGCTCCAACGCACCCGGCCGGAGAAACCCGCCGGCCCGAACTACACCAGCGTGGGCGCGTGGGCGCAGGCGGACTACGTCTTCTACAAGAAGGTGCTGGACGCGGGCGTGCGGCTGTCCTGGCTGGACGCGAGCACCGAGCTGGACGACGACACCCTCTACGTCGCGGAGGCACAGCTCGCGTGGTTCGTGGATGCGCCGTTCCTGGCCTTCAAGCTGCGCTACCAGTTCGCGCACCAGGACGCGCCGGACCCCGCGCTCCAGGGAATGGTGAGGCTGGCCCGAGACCCGGGCTCGTCCAACCTGGTGACGCTCCAGCTCAACCTGGCGTTCTGAGGGCTCCGCCCCCACGCTTGGACCGACAGCTCCCGCTGCGACTGATGGGTGGCGGACGTCCAGACGCGCCGTGCGTGACGCGGCGTGTCCGGGTGGGATGCTTTCGCGCTACCCTGGGCCTCCCTCCCAGGAGCGCATCCATGCCCCGTGGCATCTCCAAGGCCGGCCCCGGCCCGTCCCTTCCGACGAAGCGCAAGCATGACGAGCTGACCTCGCCCATCCGCAAGCCGGTGGTGGAGGGGCCGCCGGCGAAGAAGCAGCGGCTCCAGGCGCCTGGCGCCGGGCCGCAGCAGCCAGCGCAGTTCCTGCCCACGGACCCCTCGATGCATGCCGCCTACGACAAGCTGGCGCACGAGGAGATGCTGAAGAACCCGAAGTACGCGGCGCTGGCGAACGACGCCTCGCAGGCGTCCGATGGCAAGGCCATCAACGTCGTCACCAAGGACCAGGTCCATGGCGGCATGTTCTACAAGAAGGACAACCAGATCGGCCTGCGGCCGGACGTCACGGGGCCCAAGCGCGCCGGCGTCATGGCGTTCGAGCTGACGAACGTGGCCCAGCAGAAGAAGTTCGACAAGGTCACGAGCGATGCCTTCAGGAACGAGCTCAGCGGCGCGCTGGGCAAGCAGGTCGTGGGCGGCGACTTCAACGCCCGGAAGGAGAACTTCGCCAAGAGCATGGAGCGCATCGAGTACGACGGCATCAAGCGCCACCATGAGGTGATGAAGGACGGCATCCAGAACCAGGGCTGGCCCCAGGAGATGGACCGGTTCGGCAAGCGGCTGGAGGGCAGGGACCCCAGCTTCGACAGCTACTGGAAGACCCAGAACAAGCCGAATCCGGCGACGGGCAAGAGCCACTCGGACGTCTACCGCGCGCAGTTCGACAACATCCACGCCACTGCTCAGAAGGCCGCGGCGGAGATGAAGGCGAAGCAGGGCATCAAGTAGCCCCCCTGGCAGCGCGCGCCACTTCGCGCTAGGGAGTGAAGGCATGTCCACTGCCCTCCAGACCCGTCCCCGGAGTGAGCTGGCCTCCGGGCGCTTCGGCCAGACCCGCTTCATGATCCGCCGCAAGTTCTTCAAGCTGTTCGGCGGCGCGTTCCACATCTACGACGAGGCGGGCAACGTCGCCTTCTACTCGAAGATGAAGGCCTTCAAGCTGAAGGAGGACCTGCGCATCTACAGCGGCGAGGACATGCAGGAGGAGCTGATCACCATCCAGGCCCGCAACATCCTGGACTTCGGCGCCACCTACGACGTCACCGACGCGGTGTCGGGCGAGCGGGTGGGCGCGCTGCGCCGCAAGGCCCTGAGCTCCATCCTGCGCGACACCTGGCTCATCCTGGACGTGGACGGGCAGGAGGTGGGGAAGGTGGAGGAGGACAGCATGCTGCTGGCGCTCGTGCGGCGCTTCCTCACCAACCTCATCCCGCAGACCTTCACCGGCACGCTGGGCAGCGAGCAGGTCTTCAGCTTCAAGCAGCACTTCAACCCGTTCATCCAGAAGATCGACCTGGACTTCTCCATGGACACCCGCCGTCTGCTGGACCGGCGCCTGGGCATCGCCGCCGCGGTGCTCCTGTGCGCCATCGAGGGCCGTCAGTCCGGCGGGTGAGCCCGCCCGCGTCACCCTGCGGGGCGCGCGCGACACCCGCGGGGGGCAGCCGAAGTGTGCGCGGAAGGCCCGGGCGAAGCGGCCCGGGGCTCCGAAGCCGCATGCGAGCGCGGTCTCCAGCACGGACGTGGCCTTGCTCCCTCGCAGCCGCTCGGCGGACTGGTTGGCGTGCTTGGGGCCCCGGCCGACGTGGCTCCCCGCGAAGGCCCGGCGCTGGAAGCAGAGGGGCCGGTGCGCTGCTTCGCTCATGCCGCGAAGCGCGACGCACGTCACGATTCGCGGCGCGGACCACCCGTTGCGCCGAGACCGGGGACGCGAGGGCTTGTCTCGTGCGACCACCGGACGGCATGGTGGCCGCGCGGTGGAGTGAGCCTGTCGGAGCGCCAGAGGACATCCTCGAAGCCACGTTGGAGAGGCTGCTGTCCCGCGCGGACCTCGACAGTGGGCAGTCCGTGGTCCCCGTATGACAATGAAGTAGGCTGCACCTCGCAGGGCCGCGGTGTGCAGCGGGCCAGGAGGGGGCATGAGATCATCCGCCATCATTGTGGGCCTGCTGCTGCTTGGGGCCTGCGCCCCGCTGAGGCCGCCAGTGGGGCCGCCCCTGGGGTTCATCGAGGAGGGATTCCCGTCCAACGGACCCTGCCGTGAGACGTGGCCGGCGCTCCTGCCCGATGTCTTTCCCCGAGGGGCTTTTGCCCTGTCACTGATGCCTGGGCTGGAGGTGGAGCTCCATGATGCGAGCGACCAGCAGTTCATGCACTGCTCGTGCTCCGGCTTGTTGCGGGCCTTGAGAGAGGGCCCGCTGCTGCCCCTGGCACCCGGCGCCGAGGTCTACCGGTTCACGTGGATCCCCTCTTCCCGTGGGGCCCTCGTCGTCCGCGTCGAACACCTGGGGCCTGTCCACTCCCTGCATGTGAAGGTGTCCGGGATGGAAGAGGGGACGTTGGTCGTCGACCGGCGCATCCTGCTCACGCCCACCCAATGGAGGGCGGTGCAACAGCATCTGGCGGCGGCCCGCTTCTGGTCCATGGACCGCTTCTTCGCGTCTCGCGGCCTCTCGTACTTGGACGGAGCGACGTGGCTGTTCGAGGGAGGGCGGGAAGGGCGCTATCGGATGGTGAGCATCCTCAGCCCGGACCCAGCGGGGCCCGCAGGTGCCATCCATGACCTGGGCGCGTTCCTGGTGGAGCTGGCTGGCGTCCCGCTGACGCCGTTCGGGCTCTACTGAGCCACCTTCAGCGCACGCTGGCCCAGTACGGCTTGAGCGCCTCGCGGCTCGTGGCCAGCGCGGCCCGCGCGTCCGCGTTGACGGTGCCGGGCCCGAAGCTGTCATCGCGCCCCGCCAGCACCTCGATGCACGCGTGCACGGAGTTCGACAGCCCCTCCAGCGAATAGCCGCCCTCCAGCACCAGCACCAGCTTCCCGCCGGAGACCTCCTCCGCCAGCTTGCGCACGGCCGTGCACATCGCCGCGAAGCCGCGCTCGGTGACGTCCATGCCGCCAATCGGATCCGCGCGGTGCGGGTCGAACCCCGCGGACACCAGCATCAGGTCCGGCCGGTACGCCTGCGCTACCGGGAGCAGGAGCTCCTCGAAGATCATCCCGTAGTCCGCGTCCGTGTTGCCGCCGGGCAGGCCGCAGTTCACCGTGAAGCCCTGGCCCTCTCCGAGTCCCACCTCCGGCGCCGCGCCGCTGCCCGGGTAGTAGGGGAACTGGTGCACGGACTGGTAGAGCACGTCCCTGCGCCCCCAGAACGCCGCCTGCGTGCCGTTGCCGTGGTGCACGTCCCAGTCCAGCACCAGCACGCGCTCGGCCCCCAGCCGCCGGCCGGCCTCCGCCGCGATGGCGACGTTGTTGTAGAGGCAGAAGCCCATCGCCTGGCCCGGCTCCGCGTGGTGGCCGGGCGGACGCACCAGCGCGAACGCGTTCCTCGCCTGCCCCGCCATCACCTTCTCCACCGCCTGCACCGCCGCCCCCGCCGCCAGCCGTGCCGCGTCGAGGCTGTCCGGTGACACCGCCGTGTCCTCGTCGATGCGCTCGAAGCGGCCCCCCAGCCTCTCCATCGCGTCCAGGTGCGCCGGGGTGTGCACCGCCAGGAGCTCCGCGTCCGTGGCCGAGCGCGGCTGGGTCATCACCGTGCCCGCGACCGGGTTTCGCGCCAGCACCTGGAGGATGCGCCGCAGCCGGGCGGGCGACTCGGGGTGGCCCTCGCCAGCGTCGTGCTGGAGGAACAGCGGGTCGGTGAGCAGCAGCGTCGCGGTCATCCCCTGGACCTTACGCATCCTGACCTCGGGAACCCAGCGTCCGGCCCCGGCAGGCGGGGAAGTCCGTTCCTTGCCCTGGACGGGCCACCCTCCCTACAGTGGGCGGGCCTTGCCACGTCGCCTCCAGAAACCCGGTCTCCGGGGCATCCTCCTGGGTTCGTTCGGCCTCGCGCTGGCCGTCATCCTGGGGACGCTCTACTTCGTCGTTCCCCACCAGGTGGCCAACCACCTGAGGGAGCGCATGGCCCTGCACGCCCACGGCAAGGCCCAGGAGGTGCGGGCCCTGGTCGAGCAGCAGGCGGACACCCAGCCGGTCCCCAGCCTGGACGGGCTCTACCTGCATGACGACGACTTCAGCGTCGTGGCGGTGCTGGACGCCCAGGGCGTGCCCCGCGCCACCTACCCCGCGCCCCCGCCCGCCTGGTTCCGCCAGGGCCTGGAGCAGCGCCTCCAGCAGCGGCCCCTCCCGCCCCTGGAGGCGATGACGTTCGAGGACCACGGCTGGGCGGTCTCCGAGCCGGTGTCGCTCGCGGGCAACGTGCCCGGCGAGGTCGTGGTGGTGGTGGACGCGGCCCGGCTGGAGGGCGTGCTCCAGGCGCTGCGCCAGACGGTGCTGCTGGCCTTCCTCGTGGGCCTGATCCTCTTCCTCCTGGTGGCGTTCCTCATCTCTCGCGCGTTCATCCTCCACCCGCTGGACGCGATGATGTCCATGGCGCGCAAGCTGGCGGAGGCGGACCTCACCGGCCGCGTGGAGGTGCGCAACAACAAGGACGAGCTGGGCCAGCTGGCGGAGGCCCTGAACCGCATGGGCCAGTCCTGGCGAGACACGCTGGGCCGCGTGCGCGGCGTGTCCGACGTGGTGGCCGGCGTCATCGAGCAGATCCACCGCACCGGCACCACCGTGTCCTCCGGCGCGGGCACCGTGCAGGCCCGCGTGGAGGAGACGTCCTCCTCCATGGTGCAGATGATGGCCTCCCTGCGCGGCATCGCGGAGAACGTGGAGGTCCTCTACCAGAGCGCGGAGGAGAGCAGCTCCTCCATCATGGAGATGGCCGCCACCAACGACGAGGTGGCGGAGAACGTCCAGGCCATGGCCGCCAGCGTGGAGGAGACCACCAGCGCCATCGAGCAGATGACGTACTCCATCAAGGAGGTGGCCAAGAACATCGAGGACCTCTCCGCGTCCACGGAGGACACCTCCTCCGCCATCAGCCAGATGGACGCCGCCATCGGCCAGGTCGACGCCAACGCCAACGAGACGGCCCGCCTGTCCGAGCAGGTCTTCGAGGACGCCCAGACGGGCGTGGAGGCCCTGCGCAAGACGCTCTCCGGCATCGACCGCATCAAGGAGACCAGCCGCACCGCCGCGGGCGTCATCGACAGCCTGGGCCGGCGCATCAGCGAGATTGGCAACATCCTCAACGTCATCGACGACGTGGCGGAGCAGACGAACCTGCTGGCCCTCAACGCCGCCATCATCGCCGCCCAGGCGGGCGAGCACGGCAAGGGCTTCGCCGTGGTGGCCGAGGAGATCAAGGACCTGGCCGAGCGCACCGGCGCGTCCACCAAAGAGATCGCCGAGCTCATCCGCGGCGTGCAGGAGGAGAGCCGCAACGCCGTGGTGGTGATGAACCAGGGCGTCAAGAGCGTGGAGGAGGGCGTGCAACTGGGCCGCGAGGCGGAGGGCGCCCTCCGGAAGATCAACGACAGCACCCAGAAGTCCACGCAGATGGTGAAGGCCATCGCCCGCGCCACCGTGGAGCAGGCGCGCGGCAGCAAGCAGGTGACGGCCGCCATCCACCGCATCTCCGCCACCGTGTCGATGATCTCCCAGGCCTCCAACGAGCAGGCCCGGGGCGGCGAGCAGATCATGAAGAGCGCGGAGCGGATGAAGACGCTCACCCAGCACGTGCAGCGCTCCAGCCAGGAGCAGGCGCACGGCAGCAAGCAGATCACCCGCTCCATCGAGAGCATCAACGAGATGGTCACCCACCTGAACCGCGCCCAGAAGGAGCAGACCAAGGGCAGCGAGCAGGTGCTCAAGGCCGTGGAGACCATCAAGGGCGTGTCCGAGCACCAGACGCGCTCGGTGCGCCAGCTGGAAGAGGCCATCGACAACCTCACGCGCCAGGCGGAGATCCTCCGGGCGGAGGTGCGCCGCTTCCGCGTCTGAAGCCTCAGCCGTTCCCCCCGAAGGCCTCCATGCCCGAGTCGTCCGAGCCCGCCTCCCCCCGTCCCGTGTCCGAGCGCGCCGTGGTGCTGCTCATCGGCGCGGTGCAGTTCGTCAACATCCTCGACTTCGTGATGGTGATGCCGCTGGGCCCGGACTTCGCGAAGGGGCTGGGCATCGAGTCCTCGCACATCGGGACCATTGGCGGCAGCTACACCGCCGCCGCGAGCGTGGCGGGGCTCCTGGGCGGCTACTTCCTGGACCGGTTCGACCGGCGCAAGGCGCTGGCCGTGTGCATGCTGGGGCTCGTCGCGGCCACGGCGGCGGGGGGGCTGGCGCTGGGGCTGTCCACGCTGCTGCTCGCGCGGGTGTGCGCGGGCATCTTCGGCGGGCCGGCGACGGCGCTGTCCCTGTCCATCATCGCGGACCTCATCCCGGTGGAGCGCCGCGGCCGGGCGCTGGGCGCGGTGATGGCGGCCTTCTCCGTGGCCTCCGTGGTGGGCGTGCCCCTGGCGCTGAAGGTGGCGGAGCTGGGCGGCTGGCGGCTGCCCTTCTTCGTGGTGTCGGCGCTGGGCCTGATGGTGGTGGGCGCCGCGCTGTGGTTCCTGCCGCCGGTGCGCGGACACCTGAGGCCGGGCGGCGGCGCGGCCAGGGCCCCGGGCGTGGGGGACCTGCTCTCCCGCGCCGACGTGCAGCTGTCCTACCTGATGACGGCGCTGGTGATGATGAGCGGCTTCATCGTCATCCCCAACATCTCCGCGTACCTCCAGCAGAACCTGGGCTACCCGCGCGACCGCTTGTGGATCCTCTACTTCGCGGGCGGCATCGTGAGCTTCGTCACGCTGCGGCTCACGGGGCCGCTGGTGGACCGCTTCGGCTCCTTCCGCGTGGGCACGGTGGGGGTGGCGCTGGCCGCCATCACCACCTACGTGGGCTTCGTGGCGTACCCCGCGTGGCTGCCCATCCCCGCGCTGTTCATGGTCTTCATGCTGGCCATGGGCGTGCGCAACGTGGCGTACAACACGCTCACCTCCCGCGTGCCGGACAACCCGGTGCGCGCCCGCTTCATGTCGCTCCAGTCCGCCACCCAGCACATGGCCTCCGCGCTGGGGGCCTTCCTGTCGTCGCGCCTGCTGGTGGACCTGCCGGACGGGACGCTGGGCGGCATGGACACCATCGCCTGGGTGTCCATCGGGCTGGCGGCGGGGGTGCCCGTCATGTTGCGGGTGGTGGAGGGGCGGGTGCGCTCGCGCGAGCGGGCCCGCGCCCTGGCGGTGCCCCCGGCCCAGGGGCTGGCGGCGCCGCTGTCACCGGAGGCCCAGCCTCACGGCTGATGGGGCAATGTGCCCCAGGCCCGGCCGCCCGCCTCCTGGCCGCGTGGCCGGACGGACGCTGGACGGTCGCTGACGGTTGCGCGGGCCGCCGGTGGGCGCGATAAAGCCGGGACGTTCCCTCCTGAGGGGAAGACGGACCACCCATGTTCAACATCGGCGCAGGCGAAATGGTGTTCATCCTGGTGGCCGCGCTGATCGTGCTCGGCCCCCAGCGGTTGCCTGAGCTGGCGCGGGCCATCGGCAAGTTCATGCGCGAGTTCCGCCGGCAGACGGACGACGTGCGCAACGTGGTGGAGCGCGAGTTCTACGCCATGGACGAGGACTTCAACCGCGAGCCCGCGCCGACGCGCCCGGGCACGCGCGTGCCGTCCCCGCCCCCGGAGCTGGCCCCGTCCACCCTCCCGGACGCCGCCCCGGCCAACGTGCTCGCGGAGCCCGCGCCCGCGCTCATCGCGACGGCGGAGCCGGCGAGCGGGCCCGCGCCCTCCGAGCCCCCCGCGGACGCTCCCGCCACCGGCGAGCAGGCCGCGGCGGAGCCGGGCGGCGCGCCGGCGCAGGACGAGAACGGGATCCCGCAACTCGCCCCCATCCCGGGCACGGTGGCGCGCAACGCGCCGAAACGGAGCTGAGCCCTGAACCGCCAAGGGGTTGACCTGTCGGATTTGCGCATGAGCCTGGCGGAGCACCTGACGGAGCTCCGCTCGCGGCTCATCAAGTGCTCGCTCGCGGTGCTCGTGCTGGGCGCCGTGTCGCTGGTGTTCGCCAAGCCCATCTTCGGCGTGCTGATGCGGCCGGTGCTGGACGCGCTGCCCCCGGACGGGCGGTCGCTCGTCTACACATCCGGCATCGAAGAAATCAACGTGCTGATGAAGGTGGGCGTGTACTGCGGCATCTTCCTCACCACGCCCGTCATCCTCTGGCAGATCTGGGGCTTCGTGTCGCCGGGGCTCTACCCGGAGGAGCGCAAGTACGCGTCGCCCTTCGTGGTGCTGGGCTCGGTCGCGTTCATCGTGGGCGCGATGTTCTGCTACTTCCTGGTGCTGCCCAACATGTTCAAGTTCCTCCTCAACGAGGAGGAGACGATCGCCCTGGAGCAGCGCGTGGACACGGCGCGCATGGGCGCGGAGGACGCGCTGCGCTTCCTGCGCATTGGCGAAGTGGAGCGCGCCGGCCACCTGGCCAAGGAGACCAGCGCCGCGCTCACCGCCGCCGGTGAGGGGCAGGTGCGGGACCCGGAGGTGGCCTCCGCGAAGAGCGTGGAGCTGACGGCCCGGCTCAAGGGCCTGGGCGACCTCCTGGACGCGGCGTCGGACGGGCTGGGAGTGTCCGCGCGCGGGGTGCTGCGCCAGGCGGTGGAGAAGCGCGTGGAGGCGGTGACGGCCTTCGGCAAGCAGGACTACGTCGCGGCGGAGGCGGCCATGGACCAGGCGGCCAGCCTGCTCGCGGGCGTGGCGCCCACGCGCGCGGAGGAGATGGCGGGCCTGTGGCGCTTGCAGAAGGAGCTGGCCAAGGGCCACGCGGAGGCGGAGGCCGCGCGCTGGACGCGGCCCATGCTGACCATGGACGAGCAACTGTCGCTGGTGCTGCTGCTCATCCTCGCCTTCGGCGTCATCTTCGAGCTGCCGCTGGTGATGGCGCTGCTGGGCATCGTCGGGGTGGTGCAGTCGCGCTGGCTCTTCCGCTACCAGCGCCACGCGTTCGTGGTGTGCCTCATCGCGGCGGCGGTGCTGACGCCCACGGGGGACGTGGTGAACCTGTCGCTCATGGCCGGCCCCATGCTGCTCTGCTACGAGCTGGGCGTGCTGGCGGTGTGGCTCATCGAGAAGCGCCGTGGGAAGGCGGAGGCCTCCACGGACCTCACCCCGGCGGCGTAGACTCCCGCGCGCATGAAGAGCCCCACCGCGCGCCTGCTGATGGACCTGCGGTACCTGCGCGCGCTGTCGCGGAGGTTCCGCAGCACGCTGCTCTTGGCCGCGGCCATCTTCGGGCTGGGGCCGGCCGTCTACCACTGGCGCTACGTGGGGGCGGGCGGCGAGCACGTCTCCTACGGCGAGGCGCTGCACCACGTCTACTTCCTGCTCTTCGGCCAGCCCTCGCTGCCCTACGTGAGCGACTGGCTGGTGGAGAGCCTCAACATCCTCATCCCGCCGGTGAGCATCGCGCTGGTGGTGGATGGCGTGGTGCGCTTCGCGTACCTCTTCTTCGCGCGGCACAAGAACGACAAGGAGTGGGTCTCCGTGGTGTCCGAAACGATGAAGGGCCACGTGGTGGTGTGCGGCGCGGGGCGCGTGGGCTACCGCGTGGTGACGCAGCTTCGGGAGATGGGCAAGGACGTGGTCGTCGTGGAGAAGCGCGAGGACGCGACGTTCGTCTCCGCGCTGCGCGACGAGAACGTGCCGCTGCTCATCGACGATACGCGCAGCCCGCTGTGCCTGCCGCGCACGCACGTGAAGAAGGCGTCCGCCATCGTGTGCGCCACGGACGACGACCTGGCGAACCTGAACATCGCGCTGGACGCGCGGCGGCTGAACCCGGGCATCCGCGTGGTCATCCGCCTGTTCGACGACGACCTGGGCGCGAAGGTGCGCGACACGTTCAAGGCGGAGGCCCTGTCCAGCTCCTCGCTGGCCGCGCCCGCCATGGCGCTGGCGGCGCTGGACCCGCGGCTCGTCCACTCCTTCCGGATTGGCAAGCACCTGATGGTGGTGTCGCTGTTCGTGGTGCGGGAGGGCCTGCCGGGGATGAACATCTCCCAGGTGCGAGACCGCTTCGGCGGGCTGGCCCTGTCGCTCATCCGGGGCGACGAGGAGACGCTGCACCCGAACGGCGACGTGGTCCTCCAGGTGGGGGATCAGATCACCGTCCAGGCGTCCTACCCGGAGTACTGCGCCCTGCGCGCCTTCACCGGAGAGGCGGACGCGCCGGCGTACGCGGACCACGACAACTTCCTCATGCCGGGCTACCGCCCGACGGGGTGAGCCGTCAGCTCCGGTTCGCGGCTGGCGCTATTTGCAGAGCGCATGGGAGACGGACGTGAAAGTCGTCGTCTGGCCGTAGGTCAGGGGGGCCGGTGCAGCTACAGATGAGGTGGCCCACCTCGATGGTCTTCGTGCTGTCGCTGAAGTAGGTGACTCGGGTGTACTGGCCCGCGCGACAGGGGGACGCGGCCTGCTCCGTCGTGTCGAGGGTGGGCGCACCGAGGTCTTCCGCTTCGCCACAACATGCGGCCCACAGCAGGGGGCCCGTGCACAGCAGGCCGGTCAGAAGATGTCTCACGGTTCCTCTCAGGTTTGTAGAACGAGATTGGAAGGACAGGAGTGTCTATGTCGACGGGTCGGGTCGCGACGGGTGGCTATCAGGCGGGTGTACGGCGGTCGTTCGCGGTGGGCTCTGAGATGGCGTGGGCCGCGTGGGGCGAGCCCTCGGGGCTGGTGCGCTGGGTGGGCGCTTGCACGCAGGAGCTGACGGAAGGAGCTCGGGTCGAGCTCGCGGATGGCACGCGCATCCAGGTGGTGCGTCAGGTTCCGCCCCGGCAGCTCCGCCTGCGCCTGGAGCGTGACGAGTGGCCCCGCGCGCGCACCGTGCAACTGCGCGTGTTGCCGTCGGTGCATGGCGTCACCGTGGCGCTGCACGCGGAGGGGCTGCCGGACGCGAGCGCGCGTGAGGAGGTGCTGGCGCGGTGGACGCGCGCGCTGGAGAGCTGGGAGGCGTTCTCCGGCAGGACGGTGGAGGTGAACCGCGAAGGGCCTCCGACGCGCGAGCCCGCGGGCAAGAAGGGAGCGCGGAAGCCTCCCGCGTTGGAGCAGGGGCTCGCGGAGAAGGGCGCCGCCGCGCTGAAGGAGCATGGGCCCGCGAAGGGCACGAAGCAGGCCGTGGCCGCGAAGCAGCCCCGCACCGTGAAGGAGGCGGGCGGTTCGAAGCAGGTCGCGTCGGAGAAGAAGTCCGCTGCTCCGAAGAAGGCCGAGTTGGAGAAGAAGGCCGTGGCTTCGAAGAGGGCCGCGTCGGAGAAGAAGTCCGCCGCTCCGAAGAAGGCCGAGTTGGAGAGGAAGGTCGTGGCTTCGAAGAGGGCCGCGCCGTCGAAGAAGGCTGTGGCCTCGAAGAAGGCCGCCCCGGCGAAGAAGGCTGTGGCTTCGAAGAAGGCCGCGGTCGCCTCGAAGGCTCCAGGGGCGAAGAAGGGCGCGGACGCGAAGCAGCCTCGGGCCGGGAGGCAGGCCGCGACGCCCTCGCGCGCTGGGCGCCGGAAGAGCTCCGGGCGCGCGAAATAGGGCGCATCGCGGCTGATGACTGCTGTTGCCGAGCGGTGACTTCCGTCACCAGGGACGGGCTCCGGTTCGTCCCGCCGCGCCTCGCGTTTCCGCAAGGACATCAAACACTTGGCCTCACGCGGGTGTCAGTCCATGGGCTGGCATGGCTCGTGCTGTAGGTGTTCCTCGTCAGACGTACTCAAGCTCTTGAGGAAATCCCATGGCCATCGCGCCCGCTTCCGCCCGCTCCGCTTCCTTCCGCGTTCCCTCCCAGGACTTCGCTTCCCGGCCGGATGCTGTGTCCGGTGCCCGCGTGCAGGGCAGCCACTGCCCGAAGCCGGGCTCGAATGGCGTGTCCCCGTTCCAGCAGGACGGCTTCAGCGCGGGCCCCGCGAAGGGCGCGCAGTGGAAGCAGTTCGCGGAGGGACTCGAGGACGTGGTGAACCAGCTCCAGCAACTCGTCCAACTGCTCCAGACCCAGATGGGGGGCGCCGCGGCCGCCGCGGGCGGCGCGTCCGGAACCGGCGCCCCGTCGGGCGTGTCCGGCGCTTCCTGCGGCGGCGGTGCGCCGGGCACGGGGGCTCCTCCGAGCGCGGGTGACCCGGCGAGCGCGGGTGGCGCGTCCCAGGCCGGGGCCGCCCAGTCGGCCGGCTCCGCGGGCGACGTCCCGCAGGGCGAGGTGGGCGACTGGATCAAGCAGGCCATGGAGATCCTCAAGGCCAACGGCGTCCCGGTGGACAAGATGAACCCGCAGGACATCGCGAAGATCATCCAGCACGAGTCCAGCGGAGACCCGAACGCCATCAACAACTGGGACCAGAACGCGAAGGATGGCCACCCGTCCATCGGCCTGATGCAGACCATCCAGCCGACGTTCGACGCGTACAAGGTCGCGGGCCACGACAACATCCGCAACCCGGTGGACAACATCGTCGCGGCGGTGCGCTACGCGGTGGACCGCTACGGCTCCGTGTCCAACACGCCGGGCATCCAGGCGATGAACGGCGGCAGCGGCTACGTCGGCTACTGAGCCGCTCGCCAGTCCCGGGCTCACCGCCCCCGCAGGTTCTGGGCAATCTTCAGGATGTCCGCGAGCACGCCGGCCGCCGTGACGGGCCCGCCCGCGCCCGCGCCCTGCACCAGCAGCGGGTAGTCCGCGTAGCGCTCCGTGGAGAAGGCCACGAACGCCTCCGAGCCGCGCAGCCGCGTCGCCGGGTGCTCCTTCGCCACGGCGACCGGGCCCACGCGCAGCACGGGCCCGTCCTTCGCCGCCGGGTCGATGCGCGCCAGGTAGCGCAGCACCTTGCCCTCCGCGCGCAGCCCCTCGACGCGCGCGGTGAACGTCCGGTCCAGCTTCTCCAGCCCCGTGAGGAAGCGCTCCACGTCCGGCTCCTCCAGGTGCTCGCGCGGGACGAGGGGCTCCACCTCCACGTCCTCCAGCGACAGCTCCAGGCCCAGCTCCCGCGCGAGGATGAGCGCCTTGCGCGCGGCGTCCGTGCCTGCCAGGTCCTCGCGAGGGTGCGGCTCCGTGAAGCCCTTCTCGCGCGCGGTGCGCACCGCCTTCGACAGCGGCACGCCCTCCATCAGCTGCTGGCTCAAGTAGCCGAGCGTCCCGGAGAACGAACCCTCCACGCCGTGCACCCGGTCCCCCGTGCGCACCAGGTCCTTCAGCGTCTGGATGACCGGGAGCCCCGCGCCCACCGTCGTCTCGTAGTGGTACGCGCGGTGGTTCAGGTGCGCGGTGCTCCGCAGCCGCTCCCACACCTCGAGCGGCTGCGTCAGCGGCTTCTTGTTCGCCGCCACCACGTGGATGCCGCCGCGGAACGCCTCCAGGTAGAGCGCCTCCATGCCCTCCGCCGCCGTGCAGTCCACCAGCACCGGCACCGGCAGCCGGCGCAGCGGCTCCAGCAGCGCGCGCACCACGGGCGGCGACGCGCCCTCGGGAACGGACTGGATGCGCTCGCGCCACTGCTTCAGCGGGATGCCCTCCGCGGAGAAGAGCACCCGCCGGCTGTCCGCGAGCCCCACCAGGTTGAGCTGGATGCCGTGTCCCTGCGCCAGCGTCTCCTGGAGCGTGCGCAGCTGCTCCAGCAGCTGGCTGCCCACCACGCCATGGCCCAGCACCAGCAGGCTCACCTCTTCGTGCGCGAAGTGGAAGGCCGCGTGCACCGTGCGCACCGTCAGCGCCGTCTCCGCCCCGTCCACGATGAACGAGATGGACCGCGCGCTCGCCGTCTGCGCGATGGCGCGCACGTTGACGCCCAGCGCCCCGAGCGGCTGGAACAGCCGTCCGGCCACGTTCGCGCCCTGGCCCATGGCCTCCGCCACCAGCGCCACCTGCGTCACCGGCGCGCGCACCTGGGGCGGCTGCAACGCGCCGCGCTCCAGCTCCGGAGCCAGCTCCCGCCGCAACACCTCCTCCGCCCGCTCCGCATGGGCCCGGCGCAGCACCACCGCCACCGAGCGCCCCGGTGACGACTGCGCCGCCATCCACGCGTCGATGCCCGCGGCCTCCAGCGCCTGTAGCGCGCGAGGCCCCACCGGCCGCGCCGCCTCCTCCGTGCCGCCCTCCAGGCCCAGCAGCGCCAGGTCCTCCAGGGACACCACGCACGTGGGCACGCTGCCGTTGCCCGCGCCGCGCACGTCGATGAGCGTCCCGGGCTCGTCGGGCTGTTGCAGGTGGCGCACGCGCAGCGGGATGTCCGCGTCGCGCAGCGCGGACAGCGCGCGAGGGTGCAGCGTGGGCAGGCCCAGGTACACCAGCTCCAGCGCCTCCGTGTAGCTCAGGTGCGGCACCGGCCGCGCGTCCGCCACGTGCAACGGATCCGCCGTCATCACCCCGGGCACGTCCGTCCACAGCGTCAACGGCGTGCCCAGGAGCACGGACAGCACCGCCGCGGACTCGTCCGCCCCCGCCACGCCCAGCGTCGTGGAGCGCCCGTCCAGCGACGTGCCCCGGCCCCCCGCGTGCAACGTCAGCCGTCCCTCCCACGAAGGCCGCAGCGCCGCCACCCGGGCGCGGGTGTGCGCGCGGCTCACGCGGGCGTGACCGGGCTCACCCTCCGTCACCGTCCAGTCCGCCGCGTCCACCTCCAGCGACGGCACGCCGCGCGCGCCCAACAGCCTCGCGAGGAGCGCCGCGGTCAGCCGCTCGCCGGTGCCGTGCACCACGTCCTCCAGCGCGGGCCGCCGTTCACGCACCAGGCTCGCGCCATCCAGCGCGCGGCGCGCGGGCTCCAGCAGCGACGCCAGCGTGCGCGCGCCGTTCGCCTCCACCGACGCGGAGCCGGGGGGCGCGCCCAGCCGGCGCTCCGCCTCCTCCAGCATCAACAGCCCCCGCGCGAGCAGGCCGTCCAGCTCCTGCCGGGCCAGCGTGGAGTTCCCCTTCAACGCGATGGACAGCGCGGACTCCAGCCCCGCGGCGAGCCAGGGCGGCGACGACACGATGGCGGCGCGCGTGCTGCCCGCGTCGCGGCGCGACAGGTGCGTGGCCACGGACGCGAGTCCCTGGGCGGTATCCAGAAGGAGCGGCGCGTAGCGGGTGATGCTCACGGGGGCGGTCATGAGGTCTTCCGGGCGCGGACGCCGGCGAGGGAGGAGAGGCGGGCGTCGCGGCCCACGCCCGGAGGCAGGGCGAGCGCGCGGACCAGCAGGGGCGCGAGCGCGTCCCATTCGATGAGGAAGCCGTCGTGGCCGTGGAGGCTGCTCAGGGCCGCGTACTCGGCATGCAGCCCCTGCGCGCGCAGGCGCCGGGAGAGGGCCTTCATGTGCTCGGGCGGGAAGAGCGCGTCCCGGTCGATGCCGATGGCGAGCGTGCTCGCGCGGATGCGGTCCACGCCGGGCCCTCCGCTCGGCGTGGGCACGCGCGCGAGGTCGTGGTGGTCCATGGCGCCCAGGAGCGCGAGGTACGACCGCGCGTCGAAGCGAGCCTCCAGCTTCGCGCCCTGGTGCTCCAGGTAGCTCTCCACCGGGTACAGCGCGCGCGATGACCAGGCGTGGGGCCTCGGCTGGAGCGCCTCCAGCCCGGTCTCCGCGCGGTAGGTGAGCGTCGCCAGCTGGCGCGCCAGCTCCAGGCCGCGCCTGGGGGACTCGGGATACTCGGGGTCGAGCAGGACGACCTGCCGGGCCACGTGGTTCCAGCCCACCACCCACGCGGACGCGGCCTCCGCCGTCGCGATGGGCACCATGCGCTGGAAGCGCTCCGGCGCGAGCGCCGCCAGGCACAGCACCACCATGCCGCCCAGCGAACCGCCGATGACGAGCGCCACCTCGTCCACGCCCAGCGCGTCCAGCGCCGCGAGGAGGGAGCGCGCCTGGTCCCACGGCGTGAGGGTCGCGGGCAGGCTGCGCTCATCCAGGCGCAGGTCGCCCTTGGGCAGCACCGGCGCCGGGCCGAAGCGCGTGTCATCGGTGCGCTGCGGGAAGCCCTCGTCCGCGGGGCCGGAGGTGCCGTAGCAGGAGCCCAGGTTGTTGAAGCACAGCAGCCGCACGCGCGACGGATCCAGCGGCCGCCCGTGCCCGATGACGGGCGCCCACCAGCCGCCCTCGCCTCCGGCGTTCATGTCCCCCGTGAGCGCGTGCACCAGCAGCACGGTGGGCACCGCGTCCGGCGTGCGGCGGGGGCCGGTGCGACGCGCGTCGGTGGCGGCGTCGCGCAGCTCGGAGGCGGACCTCCGCACCACGCGCAGCCGGCCCGCGCGCGTCGCCTCCTCGGAATGCACGCGGGCGCGGGACTGCAACCACGCGAGGTCCTCTGGCGGCCCCCACCACCAGCCGCGCACGAGGTGGGGCGCCACGCGGGCGCCGGCCTCCAGCGGCAGGTCCGGCAGCGACAGGTCGAAGACGCGCGGGGTCTCCGCGCGCGGGGGCAGCTCCTGGCCAGGCCTCACGGGTCGCATGGCGTCAGACCGCGCCCAGGGCCTGATCGAGGTCGGCCACGATGTCGTCCAGGTGCTCCAGGCCCACGGACAGGCGCACCAGGTCGTCGGTGACGCCCGTGCTGGCGCGCTCCTCCGGGGTGAGCTGCTCGTGCGTGGTGGACGCGGGGTGGATGATGAGCGAGCGCGTGTCGCCGATGTTCGCGAGCAGGCTCCACAGCCGCACGCCGTCAATCACCTTGCGCCCGGCGGACAGCCCGCCCTTCACGCCGAAGGTGACGAGCCCGCCGAAGCCGCCCTTCAGGTACTTCTTCGCGTTGGGGAACGAGGGGTCGTCCTCCAGGCCCGGGTAGCGCACCCACGCCACCTTCTCGTGCTGCTTGAGCCACTTCGCCACCGCGAGCGCGTTCTGCGAGTGCCGCTCCAGCCGCAGCCGCAGCGTCTCCAGGCCCAGGATGAACGCGTGCGCGTTGAAGGGGCTGAGCGCCGGGCCGATGTCGCGCAGGCCCTCCAGCCGGGCCTTGAGGATGAAGGCCGCGGGCCCGAAGGCCTCGCGCAGGCGCAGGCCGTGGTAGCCGGGGTTGGGCTCGGTCAGCTCCGGGAACCTGCCGTTCTCCCAGGGGAAGTTGCCGCCGTCCACGATGACGCCGCCGATGGAGGTGCCGTGGCCGCCGATGTACTTGGTCGCGCTGTGCAGCACGATGTGCGCGCCGTGGCGCAGCGGGTTGAAGAGGGCGGGGGACAGCGCGGTGTTGTCCACGAAGAGCGGCAGGCCCGCTTCCTTCGCCACGGCGCCGATGGCGTCGAAGTCCGGCACGTCCAGGCGCGGGTTGCCCAGCGACTCCAGGTAGAGCGCCTTCGTCTTCGGGCCAAGGGCCTGGCGGAACGCGTCCGGGTTGCCCGCGTCCACGAACCTCGTGGTGATGCCCAGGCGCGCGAGCGTCACCTTGAAGAGGTTGTACGTGCCGCCGTAGAGGCTGGCGCCGGAGACGATCTCATCCCCCGTCTTGAGGACGTTGAGGATGCCCAGCGTCTGCGCGGCCTGGCCGGACGCGACGGCGAGCGCGCCCACGCCCCCTTCGAGCGCGGCGATGCGCTTCTCGAAGACGTCCGTCGTGGGGTTCGTGATGCGCGTGTAGATGTTGCCGAACTCCTTGAGGCCGAAGAGCGCGGCGGCGTGGTCCGCGTCGCGGAAGCGGTAGCTGGTGGTCTGGTAGATGGGCACCGCGCGCGAGCCCGTGGTGGGGTCCGGCGAATAGCCGGCGTGCAGCGCGAGCGTGTCGGGGTGGAGCGGGCGTTCGTCGTGGGGCGTGCTCATGGCAAGGGACTCCTGTTCGCGTCGCTCCGGGAGGAGCGCGCGTGGCGTGAAGGCAGAGGGGTGGCGGGGACGTCAGGGCACTGCGGGCGGTGGGGAGGGCTTCAGGACTTCAGTGGGCGCTGCGACGCTCCTCGGCAGGGTGCGAGAGCGGAGGCCCGGAACGACGAAGCCCACCGACCCTCGCGGGTGGGTGGGCTCCGGTTGGCTCGCCAGGGGCAGGCTGTGCGTCAGCCTACCGCGGCGGGCTTGGGCCCACCCGGAACAGGCATCGAACACATGCACATGGCGGAGGTGACGAACATTCTGCGAGAACAAGTAGCGGCGATGCCGAGACCTGTCAAGCCACCCTCCGGAGCGGCGCCGCGCATGTCGCGGATCCGTGACGCGGATTCACTGCGTATTCCCAGAATGAAGTCCTTCTCCCGCCATGCCCTGCGGGCCTCTCTCTTCCTCGCCGCGTGCGCCAGGCCCGCGCCGCCCACGTCCGTGAACCAACGCAAGGGCTTCCACACGCAGTTGAAGGTGGAGCCGGCGCATCGCGCGCCCGCGCGTAGCCCGCGTCAGCGCACGTGCGCGTTCGCGGTGTAGGGCGGCACGGGGCCCAGGAAGCCGGGCTGGGCCTTCACGCGCTCCAGCCAGGCGCGGACGGATGGGTAGGGCGTCAGGTCCACGCCCGCCTCCGGCGCCAGGTGCGTGTACGCGAAGAGGCAGAGGTCCGCGACGGTGTAGCGCTCCTCCACCAGGAACGCGTGCTTGCCCAGGTGTCGCTCCATCGAGGCCAGCGCGCGCTCACCGCCCTGCACGCGGTTCCGGACGACGTCGGACCCCGGCCGCTGCCGGCCGGTGAGGAGCCAGAAGCGCGCGGTGCCGAGGTTCGGCTCCACCGTGTTCTGCTCGAAGAACATCCACTGGTGCACCTGCGCGCGAGCGAAGCGGTCCTCGGGCAGGAAGCGCGTGCCCTCCGCGAGGAACAACAGGATGGCGTTGGACTCCGCGAGGAACCGCCCCGGCTCCGGCTCCAGCACCGGGATGCGGCCGTCCGGGTTCTTGTTCGCGTGGAAGTCCGCCGTGTGGCTCTCCCCCGCGAAGAGGTCCACCGGCACCAACTCGTAGGCGAGGCCGAGCTGCGCGAGCAACGTGCGGATCTTGTAGCCGTTCGCGGAGGGCAGATAGTCGTAGAGGCGCATCCCAGGCTCCCAGGAAGAGGATGCGCCTCACGCTAGGAACTTCACGCCTCCCCCGCACTCCGCTTCTTGCGATGGAAGCACCCACGCGAAGCGGAGCAGGGCGGGATGCCTACTGCCCGGTGGCCTCGCTCCACACCTCCGTGACGCGGCCCACCTGGTCGAACGCGCAGTGCTCGGCGCCCGCGATGACCTTGTCGTTCACCGGGAACCCGAGCCCGCCGAAGTACGCCTTCGCGTCCTGGATGTCCGGGTACAGGAAGTCCAGGTCGCCATAGGTGAACCAGAACTGCGTGCCGCCGCGCAGCGCCGCGTTCGACGCGTCCCAGTCCATGCTGCCCGTCCACGGCTTCTCACCGCCGCAGCTCAGCGCGTAGATGCCCGGGTAGCGGTCGCCGTAGCGCGGCAGGAAGCTGGCCGTCAGCTCGATGGAGCCGCCCGACGAACCGCCGAAGAGGATGGGGCCGTCCTGGATGTCCCAGCCCTTGCGCAGCGCCTCGATGAGCGACGCCAGCTCCGCCGCGTTCCTGCCCTCCAGGTCGCGCGCCTCGATGGGCGCGTCCGTGGAGCAGTCCGTGCGCTCCGGCACCGTCCACCACGCGCACTTGTTAGGCGCGAGCGCCGTCACGTAGAGCGTGTTGTGCCCGTACGTCCAACCCCCGTGCGTGAACAGCGAGCGCGGGTTGCTGCCGTTGTACGTGGCCGCGCCGTCGCCGTGCAGGTAGATGGCCAGCCGCATGGGCGCGGGCGTGATGCCCTGCTTCGGCTCGATGTACTTCACCTCCGTCGCGCCCACCTGCGCCACGCAGTACGTCAGCGTGCCCGCGTCCGTGCTCACCGTGCCCGTCTTGCTGCACGCGAGCTTGCCGGAGCCGTGCGAGCTGCCCGTGCCCGCGTCCACGTCCGTCCCGGCATCCGTGCCCGCGTCCACGTCCGTCCCGGCATCGGCGCCGGTGCCGGCGTCCACGTCCGTGCCCGCGTCGTGGCCCGCGTCGGTGGTGGGGGTGCCGGAGTCAGGCGTGACTTCATCGGGGTCGTCGGAACACGCGGACAGACCCAGGGCGAGGACGGCGGCGAGGACGAAACGGGACATGGTGACTCGAAGGAGGGGAGGCGACGCCTCTGTTCAGGGCCAGTATATCGGGTATAGTTTTCCAGCCTTGAAAGGAAATTCTTTCATGACTGGACGCGTGAACCTGATGGCGCCGGAAGTCCGGGCCAATCCCTACCCCGTCTACGCGGAGCTGCGGCGCAACGCACCCGTGTGTCAGGTGGAACCCGGTGGGCTCTGGGCCATCACGCGCTTCGAGGACGTGGCCGCCGCCTTCAAGAACCCGCAGGTCTTCTCCTCCGCCGGGGTGCGCACCACCACCGCGCCGCCGTGGCTGGGCCACAACCCCTTCTCCGAGTCGATGATCGTCATGGACCCGCCGCGCCACATGCGGCTGCGCGCGCTGGTGAGCCGCGCGTGGACGCCCACGGCGGTGAACCGGCTGGAGCCGCGCATCCGCGGCTTCGCGCAGTCCCTGGCGGAGCGCCTGTCCCCGGAGCGCGAGGTGGACTTCGTGGACGCCTTCGCCATGCCGCTGCCCGCGAGCGTGATTGGCGAGCTGTTCGCCTTGGACCCCACGATGACGGCCCGCTACAAGCGCTGGTCGGTGGACCTGTCCAGCGTGTCCGGCACCACGGAGCAGGACACCCACCGGCACGCGTCCATCCGCGCCACGGTGCGCGAGATGGAGGACTACCTGTCCGACGTCGTCGCCGAGCGCCGCCGCCACCCCCAGGACGACATGGTGTCCGACCTGGTGAGGTCCCGCGTGGACGGCGAGGCGCTCACCGACGCGGAGGTGATGAGCTTCCTGTTCCTGCTGGTGGTGGCGGGGCTGGAGACCACCGTGCAGCTCGTCAGCCACTGCGTGCGCCTCTTGATGGAGCAGCCGCACCTGGTGGCCCGCCTGCGCGAGCAGCCGTCCCAGGTGGGCCGCTTCGTGGAGGAGGTGCTGCGCTACGAGCCCTCCGTGCATGGGCTCGTGCGCGTCACCACGAGGGAGACGGAGGTGGCGGGCGTGGTGATCCCGGAGGGCGCGCGCGTGGCGCTGATGATCGGCTCCGCGTGCCGCGACGGCGAGCGCTTCAAGGACCCGGACACCTTCGACATGGACCGTGAGGGCGTGAACAACATGCCCTTCGGCCACGGCATCCACTTCTGCCTGGGCGCGCCGCTGGCCCGCCTGGAGGCGCGCGTGGGGCTGGAGGTGCTCTTGTCCCGCTTCACGCGCTTCACGCCCACGGGCCCGGTGAAGTGGAACACCTCCCTCACCGTGCGCGGCCCGCTGAGCCTGCCCCTCATCCCGCACGCCTGAGACGCGCGCGTCACGCCTCGATGTCGAACGCGAGCGACACGCGCTCGTCCGGGGCCACGTGCAGCAGGCCCTCGCCGGTGGCCAGCGCCCCGGCGGCGGCCGTCCACGGCTCCACGCAGACGAAGTCCTTCCCCTGCAACGTCCACACGACGAGCAGGCGGAACTCCTCGCTCCACGACAGCTTCACGGGAGACAGCCCCGGCCCACGCTCCAGCACCGTGCCCGGCGCCGAGTGGTCGCGCAGGTGCATGTCCACCTCCTGCGCCGTGAGGTCCAGGCCGGTGAAGGGCACCTCGTGCTTCGCGAGGTTGTCCCACGCGTGCGTGGCGTCCGTCTCCACGCGCGCCTTCGCCTTGTTTCCTTGTGGCACGCGGAAGTACGGGTGGTAGCCCAGGTGCAGCGGCATGGGCCGCGTGTCCAGGTTCGCCACGTCGAAGTCCACCGTCAGCCGCCGGCCCGTGAGCGAGAACACCAACTGCGCGTCGAAGGCCCACGGGAACTGGCGCAGCGTCTCCTCCGACGAGGAGAGCCTCAGCACCAGCATCGATTCGTCCGCCTGGCGCACCGTCCACGGCAGCTTCCGGGCGAAGCCGTGCTGCGGCAGTGTGTACGCCTTGCGGTCCGCCGGATATGTGTCCCCGGGCAGGGGGCCGGCGATGGGGAAGAGCACGGGGATGCCGCCGCGCACGTTCTTCGTGAGGTCGGCGACGGTGCTCTCATCCAGATAGAGCACGTCCTCGCCGTCCACCACCATGCGCGTGACGAGCGCGCCGCGCGTGGGAATGATCTCCACGCGGCAGCCGCCGTCCTCCAACGCGTAGGTCTCCAGCCCCGCGATGCCCTGGAACGGTTCGCTCATGGGACTAGAGGGCCCCTTCCTTCGGGTCGCTGTCCATGAACGGGTAGGGGACCTTCACCGGCGGCGCGAAGTTCTCCTTGATGGTGCGCGGGCTGGACCAGCGGAACAGGTTGATCATCGACCCGGACTTGTCGTTGGTGCCGGACGCGCGGCTGCCGCCGAAGGGCTGCTGGCCCACCACCGCGCCCGTGGGCTTGTCGTTGATGTAGAAGTTGCCCGCCGCGTTGCGCAGGCCGCCCATCATCTGCTCGATGGCCTTGCGATCGCGCGCGAAGATGGCGCCGGTGAGCGCGTAGCTCGCGGACTGGTCGCACTCCTTCAGCGCCTCCTCCAACTTTGCGTCCGGGTAGACGTACACACCCACCAGCGGCGCGAAGATCTCCTCCGTCATGATGCGGTGGCGCGGGCTGTCGCACTGCACCAGCGTGGGCTGCACGAACCAGCCCTCGCGCTTGTCCGTGCCGCCGCCCGCGACGATGGTCGCGTCGCTGCCGGACTTCGCCAGCTCGATGTAGCCGGACACCTTCTTGAACGAGCGCTCGTCGATGACGGCGCCCATGAAGTTGCGGAAGTCCGCCACGTCGCCCATCTTGATCTCACCGATGAGCGCCTGGAGGCGCGACTTCAGCCTGGGCCACAGGGACTCCGGCACGTAGACGCGGCTGGCCGCGCTGCACTTCTGGCCCTGGTACTCGTAGCCGCCGCGCACGATGGCGACCGCGAGCGCCTCCAGGTCGTCCGCCGCGGACGGGTGCGCGAAGATGAAGTCCTTGCCGCCCGTCTCACCCACCAGCCGCGGGTACTGCTTGTAGCGGCCGATGTTCTCTCCCACCGTCTTCCACAGGTTGTTGAACGTGGGCGTGGAGCCGGTGAAGTGGATGCCGCCCAGGTGGGGGCTCGCCAGCACCGGGTTGCCCACCGTGGGGCCGTCGCCGGGCAGCATGTTGATGACGCCGTCGGGCAGGCCCGCCTCGCGCATCAGCTCCAGGCTGTACCACGCGCTCAGGGCCTGCGTAGAGGAAGGCTTCCACAGCACCACGTTGCCCATCAGCGCGGGCGACAGGCAGAGGTTCAGGGCGATGGAGGTGAAGTTGAACGGCGCGATGGCGAAGACGAACCCGTCCAGGGGCCGGTAGTCCGTCATGTTCCACGTCTGCGCGGAGTTCTCCGGCTGGATGGAGAGGATCTGCTGCGCGAAGTGGACGTTGTAGCGGAGGAAGTCGATGAGCTCGCACGACGCGTCGATCTCCGCCTGGTGCGCCGTCTTCGACTGGCCCAGCATGGAGGACGCGTTGAGCAGCGGGCGGTAGCGCGTGGCGAGCAGCTCCGCGGCGCGCAGGAAGATGGCCGCGCGCGCGTGGAAGGGCATCCGCGCCCAGTCCTCCTTCACGCTCATGGCGTTCTGGATGGCCTGCTCCACGTGGCCCGCGTCGGCCTCGTGCAGGGTGGCCAGCACGTGCTGGTGTCGGTGCGGCATGCGCACGGTGTCCGTCTTGGCGGACTTCACGTGCTTGCCCCCGATGACCACGGGGATGTCGATGCGCTCCCCGCTCATGCGCTTGAGCGTGGACTGGAGCTCCGCGCGCTCCGGGGTGCCGGGGGCGTAGGAGAGGACGGGCTCGTTCTTGGGAGCCGGGACGCGGGGGAAGGCGTTGAGCACGCGAGGACCTCGGGACGAGAGAAGGGGAAATTCGGGCAAGGTATAGCCCTCCCCGTGGCCCAGGTCAGTGACAGAAGCGCGCCGCGTCCTCGCCGTGACACCCGGCCCCGCGGGCACCCGGCCCGGCGCTCGCCCGCGGCCTAGGCGGTGGCGCCCCTCGCGCGCTGCAGCACGGCGTGCAGCTGCGCGATGAGGTACGGCGGCTTCACCGGCTTGACCAGGTACGCGTCCGGCTGCGGCTGCCCGGGCTCCTGCTCCGAGCGCGGCGGATAGCCGCTGACGAACACCACGGGCAGGTGCGCCAGGGAGGGCTCCGCGCGCACGCGGCGGCACAGCTCGTAGCCGTCGATGCCCTCCATGTTCACGTCCGACAGGAGCACGTCCGGCGGCTGCGCCAGCGCGTGCGCGAGCCCCGTCTCCCCATCCGCCGCCACCGTGCAGTCGAACTCACCCGACAAGAGCAGCCGCAGCGTCTCGCGCATGGTCCAGGAGTTCTCCACGATGAGGACCTTGGGCTTCACGGTGCATCGACTCCCGGGGAGGCAACCACGGACGGCTGAGGGGAACGGCGGGGCACAGCATCCCCCCGCCGTGCGCACCGGGCAAGAGGTCCCCCTGCACCCGTGAGAATCCACGAGAGCCTCCACCTCACGGGTTTGTCGCGAACGCGCCCTACCGCTCGGGTGGCGGGTTCACGAGCCCCCTCCGGGAAACCTCGGAGTCCGGCTCCTCGTCGCCTCGCGCCTCGCGCGCTGGCACCTCCGGGTCCAGCCACTCCGAGCCGCGCTCCACCTCCGCCTCCCAGCGCGTCTCCTCCAGCGGGCCGGGGTTCTCGTCCCCCCGCGCCGCGGCGCGGGAGCGCTCGCGGGCCCGCTCGGCGGCGCCCCGATCCAGCGCGTCCTCCACCTGTCCCCGGTCGCGCGGCTGGAAGTTCTTGGAGTCCTTGTCCGAAGCCATGGTGTCACCTCCGACGGGAAGGTGGGATGCACCTGCACGCCAGGGCAATGACGGCGCGCGCCAGGGCTGCCTGCCCGGCCGTGCGGGGACGTCGTGGGCGCGGGTTGGGAAGGCGGCCCAGCAGGCATCCGGGCCGGGGTGTGGCGCTTCTTCCAGCGGGGCGGTGAAACAGGGAACAGGAGTAGAGCGTGCACCTGCTCGGATGTCCCGGAGGCAGTGTCACTGAAACGTGCTATTCCTGGCGATGTCTGGATTCTGGAATCGGGATCCGGTCCTTCAAGCAGCCAGCCCCCTTGGCGTGTGAGCGACGACGAAAAAACAGCGGTGTTGGATGAGCGCACCCGCCCCCCGAGCACGTGGGGGGAGCGGATGCGTACGCCCATCACGTTGCCGGGCTCGGGCATCGGGGAGCGGCGCTCGCTGATCCCCGGCGTCATCGTCACCGGGCGCTACCGCGTGGAGTCGCTGCTGGGGGAAGGCGGCATGGGCCGCATCTGGCTGGCGGACGACCTGCAGGAGCGCCGGCGCGTGGCGCTCAAGGAGATGCACGTCCCCGCGGAGCTGTCCGCGGCGAAGGTGGAGGAGCTGGTGCTGCTGTTCCGGCACGAGTTCTTCGCCATGAAGAAGCTCCAGCACCCGTCCACGCTCAAGGTCTTCGACTGGGGCATGACGGAGGCCGGCAACCGCTTCATCACCATGGAGGTGGTGGGCGGCAAGGACCTGAGCACGCTGGTGCGGGACGCGCCGCTGGACACGCGCACGCTGTATCGCGTGCTGATCCAGATGGCGCAGGTGCTGGCGTTCATCCACTCGCGCCTGTACGTGCACTGCGACATCAAGGCCAGCAACGTGCGCATCACCGAGTCCGGCGCGGTGAAGCTGATGGACTTCGGCGTGATGCACCAGCTGGGCACGCCCAGCCCCGGCAAGCTGAAGGGCACGCTGGAGTACCTGGCGCCGGAGTGGCAGCGGGGCGCGAGCATCGACGGGCGCGCGGACCTGTACTCGCTGGGCGTGATGGCCTGGTACCTGGCCACCCGCAAGCTGCCCTTCAAGCGCAACAGCCCCGCGGTGCTGCTGGCGGACCACCTGACGCGCCCGCCGCCGCGCCCGTCCACGCTGTGCCCGGTGGATCCGCAGCTGGAGGAGATCATCCTCCTCTTGATGGCCAAGGACCCGCGCGAGCGCTTCCAGGACGCGGGCGAGCTGCTGGAGGCGCTCTGCCACGCCAGCGGCGAGCCCGTCCCCGAGGAGCCGCTGTCCGCGCGCGCCAGCTACCTGCACGTGCCGGAGGTGGTGGGGCGCGAGGCGGAGCTGGAAGGGCTGATGAACGGCCTGGCGGAGGCGGACTGGGGCCAGTCGCGCGCGGTGCTGGTGGGCGGCCCCGCGGGCGTGGGCAAGACGCGGCTGCTCCAGGAGTTCGAGCTCCAGGCGAAGCTCGCCGAGCTGCCCTTCGGCCGGGGCCAGTGCCGCGCGGAGGGGCTGGCCCCGCTGGCGCCCGTGGCGCAGGCCCTGCGCTGCCTGGTGCCGCACACGCCGTCGGAGCTGATGGAGCGGGTGAAGGCCCCGCTCGCGCGCCTGCTGTCGCCGGAGCCGCTCGACGGCGACCTGCACGAACAGCTTCCGGGCGAAGGCTCCGAGGAGAAGGCCGCCTTCTTCCAGGCGCTGTCGGAGTGGACGCACACGCTCGGCGGGCGGCAGTCCTTCGTGGTGTGCCTCGAGGACCTCCAATGGGCGGACAGCGCGTCGCTGGAGGCGCTCAACGTCGTCATCCGCGCGCTGCACGGCACGCGCGGCATGGTGGTGGGCACGTTCCGCTCGCAGGAGCTGTCGCGCCTGAGCCTCGCGTTCCAGACGGTGGACGAGAAGCTCACCTCGCGCGTGGACCTGGAGCCGCTGTCCGCCGAGCACGTGGCCACGCTGGTGGAGCTGGTGCTGCCGGGGCTGGACGTGCCGAAGGGCTTCGTGCGGCACCTGCACGAGACCACCGGCGGCAACGCCTTCTTCGCCACGGAGTGCCTGCGCATGCTGGTGGAGGCGGGCGCGCTCAAGCGCGTGGGCGGGCGCTGGGAGGCGGAGGCGGGGCTGGGCACGCGGCGGCTCCCGGCGAGCATCCAGGAAGCGGTGCTGATGCGCCTGTCCAACGCGCCGCCGGAGCAGGTGGCGCTCCTGCGCAAGCTGGCGCCCGCGGGCCGGCTGCTGGACCTGCCGCTGCTGCGCGCGCTGTCCGGCCTGCCGGAGGCGGAGCTGTTCGCCGTGCTGGACGGCATCGTGGAGCGGCAGTTCCTCCAGGACGTGGAGGGCCGCTACGTCTTCACGCACGACACCGTGCACCAGGCCGTCTACGACAGCACGCCGGAGGCGGAGCGCCGCCTGTACCACGGCCAGGTGGCGCGGGTGCTCCAGGCGCTGCCCTCGGGGCGCTCGGGCGTGGTGCGCGCGGTGGGCTGGCACTTCGCGCGCTCGGACGCGCCCGCGGAGGCCATCCAGCCGCTCCTGGAGGCGGGCCACGCGGCCATCGAGGCGGAGGCGCTGCTGGAGGCCACGCTGCTCCTGAAGGAGGCGGCGGCCCTCCTGGAGTCCGCGCCGGACTACCCGGGGCGCTCGGAGCAGCTCCTGCGCACGTGGGTGTCGCTGGTGGAGGTGGGCTACTCCAGCGACCCGCCGACGTCGGTGGCGTACGCGGAGCGGCTCTTCGCGCACTGGGCGGCCACGGTGGACGTGGAGGCCGGACGGCGCGAGGCGCTCTCCCGGCTCCAGTCCGCGCGCGTGGCCACGCCCGCGGAGCGCGAGGAGCTGCTCATCCCGCTCTTCCGCGAGGTGGCGGCGTGCGCGCGGATGACGCCGGTGGACGTCTTCTGGAAGCGCTCGGAGCTGCAGATCCTCCAGGGCATGGCGCTGGCCATCCTGGGGCGCACGGACGAGCTGGAGGCGCTCATCGCGCGCGTGGCCGCCGAGCACCCGGAGGACTCGCCGTACCGGGCGGGGCTGTCCGTGGCGCGCTCGACGCTGTGCGCGTACACCGGCCACTGGGCGGGCGGGGTGTCCGAGCAGCGCAAGCAGGTGCAGCGGCTGCGCGAGTTCCGCGACGCGGTGGGGCGCCCGCCCCGGCGGCTGGCGTGGGCGCTGGGCATGGGGGGCTACCTGCTCAACGCGAACCTGGCCCTGCGCGGCGAGCCGCTGGACGAGGCGCTGCTCCAGGACGGGCTCGCGCTGGCGGAGGCGCAGGGCTTCACCGACGTGCGCGCCTACCACCTCTTCGCGCAGGTGGCGCGCGCGGCCTTCACCGGCGACGGCGCCGCGTTCGCGTCCGCGCTCGCGCAGAAGCTGGAGCTGGTCCGGCGGCTGGGCAGCCCCCGGCTGATGGAGCGCAACCTGGCCCTCTTCACGCCGCCGTACTACCTGGAGCGCGGCGAGCACGAGCTCGTCGCCGCGGTGGTGTCGCGCGGCGAGGCCCTGTCGCGCGTGCTGCCCGAGGACCGCTGGCTGCGCGCGCACGTCCAGGTGTACCAGGCGTGCCGCGACGTGCTCTTCGAGGACGCGGCCGCCGCGCGCGAGTCGCTGCCCCGCGCCTTGGAGGCCGCGCGGCGGGGCGGCCTGCGCATGGAGACGCTGGTGCGCGTGTACCAGTCGCGCTTCGAGCGGGAGCAGGGCCGGCTGCCCGCCGCGCTCGCCGCCGCCGAGGCCGCGCTGGAGCGCGCGCTGGACCCGCGCTTCGCCAACCCCTGGGATGAAATCCTGGCCCGCCGCGCCCTGGCGCCGCTGGTGTCCCAGGAGGAGGGGGACGCGCACCTGCGCCACGCGCGCCTGCTGGCGGAGTCCACCGGCAACGTGCTCCAGATGGGCCTCGTCTACCTCCAGCACGCGGAGCGGCGCGGCGACCCGGAAGAGGCCCTGCGGGAGCTGGAGATCGCCGAGCGCGCCTTCGCCAACGCCCGGGCCACGCACCTCCAGCAGCTGGCCCAGTCGCTGCGCGGCCCGCTGGCGCGCCAGAGCGAGGACGTGAAGCAGAGCGCCTGACGGCCGGGTCGTGCATAGGATGGGGCCATGGCCTCCTCCCCCCTGCGCTTCTGCCTGGACTACCTGTCCCCGTACGCCTACCTCGCCTGGCTCCGCATGCCCGCCATCGCGCAGCGACACGGCCGTGTCGTGGAGCCCGTGCCGGTGCTGCTCGCGGGGCTGCTCAACGCCGTGGGCTCCGTGGGCCCGGCGGAGATCCCCGCCAAGCGCGTCTATCTCTTCAAGCAGACGTTCCGCATCGCGCACGAGCAGGGCGCGCCCTTCGCCCTGCCGCCCTCGCACCCCTTCAACCCGCTGTGGGCCCTGCGCGTGACGGCCGCCGTGGACGACGTGGCGGAGCGCACGCGGCTCACCACCGCGCTCTACTCGGCCGCGTGGGGCCAGGGCCGGGGCATCGAGACGCCGGAGCAGGTGGGCGCGGTGCTGACGGAGGCCGGCTTCGACGCGCGGGCGCTGCTGGAGCGCTCGCAGCTGCCGGAGGTGAAGGACCGCGTGCGCAGGAACACGGAGGACGCGCTGGCCCACGGCGCCTTCGGCGTGCCGTCCGTGCTGGTGGACGACGAGATGTTCTGGGGCGTGGACTCGCTGGGCCACCTGGAGCGCTACCTGGAGGGCCGCGACCCGCTCACCCCCGCGGACCTGGCGCGCTGGAGGGACCTGCCGGCCACCGCCACCCGGCGCCCGGATGGAAAGCCGCGCCCGTGAGCGTGCTCGGGCAACTGGGGGTGGCCGTCGCGGGGCTGGTGCTCGCGGGCGTGCTCCTGTTCCTCAACCTCTGGCGCGCGGTCCTCTACCTCTTCCCCCACACCGTCCGGGTGGAGCCGGAGGCCCCCGCGGACCAGATGGGCCTGCCGGACGGCTTGGGCCCCCTGGCGGGCCAGCTCCAGGCGCTGGGCTTCGCGCCGCTGGGCAGCCACGAGGAGAAGCCCCTCCTCCAGAAGGCCACCCGCTCCTACGACTGGGCGCACGCGGGCGAGCGCGTCTTCGCCACCCTCTACGAGGGGGCCGACCTGCTGCCCCGGCTCTACCTGCTCACCCCCCTGGCCTCCGGGGGCTTCGTCGTCACCGCCAGCTACCGGCGCCCCGCGCTGGACCTGCCCGGCTACCGCTCGGGCTCGCTGGAGGACGCCGCACCGGAGCGCCTGTTGCGCGCGCATGTGCGACGGCTCGAGGGGTTGGAGCGGGCGGGCCCGGAGGGCTTCACCTGGGAGGGGCGGGTCCAGGCGGCCAGGGCCTGGTACGAGGGGCTGGGGCGCAAGGAAATCCGCCGGCAGAACCTCCAGGGCCTGTTGTGGACGGCCATCGCGCTTGCCATGGTCGCCAGCGCCTTCCTGGGCCAGCGCGCGGGCTGACGGCCCCCTGGACGCTTTTTCCACGTCACGTCATGCGTGCACCGCGAGCCCTGGAAGAGTAGGGAGACGAGCACCATGAAGAGCGTGTCCAAGAACGAGGAAATCTACTTCCTGTCCGGCAAGCGCACCCCGTTCGGTACCTACGGCGGCAGCCTCAAGGACCTGAGCGCCACCGACCTGGCCGTGGAGTCCGCGAAGGCGGCCCTGGCCCAGGCGGGCGTCTCCCCGGAGCTCATCGAGCACGTGGTGTACGGCAACGTCGTCCAGACGAGCGCGGACGCCATCTACCTGCCGCGCCACGTGGGGCTGCGCACGGGCGTGCCGGTGCCGGTGCCCGCGCTGGGCGTCAACCGGCTGTGCGGCTCCGGCTTCCAGGCCTTCGTCACGGCCGCGGAGATGATGCTCACGGGCGGCGCGGAGGCGGTGCTGGCGGGCGGCACGGAGTCCATGAGCCAGGCGCCCCACGTCATCCGCGGCGCGCGCTGGGGCCTCCCGCTGGGCAAGGGGAGCCTGGAGGACATGCTCTGGACGGCCCTCACGGACAGCTACACGGGCAACGCCATGGCGCTCACCGCGGAGCAGCTGGCGGTGGACTACGGCCTCGGCCAGGACGACGTGGACCAGTACGCGGTGCTCACCCAGAAGCGCTTCGCCGCGGCGCAGGAGGCGGGCCGGCTGGCGGAGGAGATCGCGCCGGTGACGCTCAAGGGCAGGAAGGGCGACACGGTGGTGGCCCGGGACGAGCACAACCGCCCGGAGACCACGGTGGAGGGCCTGCGCAAGCTGCCCAAGGTGTTCAAGAAGGACGGCGTGGTGCACGCGGGCGCGGCCAGCGGCATCTGCGACGGCGCGGGCTCCATGGTGATGGCCACCCGCGGCTTCGTGGAGAAGCACGGCCTGAAGCCCATGGCGCGGCTCGTCAACTGGGGCGTCGCCGGCTGCGACCCGCGCATCATGGGCATCGGACCGGCGCCGGCCATCCGCAACCTGCTCAAGCGCGCGGACGCGAAGCTCACGGACGTGGACCTCTTCGAGGTCAACGAGGCCTTCGCGCCCCAGTACCTGGCGGTGGAGAAGGAGCTGGGCCTGCCACGCGACGCCACCAACGTCAACGGCGGCGCCATCGCCGTGGGCCACCCGCTGGGGGCCTCCGGGGCGCGCATCACCATGACGCTGGCGTACGAGCTGAAGCGCCGGGGCGCCCGCTATGGTATCGGGTCCGCCTGCATCGGCGGCGGCCAGGGCATCGCCGTGCTGATCGAGGCGCTCTAGGCGCGCGGGCGACGGGGCAGACGACTTCCGGACGGGACGTGAGATGAGCAACGAGGTGGACGCGAAGACGGCCCGCGAGCGGGCCAAGGCCATCGCCGAGCAGCGCCGCGCCGAGCGCCGCAACCGCAAGCGCCGCTGCGTGGTGTGCGGCGTGGAGGAGAGCGACAAGACGCCCCTGACGGCCCACCCGGAGGGCATTGGTCCCGCCTGCAAGGACGAGGTCAACTGCCAGACCCGGCGCGCCGCCGCCGGTCGCTGAGGCACCCGGCCGTGCGCCCACTCCGCCCGCCGCACTGTCGGCGGGTGGACGGTGGGCGGGGGCCCCTGCTGCTTCCCCGCGAAGGCCCGGCGGGGGCCGGACGCGCCTCCGGGGCCGGATTGTCGGGCCCGTTTCTTGATGGCGCTCCCGACTCGGGGTAAACATTTGTAATCTCTGGTGACACGAGGGTTGGAATGGGCGTTATCAGCTTCACGGGAGTCAAGGTGTTCTCCACCACGCTCGCGCGCGATCGCGAGAACATGGGTGAGAACATCACCAAGTGGCTGAAGGAGAACTCCTCCGTGGAGGTCGTGGACAAGATCGTCACGCAGTCCTCGGACAAGGAGTTTCACTGTCTGACCATCACGCTGTTCTACCGCCACAAGGCCTGACGGCCTCCCGGCCGGACTGAGGAAGGCGTGGGATGCGAGGGCGCTTCTCCCGGGTGACACCGGGTGGGGCGCCCTTCATCGTTTCTGGATTTGGGGTTGCGGACCGGGCGCTGTTCCACCACCTTTGGGCCTCTATGCGACCGATGCGGGGCTACAACCGAGGCGGCGGCGGTTTCGGCGACATGTTCCCGAGCCTGGATTCGATGGCCGCCAAGCTGGCGATCGCGTTCGTGGGCATCTCCGCCCTGTTCCTGGCGACGTCACGGGGGCAGGGCGCGCTGCTGCTGCTCAACCCGGCGGACGTCATCCTGCGCTTCCGCGTCTGGGAGCTGTTCACCTACGGCTTCGTGGCCACCGGGCCGCTGGGCATCCTCTTCGGCGGCCTCATCATCTGGTCCATCGGCGGCTTCCTGGAGTCCACCTGGGGCGGCAAGCGGCTGCTGCTGGTGGCGCTGGGCATCCCGGTGGTGGCGGGCCTCATCACCACGCTGCTGGCGCTGGTGATGCCCATGAGCGTCTACGCGGGCGGCACCGTGATGACGGCGGTGCTGTGGGTGGCCTACGGGCTCGTCATCGGCAAGGGGCAGACGAACTTCTGGGGCATCCCGCTGACGGGCAACTGGTTCGCGGCCATTGGCGCGGGCTTCACCGTGCTGAACATGCTGACCGCGGGCTCCTGGCGCGCGGTGGCGCCGGAGATCCTGGGCCTGCTGCTCGTCTTCGCCTACGTGCGCGGCGCGAGCCCCAGGCGGCTGATGCTCCAGTTGCAGCACTGGCGCCTGCAGCGGCAGCTGCGCGACCGCTCCAAGCACCTGCGCGTGGTGGACCGCAACCGCCCGTCGGATCGCGACCAGTACCTCAACTGAGCAGGAGGGCCCCGAGGCCGCCCGTCAGTGCGCGGCCTCCGGGTGGCCGTACTGCTTGAGCTTCCGGTAGAGCGTGGCCACCCCGATGTCCAGCTGCTCCGCGGTGCGCGAGCGGTTGCCGCCGTTCTGCGCCAGCACCGCGAGGATGTACTCCTTCTCCATGTCCTCCAGCCGGCGCGGGTTGCCGGTGGGCGTCAGGCTGGGCGGCGCGGCGCGCACCTCCTCGGGCAGGTCATCGCGCTCCACGCGCGGGCCGTCGCACAGCACCACCGCGCGCTCGATGGCGTTGCCCAGCTCGCGCACGTTGCCCGGCCAGGGGTAGCGCAGGAGCTGATCCGCCGCGTCCGGGGACAGGCCGCTCACGCGCGGGCCCAGCCGTTCGCCGGCCTCCGCCAGCAGCAGGCGCGCGAGGGGGAGGAGGTCCTCGCGGCGCTCACGCAGGGGCGGGATGCGCAGCTCGATGACGCGCAGCCGGTAGAAGAGGTCCTGGCGGAAGCGGCCCAGGCGGACCTCCTCGGACAGCTCGCGGTTGGTGGCGGCCACCACGCGCACGTCCACCTTGCGGCTGGTGTTCTCGCCCACGCGGCGCACCTCGCGCTCCTGGAGGACGCGCAGGAGCTTCGCCTGCATGGCGGGGGGCACCTCGCCCACTTCGTCCAGGAAGAGGGTGCCGCCGTGCGCCGCCTCGAAGAGGCCGGGCCGGTCGTGCGTGGCGCCGGTGAAGGCGCCCCGGGCGTGGCCGAACAGCTCGCTCTCCAGCAGGCTCTCCGTCACCGCGGCGCAGTTCACCGCGATGAAGGCCTTGGGCGCGCGGCCGGACTCCTCGTGGATGAGCCGGGCGACGCGCTCCTTGCCCACGCCGCTCTCGCCCGTGACGAGCACCGTGGTGTCCACCCTGGCCGAGCGCCGCGCCAGGTTGAGCACGCGCTGCATGGCCTCCGAGCGGGCCACCATGCCGGCCGGGTCCTCCGTCACGCCGGACACGCGCGCCAGCGACTGGCGCTTCGCGCGCAGCTTGCGCTCCGCCTGCCGCAGGGCCTCCGTCACCTGCCCGAGCACGCCCTCCATGCACTGCGTCTCATAGAAGCGCAGGAACTCCGTGCACTCGGTGCTCCACTCCTCTTCGGGGCGGCCCACGATGTGGCAGAGGGCGTCCCCCTTGCCCACGCACTTGAGCTCCGCGCAGTAGATGGGCTTGCCGTTGCAGTAGCTCAGGTACCCGGACGCGAAGCCGGTGAGGCTCCAGCAGACGGGCTCGTCCGCCCGCCCCAGGTGGAGCAGGTGCTGCTCGGCTTCATACGAGTCGCTCCACTGGGCCTCCGCGAAGGGCTCCGGGCCGTCCGTGTCCTTGCGCTCGATGCGCTCCACGCGCACCTGACCCATCAGCGTGTGCAGCCGGCCGCCCGAGCGGCGCCACTCCGCTTCATCCGTCCACGGCACCGCGGACTTCATCGCCTCCGCCGTCCGCCAGCCGTGCGCGTAGCCCAGCCGCGTGAAGATGCCGCGCGCGGCCGTCATCCCCAGCATCCCGATGAGCTCCTTGCGGAGGAGCCCCAGCGCCACCGGGTCCATCAACAGCGCCCGCTGCCCGGCGAAGCGGATGACCCCGCCCTTGGGCTCGAACGCCAGCAGCTCCCTCAAGTCCAACCCTTCCAGACCCGCCAAGGTGTCTCCTGGTGCCTTTCAGACTGATTCGCCTCTCTATCAATCTGAGAGGTGTTTCGCAGGGCTGTAACACGAAGCCTCGTCATTTCAGTGGGTTGTCATGTTGGCTGTGCTGGTCCCGGGGTTGCAGTACAAGGCGCCACGATGGCTTCCGGGGTGGACAGGCGCGTGGTGCTGCAAGGGGTGGCGGCCGCTGGGGTGGCGGGGGTGATGGGCGCCGGGGCCTCGGTGGCCCGGCAGGTGGCGCCGGCCCTGTTCGTCTCGCACGGCTCGCCCATGACGGCGCTGGACTCGGACGCGTATCCCCAGGCGCTCAAGCGCTTCGGTGACGGCGCGGGCGCGGCGAAGGCGCTGGTGGTGGTGTCGGCGCACTGGGAGACGGACTCGCGCGTGCACGTCACGGCGATGGCGGCTCCGCCGCTCGTCTACGACTTCTACGGCTTCCCGGAGGCGCTGTACCGGCTGCGGTACGCGCCGCCGGGCGCGCCCTCGCTGGCGCAGGACGTGGTGGCGCGGCTGTCCTCGGCGGGCGTGCCCGCGGTGGCGGACGGCGAGCGCGGGCTGGACCACGGCGTCTGGGTGCCGCTGCGGCACGCGTTTCCGGAGGCGCGCGTGCCGGTGTTGCAGGTGGCGCTGCCAGCGGACGCGACGCCCGCGCAGGTGGCGCGCATGGGCGAGGCGCTGCGTCCGCTGCGCGCGGACGGCGTGCTGCTCATGGGCAGCGGTGGGGTGGTGCACAACCTGCGCCGGGTGGACTTCCGGGCCAGGCTGGCGCCCGTGGAGCCCTGGGCCGCCGAGTTCGACGCGTGGGTCGCCGGAAAACTTGCCGCGCGTGACTTCCTTGGGCTTCAGTCATGGATGGATGCACCGAATGCCCGGGTCGCGCATCCCTCGCCCGAGCATTGGCTGCCCATCTACTTCGTCCTCGGAGCCGCCCTCCCCGAGGACCGCATCACCCCCGTGTTCGAGGGCTTCCATCACGGAACCTTGTCCATGCGCAGCTTCGCGCTGCGCGCATGAACCTCGCAGTCCGCAACCTCAAGGAGTCCACACCATGAAGATGTCGCTCAAGTCCGCCATCACGCTGCTCGCCGTCGCCGCCCCCTCGTTCGCCTTCGCGTCCACGTGGGAGCTCGACTCGTCGCACTCCAGCGCGCAGTTCGCCGTGAAGCACATGATGGTGTCCACCGTGCGTGGCGCCTTCAGCAACGTGAAGGGCACCATCCACCTGGATGACAAGGACATCACCAAGTCCACCATCGAGGCGACCATCGACGCGAAGACCATCAACACCAACGAGCCCAAGCGCGACGAGCACCTGCGCAGCCCGGACTTCTTCGACGTGGAGAAGTTCCCGACCATCACCTTCAAGTCGACGAAGATCGCGAAGGCCGGCAAGGACAAGCTGAACGTCACGGGCGACCTGACCCTGCACGGCGTGACCAAGCCGGTGGTGCTGGCCGTGGAGGGCCCGACGCCGGAGACGAAGGACGCGTGGGGCAACGTGCGCCGTGGCGCCACGGCGACCACGAAGATCAAGCGCAGCGACTTCGGCCTGACCTGGAACAAGGCCCTGGAGGCGGGCGGCGTGGCGGTGGGTGACGACATCACCATCACCCTGGACCTGGAGACCACGAAGAAGGACGAGGCGGCGGCTCCGGCGGCGGGTTCGACCACCAAGTAGTTTCCGCATTCCACGCCGACGCATGGAGATGAAGCGAGGGGCCTCGGGTGACCGGGGCCCCTCTTTTTTCGTGCGCGGTGGGGGCGGGTGGCGCCGCCCCGGTGGTGACGCTCAGCCCTCGGCGACGGCCTGCACGCTGGCGCGGTAGATGAAGATGCGCGCGGTGTTGGTGCGGGTGTCGGCGGGGACGACGAAGAAGCCCGGGGTGGGGCCCTTGAAGTCCTGGGAGAAGCCGGCGACCTGGCGGCCGTCGTTGAAGGTGACGCGGATCTTCGAGCCCTCCGCCTGCGGCTGACGCGCGCCCGCGGCGAGCATGAAGAAGATGGCCTTCACGCGCTTGCCGGGGATGCGCTCCGGAGCGAAGCCGCTCTGCTGCTCCAGGGAGATGGTGTCCTCCAGGAGGTCCGTGTCGCGGATGGTGCCGCGCTTCACCTGGCCTTCGACGGTGTGGATGATGACGCGGTGTTCGCCTTCCACGAAGGAGCTGGTGGCGGGCGCGAAGCCGCTCCCCTGCATGTCGAAGAGCGAGTCCTCCGCGGGACGCAGGTGGTTGGCGGCCACGGGCATCGCGGCCGTGACCGGCGCCGGGGAGGGCGCTGAGCCGCGGAAGGCCGGGGTCGCGGGAGGCGTGAGCCGGGCCACGGGCTGGGCGGGGGCGGCGGCGAATGCGTGGGCCGGCGGGGGCGTGGCCGCGACGGGCAGGGCGGGGACCTCCTCGACGAGCTCGATGTCGGCGACGGGCTCGGACTCGGGCGTCACCTCCTCGACGTCGAGCTCCTCCGCGCCCACGTCCACGGCGGGCTCTTCCCAGCCAGCGGCCGGGGTGGGCGCGGTGATGTCGGTGAGGGAGACCTCTTCCTCGGCGACGGGCTCGCTCCACCCGGCGGTGGGGGCCGGGGGCGCCTGCCAGGTGGAAGGGGCGGGCGCGGCGTCGGCCATCCACTCGGGCTGGGCCTCCTGGGGCGTGGCCCAGGCGGAGCGCGCGGCGGGGGCTGCCGGGGCGCCCCACTCCGGCGTGGCGGGGGCGGCCTCTGCGGCGGGGGCGTCCCACGGCTGCTGGGCGCCGGTGGGCGGCTGGGCCCATGCGGATCCGGCGGCAGCGTTCTCGGTGGTGGCCCACTCCGACTGCGCGGCGGTGTCCGCGCCGGACCACGGCTGAGCCGCGTCCGGGGGCACGGCCTCGGTCGTCGCCCACTCGGGCTGGGCTTCAATGGGGGCCTCTTCCGCGGCGGCCCACTCCTCCTGTGCGGCGATGGGCGCGGCTTCTTCGGTGGCCCACTCGGGCTGGGCTTCGATGGGGGCCTCTTCCTCAGTCGCCCACTCCGACGAGGCTGTGGCCGGCGCGGCTTCTTCGGTGGCCCACTCCGGCTGAGTGGCGACGGGGGCCTCTTCGGCCGAGGCCCACTCGGGCTGCGTGGCGATGGGCGCGGCTTCCTCGGTGGCCCACTCCGGCTGGGCTTCGATGGGGGCCTCTTCCGCAGTCGCCCACTCCGACGAGGCTGTGGCCGGCGCGGCGGCTTCCCCGGTCGCGTTCCATTCCGGCTGGGCTGCGACGGGCGCGGCTTCCTCGGTGGCCCACTCGGGCTGGGCCTCGATGGGAGCCTCTTCGGCGGCCCAGTCCGACTCTGCGACGGCGGGCGCGGCGGTTTCAGCCGTGGCCCACTCGGGCTGCGCGGCGACGGGGACGGCCTCTTCGGTGGCCCACTCCGGTTGAGCCTCGATGGGCGCGGCCTCCGCGGTCGCCCACTCGGGCTGTGTGGCGACGGGCGTGGTGCCGTCAGCCGTGGCCCACTCGGGCTGCGCCTCGATGGGCGCGGCTTCGGCCGTCGCCCAGTCCGCCTGCGTGGCGACAGGTGCGGTGGTTTCAGCTGTGGCCCACTCGGACTGCGCCGAAGCGGGCGCGGTCTCTTCCGTGGCCCACTCAGGCTGAGCCGCAACGGGCGCGGCCTCTTCCTGCGCGGCCCACTCAGACTGCTGCGCGGCGACGGGCGCGGCCTCTTCCGTGGCCCACTCCGGCTGAGTGGCGACGGGGGCGGCTTCCTGCGCGGCCCACTCGGGCTGCGCGGCAACGGGTGCTGCCTCTTCGGGCGTGGCCCACTCGGGCTGGGCTTCGATGGGGGCTTCTTCGGCGGTGGCCCACTCGGGCTGGGCCTCGATGGGCGCGGCTTCCGTGGTTTCCCACTGCGACTGTGTCGGACCGGCGGTTGCGCCTTCGGTGGTGGTGGCCCAACCGGACTGAGCTTCCGTGGGCGAGGCTGCCGCCGTGTTCCAGTCGGCCTGCGTCGCAACGGGCGCAGTGCCTTCCTCCGTGGCCCATTCCGGCTGCGCCTCGATGGGAGCTTCTTCCGCGGCCCACTCGGGCTGGGCCTCGATGGGCGCGGCTTCTTCCGTGGCGCTCCAGTCGGCGGCCTGGGCCGCCTGCGCGGCTTCAGGCGTGGCCCACTCGGACTCGAGCACCGGAGCCTCTTCGGCTGTGGGCGTCCATTCGCCCTGGGCTTCAGCGACGGACGCCGCCGTGGAGGCGGCCCATGCGGAGTCGGAGGCCGGGGCATCCCATGCGGACGTGGCGCTCGCGGCGGGCTGCTCGGGCGACGCGGCGGACCCCGCCTGCGCCGGACCGGTTCCCTCCGCCGAGTCGGCGGCGGCCCACTCGGGCTGGAGCTCGATGGGGGCGGCGTCCTCGGACGGCTGCGCCCACTCGGACGCGCCGGCGGTGGGCTCCATGGCATCGGCGGCCCACTCGGGCTGGAGCTCGATGGCGGCCGATGTGTCCTGCATGCCCACGGTGTTGGTGGCGTCAGAGGGCTCACCTTCGGCGGCCCACTGCTGCGCATCCTGACCCGACGTGTTCCACGCCGAAGCCTCGGTGGACTGCGCTTCGGCGAGTGACTCCGCCGCGGTGGCCAGTGGCACGACATCGTCGGCATGGCCGCTCAGCTCGCCCCACTGATTCGATGCAGGCGCCGCTTCGGCCACGGGCTCGACATCGTCCGCGCCGAGCTCCAGCGTGTCGGCTTCGATGTCCGGGCCGACAGGGATGCTGCGGATCCGCAGCGACGGGATGCCCGTCTCGTTCGCGAACGGGGAGGGCGGCGGAGTGAGCTGCTCCTCTTCGGCGCCGAGGTCAGCCACGTCGAAGGTCTGCGCCTCCACGCCGGCCGCGACCACCGGGGCCGCGCTTCCCTCCGCGGTGCCTTCGTGGGCGACGTCGTTCGCGTCGAGGGCGATCTCTTCGGCAGGGACTTCCTGCGAGGCAGCACCCGCCGCGTTCTCACCACCGGCCTGCCACTCCGTGGAGACGTCGCTCGCGTCGAGGGCGATCTCCTCCGCGGGCGTTTCCGCATGGGCCTGCCACGTCGCGGCGGTGGACGCGGACTCAGCGCCATCCGTGGCGCCACCCGTCTGCGCATTGTCGGAGGACTGCCACTCCGTCGCGACATCGCTCGAGTCGAGCGCGATCTCGTCGGCGGAAGCCTGCGCCGCGACATCGCTGCCGGCCTGCCACTCCGTGGCGACGTCATCGGTGCCGAGGGTGATCTCCTCGGCGGAAGCCTGCACCGGAGCCGCGCTGTCGGCCTGCCACTCCGTGGCGACATCGCTCACGCCGAGTGCAATCTCCTCGCTGGAGGACTGTGCCGCTGCGGCGCTGTCGGCCTGCCACTCCGTGGCGGCGTCGGCTGTGCCGAGAGCAACTTCGTTGGAGCCCTGCGCCGACGTGGCGTTGTCCGCCTGCCACTCCGTGGCGACGTCGGCTGTGCCGAGCTCGATTTCATCGGAGCCCTGCGCAGAGGTGGCGTTGTCGGCCTGCCAATCCGTGGCGACGTCGGCTGTGCCGAGCTCGATTTCGTCGGCGCCCTGCGCAGAGGCGACGTTGTCGGCCTGCCAATCCGTGGCGACGTCGGCTGTGCCGAGAGCAACTTCGTCGGCGCCCTGCGCAGAGGCGGCGTTGTCTGACTGCCAATCCGTCGCGGCGTCAGCCGTAGCAGGAGCGCTCGCGTTGGCGGAGGCGTCGGCCTGCCAGTCCGTGGCGACATCGCTCGAATCGAGCGCGATTTCCTCGGCGGCGACGGCGCTGTCCGCCGCCCAGTCCGTCGTGGCGTGGCTCGCGTTCTCGCTCGTGGAGGCCGTCGTATCGGCCTGCCAGTTCGTGGCGACATCGTTCGTGCCGAGTGCGATCTCCTCGGCAGGAACTTCCGAGGTGCCCGGAGCGCTGCTCTGCCAATCCGTAGCGACATCCTCGGTGCCGAGCGCGATCTCTCCTGCTCCTTCCGGTGATGCACTCGCAGGGGCCTGCCACTCGGTGGCGACGTCGTTCGTGCTCAGCGCGGCCGCGTCGGCCGCGGCTTCGGTCGATGTGCCGGCCTGCCAGTCCGTGGCGACGTCGTTCGTGCTCAGCGCGATCTCTTCCGCGGCCGCAGTGCCGCCGGTCTGCCAATCCGGGGTGACCGCGCCTGCCTCCGCCGGAGTCTCAGCACCGGCCTGCCAATCTGTTGTGGCGACGTCGTTCGTGCTCAGCGCGACCGCGTCGTCAGCCGGAGGCTCGGCGGTCGCCTGCCAGTCCGTGGCGACGTCGTTCGTGCTCAGCGCGACCGCGTCGGCCGCCGCAACTTCGCCAGCCTCGCTCCACTCCGTGGCGACATCGCTGGTAGCGAGCGCGACCGCGTCGGCCGCCGGAGTCTCGCCCGCTGCATTCCACTCGGTGGCGACATCGCTCGTGCTGAGCGGGAGCTCCTCCGCCTCCGGACTCGCCTGCCACGCAGCCACGGCCTCGGCCGTGCCAGTGGCCGCGTCACCGGACTGCCAGGTACCCGCGCTAGCCGTCTCCGGCTGCCAGTCCGTGGCGACGTCGCCCGCGTCCAGGGCGATCTCCTCCGCGGGCGCTTCCGTGGCCGCGGCACCGTCGGTCCACGCCTCCGCGATGTCACCCGTGCCGAGCGCGAGCTCCCCACCTGCCTCCGGCGCTCCGGCGACCGGGGCCGCATCCGTTTCCCACGCTCCGGCCGTCTCCGTGGCGACCGGCTGCGCCTCCACCGGCGCGGCAGGCTCTGCCGTCGCGACGTCGCTCCAGTCCCACTCCGTGGCGGTGCCATCGGCCGGCGCCGTCGGCTCCACCGCGAGCGGCGCGGTATCGAGCGCGCTGGCGCGGGACTCCTCGGACTCCACCGCCAGCGGGGCCGCGTCCCACGCCGCGTCCACCGGCGCGGGCGACAGGTCCTCGGCGAGCACCGCCTCGGGGAGGGGCTCGGCCTCCAGCAGCTCCGCGTCGTCGGCCGAGTGCTCCGTGGAGGCCAGCGCCTCCGCCATCGGATCCAGGCCGGACGTCGCTGGGGGCTGGGCCTCCGCCTCGACCTCCATCGACAGGTCCGCGAACGAGTCCTCCAGCGACGGCTCCGGCGCGGCGGCCACCGGGGGCGGCGTCTCCACGGACAACCCGGAGAAGTCCTCCTCCGCGCTCGCCGCCCACGTCTGCGCGGCCGGCGCGGATGCCGCCACGGGCGCCTGCGGCATCCACGGCGCGGGTTCACTCAGCGAGGGGATGTCGATGTCGTCCGTGCTGAGGTTCAGGCTGTCCGGCTCGGCGGGCGCCTGCGGGGCGTACCCTCCGGCCTGCGGATCCACCGGGGCCACGTAGCCCGCCGTGTTCGGGTCGTACCCCTGCTGCGCCCAGGCTGCCGCCGCGTTCGGATCATAGGCCGCCGCATTGGGGTCGTAGGCCGCAGCGTTCGGGTCGTAAGCGGCAGCGTTGGGGTCGTAGGCCGCAGCGTTGGGGTCGTAGGCCGCAGCGTTCGGGTCGTAGGCCGCAGCGTTGGGGTCGTAAGCGGCAGCGTTCGGGTCGTAGGCCGCAGCGTTGGGGTCATAGCCGGCGGGGTAGGCGTACCACTGGCCATCCTCGCCGTAGTACCCCTGGGCGTTGGGGTCATAGCCGGCGGGGTAGGCGTACCACTGGCCATCTTCGCCGTAGTACCCCTGGGCGTTGGGGTCGTAGCCGGCGGGGTAGGCGTACCACTGGCCATCTTCGCCGTAATGCCCCTGGGGCTGCGGCTCCGGCTGGGCCCACGCCTGGGCCGCCGCCGCGGTGTCCGCCGCGTCCTGGATGCCCAAGAGGCCGCGCAACTCGACCCAGCGAGCCTCCTCGACGGCGGACAGGCTTCCCAGCTTCCGCTTCTCATCCAGGAAGCGGAACTCTCTCATCGCGGCGCGCGTATCGGACATCCGTCACCTTGCTGCGCCAGCGTCCAACGGGGACCGTCGCAGCGAAATCTTTGGAGACCGCCGAGTGTAGGGGACTCCCGCCAGGGGGTAAACCAATCCGCCACGCCCGACCGGCTGCTACCTCCCCGAGAGGGCGGTGCGCACGGCCTGGTCCAGGCTGGCGAAGTCCTTTTCGTAGGTGGCCTTCAGGACCTCCTGGAAGGAGCCGGACTGGCCCACCTTCTGGACGAAGTCCAGGAGGCGCTCCTGGCCCCCCAGCCGCACCAGCTCCCGGACCGCCATGGCGGACGTGCCGTAGGCGATTTCCGGGTCGGCCATGGAGATGAGCGCCCGCGAGTCCATGTCCGACAGGCTCGGCAGGGAGCCCTGCTTCGCGTGGCCCCGCATCCGGTCGCGCAGGCCGCGCGGGGGGCCGTCCAGCCCCAGGTAGCGCCACTCGATGTACTCGGCCAGGCCCTCGTTGAACCAGCGGGGCAGGGCGTCGCCGCCGCGCGGGCAGATTTCGTCCAGCGCCGCGTGGACGTACTCGTGGACGAGCGTGGCCTTCGTGTTCTGGGTCAGCTCCGCCGCGTCGTTCATGCGGATGGCGTTGTCGTGGTACAGGCCCGCCACCCGGGCCGCGTAGGTCTCGCCGAGGTGCGTGGCGAACTCGTCGCGGGTGTAGAGCACCACGTTCAGCTGCCGCTCGCGGGCCCGCCCCAGGGTTCGCTGGGTGAAGTCATAGGCCTCGTCGAGCGCGGAGACGACCTTGCCCTCGTACTCCGCGCGCTGGCCGAAGTCCCGGTTGCTGTTGAAGTAGCGGATGGCGAAGCGCCGGTTCTGGCGCACGCGCATGCCGTCCTTGCCCTCGCTGGACTCGTAGCTGAGCCCCGCGGAGACCACGTCCCCGCCCGCGCTCCCCTTCGCCTGGCGCGTGTTCCCCGGGGCGGGCTCGCCGTTCATCCGCAGCTCCAGGCGCTCCGCCTCGCGCCGCGCGGCCCCCTCCTCCGACACCTGCGCGCGCGCCTGCTGCATCAGCTTCCGCGCCTCCGCGGCCTCCTTCGACTTCGGGGGCACCCGCTGCAGCGTGGCCAGCGCCCCCACCGAGTCCTTGTCCAGCAGCTGCAGCCGCCCCAGCTCCAGCGCGAAGGCGCCGTCCTTGGGGAACTGCTCCAGGCCCTTCTTCAGCGCCTCCTCCGCGGCCGCCCGCTGGTCCGTCTTCAGCGCGGAGCGCGCCAGGCACCGCAGGCCGCCCGCCGTCTCCTGGAAGGCCACGGCGCGCTCGCCCAGCGAGTACGCCATCACCGCGTCGTCCGCGAGCAGCGCCTCGCAGCCCTTGAGCAGCGGCCCCGCCACCTGCGGCCGCTGCGGCTCCGGGTAGGCCGCTGGATCCGCGGCGGCGAACGCGAGGTACAGCTCCTCCCACTCCTTGTGGGCGGCCAGCTCCTTCGCCTTCTGCGCGGGAGGGGCGGCGGCGAGCAGCAGCACGGCGATGAGGGGCGTATTCATGGGCTCGCGGAGTATCGCCGAAGCCCCGAGCGCCCGCGCAAGCCTCCCCGCCCTACGTCCGGGCGACCTGCCAGCCCTGGGCCTCCAGGGCCGCCATCAGCTCCTGGATGTGGGGGTGGCCGGTGGTCTCCAGCATCACCTCCACCGTGGCCTCGCCCAGGCCCGCCTTGGAGAAGGCGCGGTCGTGGTGGAGGTCCACCACGTTGGCGCGCAGCTCGGCGATCTGCGTGGTGAGCCGCGCGAGCATGCCGGGCCTGTCCGGCAGCCGCACCTCCAACTGCACCAGGCGGCCCGCCTTCACGAGGCCGCGCTCGATGATGCGGCTGATGACGTTCATGTCGATGTTGCCGCCGCCCACGATGATGGCGACGCGCTTGCCCTTCGCCTGCGGAATCCGGCCGTTGACGAGCGCCGCCAGCCCCGCCGCGCCCGCGCCCTCGGCCACCGACTTCTCCTGCTCCAGCATCATCAGGATGGCGGCGGCGATCTCCTCCTCGTCCACCGTCACCACCGTGTCCACGTACCTGCGCACGTGCTCGAAGGTGAGCTCCCCCGGCACCTTCACCGCGATGCCGTCCGCGATGGTGGTGCCCGCGCTCGTCAGCTCCGTGCGCCTCCCGGCATCCAGCGACGCCTTCATGCTGGCGATGGTGGAGGCCTGCACGCCCACCACCTGGATGCGCGGGTTCGTCTCCTTGAGGGCCACGGCCACGCCGGAGATGAGCCCGCCGCCGCCCACCGGCACCACCACCAGCTCCAGGTCCGGGCACTGCTCCAGCAGCTCCAGCGCGAGCGTGCCCTGGCCCGCGATGACGTGCGGGTCGTTGAAGGGGTGCACGAACACCAGGTGCTCCGCGGCCTGGATGCGCAGGGCCTCCGCGTAGGCCTCGTCGAAGTTGGCGCCCTTGAGCACCACGCGCGCGCCGTAGTCATCGCGCGTGCGCGTGACCTTGATGAGCGGCGTGCGCTCCGGCATCACGATGGTGGCGCGGATGCCCAGCCGGCGCGCGTGGTACGCCACGCCCTGCGCGTGGTTGCCGGCGGAGGCCGCGATGACGCCGCGGCGCTTCTCGTCGTCCGTCAGCGTCAGCAGCTTGTTGAGCGCGCCGCGCTCCTTGAAGGCGCCGGTGCGCTGGAGGTTCTCCAGCTTGAAGTACACCACCGCGCAGTCGGTCTTCTCCGTGAAGTAGTCCGACGCGGGGCACGGCGTGGGGCGCAGCGCGGCGCGGATGCGCTCGCGCGCCGCCTGGATGTCCTGCAGGGTCACCATCATGGGCGGCCGTGTAGCGGAAGCGCGGCCCGCACGGAAGCGGCCCGGTGCCCCGCGCCTGCCTGCCCGCGCGCGGCGGGGTGCGTCAGATGCCGCGCAGCACCGTGGCCTTGCCCACCCGGCCAATGGCCAGGATGTAGGCGGCCGTCCGCATGGAGACCTTCCGCGAGCGGGCGATCTGCGCCACCCGGTCGTAGGCCTCCTTCATGGTCTTCTCCAGCTCCGCGTTGACGCGGTCCTCCTCCCAGGAGACGTGCTGGAGGTTCTGCACCCACTCCAGGTAGCTCACCGTCACCCCGCCCGCGCTGGCCAGGATGTCCGGCACCACGAAGATGCCGCGCTTCTCCAGGATGTCGTCCGCCTCCGGCTGGGTGGGGCCGTTGGCGCCCTCCACCACCAGGCGCGCGCGCACGCTGCTGGCGTTGTCGCGGGTGAGCACGTGGCCCAGGGCGGCGGGGATGAGCACCTCACAGTCCGCCGCGAGCACGTCCTCGTTGGTGCACGGCGTGCCGCCGCTGAAGCCCGTCACGGTGCCGGTGCGCTTCACGTGCTCGAAGAGGGACGGCACGTCCAGGCCCATGGGGTTGTACATGCCGCCCAGCACGTCGGACGCGGCCACCACCACGCCGCCGTCGCCCCAGATGAGCTGCGCGATGTGGCTGCCCACGTTGCCGAAGCCCTGGATGGCGAAGCGCGTGCCCTTCACCGGCATGCCCAGGTCCCGCAGGATTTCGCGGCACACGTAGAGCAGGCCGCGGCCGGTGGCGGCCTCGCGGCCCTTGGAGCCGTACAGCTCCAGGGGCTTGCCCGTCACCACCGCGGGCGAGTGCCCGTGGTAGCGCGAGTACTGGTCCATCACCCAGGCCATCACCTGGGGGTTGGTGTTGACGTCCGGCGCGGGGATGTCCCGCGTGGGCCCGATGACGTCTTGAATCTGATCCACGAACTTGCGCGTGAGCCGCTCCACCTCCTTGAGGCTCATCTGCGCGGGGTCGCACGCCACGCCGCCCTTGGCGCCGCCGTAGGGCACGTTCACCACGGCCGTCTTCCACGTCATCAGCGACGCGAGCGACACGCACTCGTCCTGGTCCAGGGCGGGGTGGTAGCGCAGGCCGCCCTTCATGGGGCCGCGGCTGTTGTCGTGCTGGATGCGGTAGCCCAGGAACGTGCGGATCTCCCCGGAGTCCATCTCGATGGACACCTGCACCTTCACCTCGCGCAGGGGCGTGGCCAGGAGCGTCTCGATGGGCGTGCCCACGTCCATCACCCGCGCGGCCTTGCGGAAGTAGTAGTTGGTGCCGTCGACGGCGTTCATGGCGGGCTTCACTCCTGGGGACAGACGGAAAACCTTAACAGAAGCGGTGCGCTACGATGGGGGCGACCATGCGCCCCCACCCCCCGGACGGCAGCGAGGCCGGCTCGTCCCTGCAGGGGCTGGCGCGGCGGATCCGCGCGCTGCGCGAGCGCCGGGGCCTCACCCAGGAGGACTTCGCCGCCCGGTGCGACATCTCCGTGAGCTTCGTGTCCCTGCTGGAGCGCGGCGAGCGCAACCCCAGCTACGACACGCTCCTCCAGGTCGCGGCCGCGCTGGAGCTGCCGCTGTGGGAGCTGTTCCGGCTGGAGGACGCGGAGGACGCGGGGGCTCATCGGCTGGTGGAGTGGGTGCGGCTGAAGGGACTGGGCCGGGAGGACGTGGACCGCCTCCTGGCCGTGGCGGAGGCGATGTTCAGCGGCGGGCCGGGCGCCGGGCTGCCCCCGGCGGAGGCGGGTGGCGCGGCCTGCGCGTCACCGGAGTGCGGCCGGCCCGTGCTGGCCCGGGGGCTGTGCGTGGCGCACTACCACCGGGCCCGCAGGAAGAAGGCGGCGCCGGAGCCTTGAGGGGGCCTTGGGTACACCGGAAGGCGCCCCCTCGAGGCCGGAGCGCTACTTGCGCTTGGCGCGCTCGACCTTGAGCGTCTTGCCCTCGCCGTGGGGCTTGCCGTGGGTGGCCTCGAAGCCCGCCACGTCCTCCTCCGCGACGAAGACGTACGCGTAGGTGGGGCGCAGGTCGGTGCGCAGCACCTTGCCCGCCGGAGCGCCCGCGGCCTCCAGCGCGGCGGTGACGCCCGCCTCGTCCAGGCCCTCCTGGCGGCCCAGGCCCACCCACAGCCGCGCCTGGCCGGGGAGGTCCGGCAGGGCCTCGTGGCGGGGGCGGCGCTCCTCGCGCTGGCCGCGCGGACGGTGCCGCTCCAGCTTCAGCGGCTTGTCGTTGTGCGGCTTGCCGTTGAGCGACTCGAAGCCCGCGGCGTCCGCCTCCGGCACGTAGACGTAGCCGTAGGTGGGGCGGGTGAGGGCCTTGAGGACCTTGCCGGCCGGGGCGCCCAGGGCCTCCAGCGCGGCGGGCAGCTTCGCCTCGTCCATGCCGTCGTCCGCGCCCAGGTTCACCCAGAGCTTCACCTCGCCGGGGCCCGCGTCCGGGGACGGGGGTGGGCGGGTGCCGGAGGCGTCGCGCTCGCTGCGCGGCTTGCTCTTCTCCACGCGCAGCGTCTTGCCGCCGTGCTGCTTGCCGTTGAGGGCCTCGAAGCCCGCGGAGTCCTCCTCCGCCACGAAGACGTACGCGAACGTGGGGCGCAGCTCCGCGCGCACCAGCTTGCCCACCGGCGCGCCCGCTTCCTCCATGGCCGTGGCGATGCTGCCCGGCCCCAGGCCGTCCGCGGTGCCCAGGTTCACCCAGAGCTTCGTCTCACCCGGGCCCGCCTCCAGCGCGGCGGCGGCGCTGCCCCCCCGGCGCTCGCCCCGGTCCTCGCGGCGCTCGTCGCGGCGCGGCCGGCGCTCGCGGTCCGGGTGCTCGTCGCGGCGGGGGCGCTCGGCGCGCTCGCCCCGGTCCTCGCGGCGGGGACGCTCGCGGTCGCGGTCTCGGTCCTTGCCCCGGCGCTCGGGGGCCTTGCGCTCCGGCGCGGGCTCGCGCTTCTCCGCCTCGCCGGCCGCCTGGGCCTTCTCCATGCGCAGGTGGCTGAAGAAGTACTTGATGAGGAAGGCGATGAGGTCGTCCGAGTCCGGGCGCTGCTTGAGCTGCGCGGCCAGGGGCAGGAAGCCCTCGAAGATGCTGGAGCCCATGCCGTCGCGGATCTCCCGCACGTGGCGCTCGGTCCACAGGCGCATGGCCTCTTCCGGGGCGGGCATCTCACGCATCTCGAACTTGATGCCGAACTTCTTCTCCAGCGCGGTGAACGTCGCCAGCTCGCGCCCGGAGAAGAGGTTGATGGCGGTGCCCTTGTTGCCGATGCGGCCCGTGCGGCCCACGCGGTGCAGGTAGACGGCGGGGTCCTCCGGCAGCGAGTAGTTGATGACGTACTCCAGCCCGGAGATGTCGATGCCGCGCGCCGCGATGTCCGTGGCGACCATGAAGGCCACCTCGCCGCGCTTCACCTTGGCCATCACCCGCTCGCGCTCCTTCTGCGGCAGGTCTCCGTTGAGCAGCTCCGCGTCGAAGCCGTTGCGGTTGAGCACCGCCGTCACCAGCGCCGTGTCATCCCGCGTGTTGCAGAAGATGATGGCGTTGGAGGGCTCCTCCTTCTCCAGCACGTAGATGAGGTTGCGCGGCTTGGGGAACTGGTCCGACACGTCGTAGCGGATGTGGTGGATGTGCTCCACCGTGAAGACGTCGCCGGACAGCAGCAGCGTCTCCGCGTTCGTCGTGTAGCGCGCGATGAGGTTCTGGATGTCCGTGGGGACGGTGGCGCTGAAGAGCAGCACCTGGCGCGTCTTCGGGAGGCGGTCGAGGATGCGGGTCACCTCCTCGTAGAAGCCCTGGTTGAGCATCTCGTCGGCTTCGTCCAGCACCGCGTGGTCGCAGCCGTCCAGCTTGAGGTTGCCGCGGTTGATGTGGTCGAAGACGCGGCCCGGGGTGCCCACGATGATGGGCGTGCCCTCTTCCAGCGCGTCCTCCTGCTGCTTCATGGAGGCGCCGCCGTAGATGGCCGCCACCTTCACGCCCTTGTACTTGGCCAGCGTGGTGAGCTCCTCCGCCACCTGGAGCGCCAGCTCGCGCGTGGGGCAGAGGATGAGCGCGCGCACGCGCTTCTCGTCGGAGGGGATCTTCTCCAGCAGCGGCAGGCCGAAGGCGGCCGTCTTGCCCGTGCCCGTCTTGCTGCGGACGATGAGGTCCTTGCCGGCGATGGCGGGACCGAAGGCCTTGGCCTGGACGGGGGTGGGGCTCGTGTAGCCGCGCTCCGCCAGTGCGCGGCGGAGGGGCTCGGAGAGGTTCATTTCGTCGAAGCTGACGTCCGCGATGTATTCGGCGGGACGCGTCGAGGCTTCTTCAGGCGCCGGGGCTCCCGGCGTGGGCTCTTGGATGTCGCTCATCGGGCATGGGCATAGCCCCTGCATTACCCTCTGGCAACAATCGCGGCACTTTGCGGTATGGAGCGCGCATGGCGAATGGGAGGAAGAGAACCAATGGTCCGGCCGCCCCCCGGCCCCGCGCGAAGCGCTCCGCCGGTCCGGGGAAGGCCCGGGAGCGCGCGCCGGAGGCCCCCGAGGCCCCGGACGAAGAGGGGGAGGCCCACTCCCAGGACCCGGACGCCCTGGAGCCGGACCTCGCGGAGCTGAGCGAGGCCGAGGCGGAGATCGAGGAGGCGCCGTCCCCGGCCGCCCGGCCCGCCGCCCTGGCGCGCGCGGAGGGCGCGGCGCTCACCCACCGGGACCCGCTCCAGGCCTACATGGCCGAGGTGACGCGCCACCCCCTGCTCACCCGGGAGGAGGAGCACCAGCTGGCCAAGGAGTACCAGGCCACGGGGGACGTGCGGGCGGCCTACCGCCTGGTGGCCTCCAACCTGAGACTCGTGGTGAAGCTGGCGCACGAGTACCACCGCAACCCCCTGTCCCTGCTGGACCTGGTGCAGGAGGGCAACATCGGGCTGATGCAGGCCGTGAAGAAGTACGACCCGGACCGGGGCGTGAAGCTCAGCTCCTACGCCGCCTGGTGGATCCGCGCGTACATCCTCCGCTACATCATGGACAACTGGAAGATGGTGAAGCTGGGGACCACCGAGGCCCAGCGGAAGCTCTTCTTCAAGCTGCGCCAGGAGCAGGAGAAGCTCATCGCCCAGGGCTTCGAGGCCAGCCCGCGCCTGCTGGCGGAGCGCCTCAACGTCTCCGAGCAGGACGTGGTGGAGATGGACCAGCGGCTGGGGCACGACGAGGTGTCCCTCGACGCGCCGCTGGGGCACGACGAGGACTCGCGCGCCACCCGGGCGGACCGCTACCTGCCGTCCGGCGCGGTGCCCGCCGACGAGCGCCTGGGCTCCGAGCAGCTCAAGGCCCTCTTCCGGGAGAACCTGGCCGCCTTCGCCCAGACCCTGGAGGGCAAGGAGCGCTTCATCTTCGAGCACCGCCTCACCGCGGACGAGCCGCTCACGCTCCAGGACATCGGCGACAAGTACGGCGTCAGCCGCGAGCGCGCCCGGCAGATCGAGGCGGCCCTCATCAACCGGATGCGCGAGTTCATGCGCGAGCGCATCCCGGACTTCGACATGGTGGCGGAGCCCAAGGGCTGACGCCCCGGGGGGCGGCGCGGGCCCCCCGGTCCCCCGGCTACTTCCAGGGCCGGGAGATGACGCAGGCGTTGATGCCGCCCACGCCCATGGACAGCTTGCCCGAGCACCCCGCGGGCGCGGCCTCCTCCTGGTCGAAGACGAAGCGGCCGTGCACCTTGGCGATCTGCTTGTTGAGCTCCGGCGCGGCGAGCGGCGTGGGGAACACCTTGCCGGCCGCCGCGCCCAGGTACTGCGCGGTGAGCTCCCAGCCGCCGCCCGCGGACATGCCGTGGCCGAAGGTGCCCTTGCGCGCGGTGATGAGCACGGACTCCGGCAGCACGTCGCGCAGGTTCTGCACCTCCAGGAAGTCGCCCGGGGTGGCGGTGGCGTGCAGGTCCCAGGTGCCCACGTCCCGCGGCTGGCAGCCGGCGGCGCCCAGCGCCTCGCGGATGGCCAGCGTGGGGCCCTCCTTGGACGGGGTGATGATGTGGTCCGCGTCCGCGGTGACGCCCACGGCGACGGGCTCCAGGCCCAGCGGCTTGAAGCCCTTCTGGGTGAAGTGCTCGTAGTCGCCCACCACCCACACCACCGAGCCCCCGGCGATGTGCGTGCCGCGCAGCGCGGTGAGGGGCTTGGACACGGCGGCGTCCGCGGAGATGACGCGCGCGTTGTAGAAGCCGCCCACCACCAGCGGGTTGGGCGCCGCGTCCGTCATGCCCAGCACCACCGCCTTCGCCTCGCCCAGGCGGATGGCGTTCATGGCCAGCTTCAGGCCGTAGCCGAAGGACGAGCACGCGGCCACCGGCGCGAACGTCATGCCCGTGATCTGCCCCAGCATGGACACCTGGGACGCGGGCGTGTTGTGGATGTTCCACAGCACGTTGGAGGACACGGCGTTCCACGGCGGCTCGGGCGCGTTCCACTTCTTCTGGAGGCGCCCGTTGCGCGTGCGCTTCTCCTTGATGACGGCCAGCTTGGCGGACTCCACGTCGCCCTCGTCGGGCACGCCAATGGCTTCAATCTCGCGCAGCTCCTCCAGGTACTCGCGCAGCTCCGGCGAGCGGCCGGCCCAGTAGTGCCACCAGTCGTCCTCCGCCTTGTCGCGCTCGGCCTCCTCGATGGTGGAGGGCTCCGGGGGCAGGCCGGGCAGGGGCTCGCGCGTCTCGCGCCACTGGCGGAGCGCGCCGTTGCGCTCCGGAGAGGCCCAGAAGCGGTCCCACCGGCGCTGCGCGCGGTAGAGGTCCAGGGAGATGTGCTGGATGGTGGGCAGGTCGCCCAGGCCGGTGCCCACGTAGACGTGGGCCCTGGCGCCCAGCGCCTGGAGCTCCTGCTCGATGCCGGGGTTCTGCGACAGGGACTGGATGAAGGCGCCGATGGCGAACTGCGTGGGCTGCCCCATCTTCCGCTCCAGCTGGGAGAAGCGGTTGGCGGGGAAGCGCGCGTCGATCCACGGCTTGTACGCCGCCAGGTCGAACTCGGGCGTGCCGACGAGGAAGTTGTCCGGACCGAAGCCGTTGAAGGGGGTCAGCCAGGTCTCGGACGAGGCGAGGTTCCTGGCGAAGGCCTCGATGTTGGGGGAACGCGGGGCGACCACGCCCCAGCCGAAGATTCCGACTCTGCGCACGGGTGTTTCCTCCGCCGCCCGGGGGAAGGCTACAGCGGCTGGATCTTGAGGTTGTCGAAGTGGACGCGCGTCTGCCAGCCGGAGAAACCGAAGTACTGGTTCCGGGGGCCGTAGAGGGGGGACGCGTCCTGGAGGGTCAGGAAGGGCTTGCCGTCCACTTCCCACGACAGCAGGCCGTCCCGCCGCGTGATCTTGAAGTGGTAGCGCTGGCCGGGCACCACCGCGGCGCCGTCGCGCACGGCGCGGTCGTGGGTGTGCTCGTGCTGGCGGGCGATGATGGACTGGGTGTTGCGCCAGCCGCCGAAGACGAAGACGTAGCCGGTGGCGGTGTACTGCAGGCGAGGGTCGCCCGCGTAGAAGGAGCGGCCGTCGCCCCACGCCTCCACCTTCACGTCGCCTTCGGGGCTGTCACCCCAGGCGTCGAACTCGATGACGGCGTTCTCCGGGATGGGCTTCTTCAGCCACACCGGGCGGTTGCCCAGCCCCTGCACCACGAGCGCCCCGTCCTCCAGCTTCACCGCGCTGGGGTGGGTGACGTTCCACGCGTCGCCGAGCGTGTCGCGGTTGAAGTCGTCCTCGGAGGGGCCCGGGGGCAGGGTGGGCTCCTGCCTCGCCACCATGGTGGCGGGCATGGCGTCCGGCGTGCCCACGCGCAGGTTGTCGAAGAACAGCTGGGACTCCCAGCCGGACAGGCCCAGCCGGTCCTGGCCCTTGCCCTTCAGGGGGAACGGGTCGTCCAGCTCCGCCACGAGCTGGCCGTCGATGGCCCACTTGAGCACGTTGCCGCGCCGCTCGACGCGCCAGTGGTACGTGCGGCCGGACTGGATGGGGGCGCCCACGCGGGACTCCACGCGCACCCGGGTGTCCTTCTTGAAGACGCCGGTGGCGACGAGGTCCGCGCCCTGGCCGCCGCCCTTCTCCGCGACGCGCGCGGCCTTGCGCTGGAGCGCGTCCAGCGCGGGGGCGTTCAGGTCCTTGCGGGCGATGACGGACAGGCTGTTGTTCCACCCGCCCTGCACCAGCACGTAGCCCGAGGCCGGGTCGCGGCCGTTGCCGAACAGCTCCACCCGGATGTCGCCCTCCGGATACTCGGGGCGCACGTCGAACTCCACCGCCACGTCGTCCGGCAGCACGGCCTGGAGCCACAGCGGGTTGTTCTTGGGCGCGGGGCCCAGCAGCTCACCGTTCGTCACGCGCCAGTAGGCGCCGGTGGAGAAGAAGTCGCGCGCGACGACGGCCGGGTCGTTGAAGGACTGCTGGTAGGGCACCGTCGCGGTGACGTCCGCCTGCCCCCGGAAGAGCGCGTAGTGGATGAGCGGGAGCTGGATGAAGGCGACGGCGCCCGCGAGGAGGGCCCACCCCTTGCGCCCCATGCCGGCGGGCTTGCGCCACGCTTCATGGGGAACGGCCGGCTGGGAGGCCTCCGGGGAAGCCGGGACGGCGGCCGCCGGGGGCGACCCTTCCTGCTTCTGCGTGTCCTTGTCCTTGCGGCTGGCCTGGCCCATCGATGCTCGAGGAGGGGTGGGGGAAAAGCCGGCGGAATCTACGCCCCGGCCCCCCCGGCGTAAAGGATTGCCGGGTCAGGGGCTACTTGACCCCCCAGCGCTTCTCGAGCGCCTGCTGCTCCGCCAGCCGCTGCTTCAGCCGCTGCTTCTCCGCCTTCTGCTGCTCGGACTCCTCGGGCGAGGGGCGCACCGCGAGCTGGTAGATGCTGCCCGCCAGGGCGAAGAGGAGCGCGGCGATGATGACGCCCCAGGGGCGGCTGGCCACCGCCTCCACCACGCCGCCGAGCTGGTGCAGCGCCGCGAGCGCGCCAATCACCAGGAGCCACGCGCCCACCGCCGACGCGACGATGCCGCTCACCTGCCGGTGGAGGAAGGCGCCCACCAGGCCGCCCACGATGAAGCCCGGCCCGAAGCCGAGCAGGAAGTCGCCGGGGCCGGCGATCTGCCCCGCCAGCAGCCCCAGCGGCACGCCCACCCCGACGAAGGTGATGGCGGGCGGGAAGAGGAAGCCCAGCGCCATCAGCGCCGCGGCCACCAGCGTGGGCAGGCGCGGATCCAGCTCCCCCAGGCTCAGCCGCAGGGTGACGGCCGAGGTCCACACCAGCCCCAGCACCGCGCCCACCGGGCCCGCCACGACGCGGAAGAGCTTGCCGCCCCCCGCCAGCAGCAGCACCAGCCCCACGAGCGCCACCACCACGCCGACCCACATGGGCAGCATCCGGTAGATGCCCACCCAGCCGGAGGGGTTGTAGGACTGGTACGACTTGAGCGCCTGGAGGAAGCCTTCCATGGCACGCCATCCTAGCGGCTGTGGCCGTCAGGAATAGCGGGTCAGGGCGAGCCCCAGCAGCACCGCCAGGATGACCGCTCCCAGGAGCGCGTACCCGTAGAGCGCGCGGGGCGTGGCGGTGGTGCGCAGCAGGTCTTCCGCGCGTTCTCTGTCTTCCGGAGAGGGGCTGCCCGCGAGGATGCGCCGGGCGTCCTCGCGCGCGCCGGCCACGTCACCGGCCTCCTTGCGGGCCCAGGCGGCGCGCACGTCGTCGGAGCCGGGAGCCGCGCCGGGGGCTCCGGGGCCGCCGCCGGGCCCCGGGGGCGTCTGTCCGCCTTTCGCCATGGGGCGCGTCTATACCAGGGAATGCAGGCACCCGCCGACGGTATAAGCAGGTCCCCATGCCCGTGCGGCCCCTCTCCCGTCGAAACCTGCTGCTCGCCACGTCCGCGCTCGTCCCGCTGCTGTCCCGGCGCGCGGCCGCGTTCGGTGAGAAGAGCCGCTTCATCCCCGCAGTGGCCCGGCACGGGGGGCGCTGGGACGTCCGGCTGTCGGGCCTGCGCCGGCTCGCGTGGGAGCTGCAGCGGCGCACGTCCGTAGAGGTGGTGCCGGACGCGCGCCCGTTCGCGCTGAGCAGCCCGGACCTCTTCGAGTACCCGTTCCTCTACTTCGGAGGGGACGGGGCCTTCCCGGCGCTGGGTGACGCGGAGGTGTCCAACCTGCGCCGCTACCTCACGTATGGCGGCTTCGTGTTCGGGGACGCCAACGACGGCAGCGACGGGGACGGCTTCGACGCCAGCTTCCGCCGGGAGATGGCGCGCGTGCTGCCGCAGAGCCCGCTGAAGGAGGCGCCGGGGACGCACGTCGTCTTCAAGTCCTTCTTCCTCCTGGACGCGGCGCCGGGGCGGCTGCTGCACAAGCCGCTGCCGCTGGTGGCGAGCGTGGGCAAGCGCGCGGCGGTCATCTATTCGCAGAACGACGTGGCGGGCGCGTGGAGCCGCAGCGAGTCCGGCGACTACGAGTTCGACGTGTCCCCGGGCGGCGAGCCGCAGCGTGAGCTGGCCATCCGCCTGGGCATCAACCTGTGCATGTACGCGCTCTGCCTGGACTACAAGGACGACGCGGTGCACCTGCCCCTCATCCTCAACAAGCGGCGCTGACCGTGCGTCTCCTCGCGCGAACGAACGAATGAACTCCCCGTCCTTCAACGCGTGGAAGCTCGTCAGCCTGTCGCCCCTGCCCGTCTGGGCGCTGGGGCTGCTGGGCGTGGGGCTCGCGCTGGGCATCGCGTTGGCGGCGTGGGGCGTGCGCCGCGAGCCGTCCCGGGGCCGCAAGCTGCTGTTGTGGGGCCTGCGCCTGGGCGCGGGCCTGGCGGCGCTCTTCTTCCTGGTGGAGCCCGGCATCCGGCACCTGCAGGTGGCGCGGATGAAGAACCGGGTGGCGGTGCTGGTGGACCGCTCGGCGTCCATGAACTTCCCGTCGGAGCCGGGCGGGCCCACGCGCAGCGCGCAGGTGGCGGCGTTCCTGGAGAAGGCGGCGCCCACGTTCGCGTCCTGGCAGGACCGCTTCACGGTGGAGGTGTACGGGGTGGATCCGGAGCTGGCGCCGGTGACGCCCGCGCAGCTCGCCCAGGAGCCGGCGCGGGCGGGCTCGACGGACCTGCTCGCGGCGCTGCGGTCCGCGGCGTCCGGGGGGCAGGGGTCGCGCAAGCTGTCCGGCGTGCTGTTGTTCAGCGACGGCGCGGACAACGCGGAGCTGAAGGCCGGCGCGGTGGGGCGCGCGCGGGCCGCGCTCACGGACCTGGGCGTGCCGGTGTCCACGTTCCTGGTGGGCCAGGAGGCGCTGAAGGACCTGTCGGTGGAGGGGCTGAAGGTGGATGACTTCGCCTTCGTGCGCAACTCGCTGACGGTGGAGGTGGAGATCCACGGCCGCGGGTTCTCCGGGCAGGACATCCCCGTCGTCTTGAGCCAGGAGGGCAAGACGGTGGCGAGCAAGCTGGTGAAGATGACCACGGGCGATGACGTGAAGCCGGTGTCCTTCACCTTCACGCCGGACCAGACGGGGCGGTTCGTCTACACGGTGACGGTGCCCACCTTCCCGGACGAGGCGGTGAGCGACAACAACAGCCGCTCGTTCACGCTGAAGGTCATCCGCGACCGCGTGCGCGTGCTGCTGGTGGTGGGCCGGCCGTCGTGGGACGAGCGCTTCCTGCGCGGGCTGCTCAAGCAGGACGCGAACGTGGACCTGGTGTCGTTCTACATCCTGCGCACGCTGTCGGACGACCCGGGCGTGTCGAACGAGCGGGAGCTGTCGCTCATCCCGTTCCCCATGGAGGAGATCTTCGACACGAAGCTGCACACGTTCGACGTCGTCATCTTCCAGAACTTCGGCTACTCGGATCCGTCGCTGTCCATCGCGGAGTACGAGCGCAACCTGGAGCGCTATGTCCACGAGGGCGGCGCGTTCGTGCTGATCGGCGGCGACAGCGTGCTGGGCGAGGGCCGCGCGGCGATGCCCACGCTGATGGAGGCGTTGCCGGTGGAGGCCGCGGGCCCGGCGAGCGCGGAGCCGTTCAAGCCGCGCCTCACGCCGGAGGGCCTGCGGCATCCGGTGACGTCCATTGGCACGGGCGCGGCGAGCACGGAGGGCGCGTGGGGCGAGCTCGCGCCCATCCCGGGCGCGAACCTGACGCGGGCGCGGCCGGGCGCGACGGTGCTGATGGACCATCCGTTCATGACGGTGGACGGGAAGAACGCGCCGCTCGTGTCGGTGTGGGACTACGGGCGGGGGCGGGCGATGGTGGTGGCGACGGACGCGACGTGGTCGTGGGCGTTCACGGCGCACCGGGACGGTTCACCGAGCCGCGCGTATGACCGGTTCTGGGGCAACGCGCTCCGGTGGCTGGTGCGGGACCCGGACCTGACGACGCTGAAGGTGACGGCGGATCCGCCGTCGGTGGAGCCGGGGCGTCCGGTGGGCGTGGTGGTGCAGGCGCGGATGGCGGACTACCAGCCGGCGGAGGGCGCGCAGGTGCGGGTGGAGCTGTTCTCCGTGGCGACGCAGAAGCCGGTGGCGGTGCAGACGGGCGCGACGGGGGCGGACGGCGTGGTGCGGCTGGAGTTCGCGCCGCCGGCGCCGGGGCCGTACAAGCTGCTCGCGTCCGCGAAGAAGGGCGAGACGGACCTGGGCAAGGGCGAGGACGCGGTGGCGGTGCGCGCGGTGGGCCCGGAGCTGTCGGACGCGTCGGTGCGGCCGGAGCTGATGGCGCAGATCGCCAGCGTCACGGAGGGCAAGGCGTTCAAGCTGCCGCGGGACGGGATGCCGGACGTGCCGCTGCTGGATCCGCCGGTGGTGGAGGTGGGGCGCGCGAAGGACCAGCCGCTGTGGGACCGCTGGTACTACCTGGTGGCGCTCATCGCGCTGCTGGGCGCGGAGTGGTTCGCGAGGCGGCGGTTCGGCTACGTGTAGCCAGGGCGGGCCGCCGCGGGCCGATGCCTGCTGCGCAGGCATCGGCCGTGCCGCGGTGACTACTCCGCCTTCTCCACCACGCCGCAGGCGATGCGGCCGCCGGCGTCGCCGGTGGGGTCGGTGTGGTAGTCGTCCAGCTTGGCGTGGACCATGACGGCGGAGCCGTCCTTGTCGAGCAGCGACTTCACCTTGAGGTCCGCGACGAACACGTCGAACTGCACCTTGCCGTCCTGGCCGACGTAGAGGTTCGGCAGGTCACCCGCGTGCTGGCCCTTGGGCGACAGCGCGCCGTGCTGCTTCTTCGTCGGGTTGAAGTGGCCGCCCGCCGTCTTGAACTCCGGCGCCTCGCACTTGCCCGTCTCATGGATGTGGAAGGCGTGCTCGCCCGGGGGCAGGTTCGTCAGGGTGCCCTTCACCAGCACGCCCTTGGGCGCCTGCTCCATCGTCACCTCGCCCGCGTCCTTGCCCTCGGCGTCCTTCAGCGTCGCCTTCACCGTTTCGCCCTTCTTGGGGGCGGGCTTCGCCGCCGCGGGGGCCGGCGTCCCGGCGTCCTGGGCCAGGGCGGGCGTGGAGAGGAGGGCGGCGGCAACCAGCAGGGAACGGATGGTCATGTCTCGAAGACTCCAGGGATGGGGTTACCCAGCGCGGGTGACACTACCCGCCGCACCCGCGCCCCGCTGGAGAAAGTCCACCCCCACATGCGTCGGGTGATGGGGAGTCATCACTCCGGCAGCGGGCCCTCCAGCGGCACCGGCACCACCCGCGACGCCCCGAAGGCGGGCGCCCAGACCCGCTGCACCTGCGCCCCGTTCAGGAAGCGCATCACCTCGCGGAACGCCGCCGCCGGCCCGCCCAGGCCCCGCGCCCAGGCGAGGCCCCGCTGCGACAGGTTCGGCACCAGCGGGCCCAGGGACCCGCGGGACCTGGCGCCCCGGGTGATGCCCAGGCCCTCGTCCCGCACCCGCTGGGGCACGTACAGCGGCGCGAACCGCGCGTGGCGGTGGTCGTGCACGCAGCCGGGCTCCTCCAGCAGCGCCGCGGACAGGGGCAGCTCGCGCACGTTGAACAGGAGCTTCACCGCCTCCTCGTGCGGATCATACGGACCGCGCAGCCGGTGGTCCCCTCGCGGAATCAGCCGCCGGTCCAGGTAGCAGAACGCCTTCGCCTCCGCGGGCAGCGCGCCCCGGTGCCTCGCGCCGCCATAGCGGAAGAACGGCCGCACGTGGCTTGCGTCCACCTCCAGCGCCGGCCCCTGCTTCAGCGCGCGCAGCTTGGGCAGCAGCGCGGGCTCCAGGCCGTGCTCCCGCGCGAAGTCCTCCAGCGTGTCCTGCGTCGCGGCGCAGAAGGCCCGGAGGCGCGCGAGCAGCCGCTCCCGGTCCGCGTCCACCAGCAGCTCGTCGAAGCGCGTCTTCACCCCGGGCAGGCTCACCGGGATGAGCGTGGTGAGCGGCTCGCCGCGCGCCCGCCAGTCCGCGTCCAGCGCGGCGGCCTCCCGGGCGATGGGGGCCAGCCGCCACTCGGGAGGCTCGGGCGTGAAGGCCTGGCCCACGCCCTTGTGCTCGTAGCGGGGCGGGGCCGCGTCCGCGCCGGAGCGCGACGTCCACACCGTGATGCACGTGCGCACCTGCGTCCCCGTGAAGACGCCCGGGCCCAGGTCCACCACCTCCCGCAGGTGGAGCGCCTGCAGCAGCGCGTGGCGCAGCGGCGCGTAGATGAACGACTCCAGCAGGCTCGCGGGCGTGATGAAGGCCAGGACGCCCGGGCGGGCCGTCAGCCGCTTCATGGCGACGAGGAGGAAGAACGCGAAGTCGTCCCGGAGGCTCGTGCCCGGTGGCATCTCCAGGGGCACCAGGGCGCGCAGCCGCGCGTAGCAGGCCGCGTCCTTCAGCACCGCGGACGTGCCGTTGTAGGGCGGGTTGCCCACCCACAGCTCCGCGTGCCCCTCCGGCGTCCCGGCGAGCAGCGGCTCCAGCCCGTCCCGGAGCGCGTCCCCCACGCGCACGTCCGCGCCCGGCACGCGGGCCTGACACAGGCGCGCGACGCCGCCGTCCAGCTCCAGGCCGCGCAGCTGCGCGTCCGGGCGGTGCCTCGCGGCGGCGGCGAGGAAGGCCCCGGCGCCACAGGCCGGGTCCACCACCGTGAGCGGCCTGTCGCCCACGTGCGCCAGCGCGAGCGCGAGCGTGCGCTCCACGATGGGCGCGGGCGTGTAGAACGCGCCCACGGCCTTGCGGTCGAGGCCGGGGAACCGGTGGACCAGCAGCTCCTCGTCCAGCTCGGGCGTGTCGATGGCGCGGGCCATGCGCGGCCATCCTAGGCAGATTCACCCGGGCGGCCGCGAGGGGGCCCAGTCCAAAGCCGTGCCGCAGCGTTTGCAATAGCGCGCATCCAGGTCATGACCCTGTGCGCCACAGCCGGGGCACGCCTGGGTGTTCAGGGGCTGACGCGTGGCGGCGGCGAGCTCCACCGACACGATGCCCGTGGGCACCGCGATGATGCCGTAGCCCATCACCATCAGGATGGACGCGAAGAGCTGCCCCGTCACCGTCTTGGGCGTGATGTCCCCGAAGCCCACCGTCGTCATCGTCACGATGGCCCAGTACATGGACCGGGGGATGCTGTCGAAGCCGTGCGCCTCGCCCTCCACCATGTACATCACCGCGCCCATGATGACGTCGATGCTCAGCACCGTGCCCAGGAAGACGATGATCTTGGGCCGGCTCGCGCGCAGCGCCGTGAGCAGCACCTCCGCCTGACCCAGGAGGTGCCCCAGCTTGAGGATGCGGAAGACGCGCAGCAGGCGCAGCACGCGGATGACCAGCAGCGTCTGGGCGCCGGGGAGCAGCACGCTCAGGAACGACGGCAACAGCGCCATCAGGTCCACGACGCCGAAGAAGCTGCGCGCGTAGTGCAGCGGGTGGCGCACCGCGATGAGCCGCAGCACGTACTCCAGCGCGAAGAGGATGGTGAAGACCCACTCGGCGGTGTGCAGCCAGTGGCCGTAGCCCGCCCGCACCTGCGCGACGCTCTCCAGCATCACCGAGCCCACGCTGAACACGATGGCCCACAGGAGGGCCACGTCGAACGCCTTGCCCGCCGGGGTGTCCGCTTCGAAGATGACCGTGTGCAGGCGGGCGCGGAGGCCGCTCGGGGGGCTCTGTTCGGAGGGCCGGTTCACAGGCCGTGCAGCTTAGGCGCAATCCCTCCGCCGTCGAGGACGCGCGGGCGCCGCCCGGGAAATGGGCGCGGGGGTCGTTCGTTCAAGGGGCATGCGAACCCCGAAAGAACCCTCGAAGCGCGCCCGCCTGGCCCTCCTGGGGCTGTCGCTCACGGCCCTCCCGGCCGCCGCGGAGGAGGCGCCTCCCACGCCCCAGGCGGTGATGCGCGAGGCCCGCCGCAGCGTGCTCACCGACGGCATCGAGAAGGCGGAGGCCGTGCGCATCGGCGGCATCGACCAGTGGATCTCGGTGCGGGGGCGCCACAAGGACAGCCCGCTGCTGCTCTTCCTGCACGGCGGACCGGCCTACACCTCGCTGCCCACCGCGTACTTCTACCAGGGGGAGTGGGAGGAGTACTTCACCGTCGCCCACTGGGACCAGCGCGGCGCGGGGAAGACGTACGCGCTCACCCCGGCGGACAAGGTGAAGCCCACCCTGACCGTGGACCGCATGGTCGCGGACGCGGAGGAGGTCGCCGCGTACCTGCGCAAGACGTACGGCAAGAAGCGCATCGTGCTCGTGGGCCACAGCTGGGGCACGGTGCTGGGCGTGCGGCTCGTGCAGAAGCACCCGGACTGGTTCGACGCCTACGTGGGCATCGGCCAGGTGGTGGACCTGCCGCGGAACGAGGCCCTGGGCTACGAGGCCACGCTCCAGGCCGCGCGCGCGGAGGGCAACCAGAAGGCCATCGCGGACCTGGAGGCCATGGCCCCGTACCCGGACCCCAAGGACCCCGCGCGCACGCTGGCCCACCTGCCCACGGAGCGCCGCTGGCTCATGCACTATGAAAACCACGGCTGGCGCGCGCCGGACTGGCACGGCGCGGAGGTGTGGCGCTACAGCCCGGACGTCACCGACAAGGACATGCAGGCGCGCGCCGCGGGCCTGGACCTGAGCATCGCGGCGTTCTGGGAGCCCATCACCCGGCTGAGCCTCCTCAAGGCGAACCGCTTCGCCGTGCCCGTCGTCTTCTTCCACGGCCGGCACGACCGGACCACGTCCGCGCGGCTGCTGGCGTCCTGGTACGCCACCGTCCAGGCGCCGTCCAAGAAGCTCGTCTGGTTCGAGGACTCCGCGCACATGGTGCACGAGGAGGAGCCCGGCAAGGTGCTCGTCCACCTGGTGCAGGACGTGCTCCCGCTCACGCGCGGGAGGTAGCCAGGGGAAAAAGAAAGGCGGAACCCGAGCCCCTTTGGAAACTCCCGGGTTCCGCCCTGTCCTCCACGCCGAGGAAGAGACCGTGGAGGACGGCCGAGCAGCCTCAAACTTTTTGCGGCGCCTCCGGGATGCCGGGGGGCACCGCGCCCGCCACGCCCGTGGGGACCGTCACCGGGGGCGGCGCCACCGCCGCGCCCACGTGCATGCGGTGCTCCACCTCCGCGAACCGCGCCGCGGCCTCCGGCTCCGGCGCCAGCAGCGACACCCCCCAGCCCACCACGAAGGACAGGGGGATGGTGACGAGCCCCGGGTTCTTCAGCGGGAAGAGCGCGGACGCGTGGCCCAGCAGCTCCACCTGCACCGTGGGCGACAGGAAGATGAGCAGCACCGCGCTGATGGACCCGGTGAGCATGCTGGCCACCGCGCCCCGGGTGGTGAAGCCCCTCCACAGCATGGACAGGAGCAGCGCGGGGAAGTTCGCGCTCGCCGCGATGGCGAACGCCAGCCCCACCATGAAGGCCACGTTCTGGTTCTTGAAGATGACGCCCAGGATGATGGCCAGGATGCCCAGCGCCAGGCTGGCGATGCGGGCCACCTTGAGCTGCTCCGCCTCCGGCGCGTGGCCCTTGCGCACCACGCTGGACCACAGGTCGTGGGACAGCGCCGCCGCGCCCGACAGCGTCAGGCCCGCCACCACCGCGAGGATGGTGGCGAAGGACACCGCGGAGATGAAGCCCAGGAAGCCCGTGCCGCCCACGGCCTCCGCCAGCATGGGCGCCGCCATGTTGCCGCCCTTGTCCACGGCCACGATGGCCTGGCGGCCCACCAGCACGGACGCGCCGAAGCCCAGGATGAACGTCACCAGGTAGAAGAAGCCGATGAGGCCCGTGGCGTAGAACACGCTGGTGCGCGCCGCCTTCGCGTTGGGCACCGTGTAGAAGCGCATCAGGATGTGCGGCAGCCCCGCCGTCCCGAACATCAGCGCCAGGCCCAGGGAGAGGGTCTCCAGCGGGTTGGACACCAGCTTGCCCGGCGCCAGCGCCTCCGGGCCGTAGCGGTTCACCGCCTCGCTGAAGAGGGCGGAGGGGCTGAAGCCGAACCGCCACAGCACCGACACCGCCAGCGCCGTCGCGCCGCCCAGCAGCAGCACCGCCTTGACGATCTGCACCCACGTCGTGGCGATCATCCCTCCGAAGAGCACGTAGAGGATCATCACCGCGCCCACGATGACCACGGCCGTCTCATAGGAGAGGCCGAAGAGCAGGCGGATGAGGTTGCCCGCGCCCACCATCTGGGCGATCAGGTAGAAGACGACGACGGTGAGCGTGCCCACGGCGGCGGACAGCCGCACCGGGGTCTGCTTCAGGCGGTAGGCCACCACGTCCGCGAAGGTGTACCTGCCCAGGTTGCGCAGGGGCTCCGCGACCAGGAAGGTCACCACCGGCCAGCCCACCAGCCAGCCCACGGAGTAGATGAGCCCGTCGAAGCCGGACGTGGCCACCAGCCCCGCGATGCCCAGGAAGCTGGCGGCGCTCATGAAGTCGCCGGCCAGCGCGAAGCCGTTCTGCCCCGCGCTGATGCCGCCGCCCGCGGCGAAGAACTCGGACGTCGTCTTCGTCCTGCGCGCCGCCCAGTACGTGATGGCCAGCGTGATGCTGACGAAGAGGAGGAAGAAGACGATGGCCGTGGTGTTGGGCTGGCCAATCTGCGTGCCCGCGGTCGTGGGGTTCATGGGTGGCCTCTCAGCGGCGCAGCTCGTCGAGCGCGCTGTCGTACTTGCGGTTGGCCCAGCTCATGTAGATGCCCGTCAACACCCAGGCGAAGAGGATGGTCAGCGCCCCCAGCACGATGCCGATGGACAGCCCCGGCACGAGCTGGTGCCCCATCAGCGGCCGGTTGAAGGCCACCAGCAGGATGAAGCCCAGGTAGGCCACCAGCATCGCCACCGTCAGCGCGCCGGCCACCCGCCAGCGCCTCGCGGCCAGCGCCCTCAACGCCTCGTCCTTGGAATTGCCGTGCATCGGTGCTCCTCCTTGCGAAGTGCCTCAGCGGCGGGGGGCGGGCGGCAGGCCCTTGGTCAGCAGCTCCTCCAGCACGGCGGGGTCCGCGAGCGTGGTCGCGTCACCCAGGTTCTCCGTCTCGCCGCCGGCGATCTTGCGGAGCATGCGGCGCAGGATCTTCCCGGAGCGCGTCTTGGGCAGGCCCGACACCAGCACCACCCGGTCCGGCGTGGCGATGGGGCCAATCACGTGCCGCACCTGCTCGCGCAGCGTGCCCACCATCTTCTCGTCCGGGGTGCGCACGAAGTCCGGCTTCACCGTGACGAAGGCGCACACGCCCGTGCCCTTGAGGTCGTGCGGGAAGCCCACCACCGCGGCCTCGGCGACGGCCTCGTGCGCGACGAGCGCGCTCTCCACCTCCGCGGTGCCCAGGCGGTGGCCGGACACGTTGAGCACGTCGTCCACGCGGCCGGTGATCCAGTAGTAGCCGTCCTCGTCGCGGCGGCAGCCGTCGCCGGTGAAGTACAGCGGCGGGAAGCGCGCGTAGTACGTCTCCACGAAGCGCGAGTGGTGGCCGTACAGCGTGCGCGCCTGGCCCGGCCACGAGCGCGCGAGGCACAGGTTGCCGCTGACGCCGTTGCCCTCCAGCTTCCGTCCCTCCTCATCCACCAGCACCGGCTCCACGCCGAAGAAGGGCAGGGTGGCGCTGCCGGGCTTGCACGGCGTCGCGCCCGGCAGCGGGGCGATGAGGATGCCGCCCGTCTCCGTCTGCCACCAGGTGTCCACCACGGGACAGCGGCCCTCGCCCACCACGTCGTGGAACCAGCGCCAGACCTCCGGGTTGATGGGCTCGCCCACGCTGCCCAGCAGGCGCAGCGACCTGCGGGACGCCTTCGTGACGAAGCCGTCGCCCTCCTTGATCAGCGAGCGCAGCGCGGTGGGCGCGGTGTAGAGCGTGGTGGCCTTCAGGTCGTCCACCACCTGCCAGAGGCGGCTCGCGTCCGGCCACGTCGGGGTGGACTCGAAGAGGACGGTGGTGGTGCCGGTGCTGAGCGGGCCGTAGACGAGGTACGAGTGGCCCGTCACCCAGCCCACGTCCGCGGTGCAGAAGTGCACGTCGTCCGGCTGCGCGTCGAAGATGTAGCGGAAGGTCGTGTTCGCGTAGACGAGGTAGCCGCCCGTCGTGTGCAGCACGCCCTTGGGCTTCCCGGTGGAGCCGGAGGTGTAGAGGATGAAGAGCGGGTCCTCCGCGTCCATCCACTCGGCGGGGCAGACGCCCCGGTGCTTCCGGGCCTCCACGTCCAGCCAGTGGTCGCGCCCCTCGCGCATGGGCACGTCCCGGGGCGTGCGGCGCGCGACGAGCACGGACGTCACCTGGGACAGGCCCTCCAGGGCCTCGTCGGTGATGGCCTTGGTGGCCACGCTCTTGGGGCCGCGCGGGCCCTCGTTGGCGGTGATGACCACCTTCGCGCCGGAGTCCAGCACGCGCTCGCGCAGCGAGTCCGCGGAGAAGCCGGCGAACACCACCGAGTGCACCGCGCCGACGCGCGCGCACGCGAGCAGCGAGTACACCAGCTCTGGAATCATCGGCAGGTAGATGATGACGCGGTCGCCCTTCCGCACGCCGTGCGCCTTGAGCACGTTGGCCAGCCGGTTCACGTGGTGGGCGAGGTCGCGGAAGGTGATGGTCTCGTACTCGCCGGGCGTGTTCCTGGCCCAGAGGATGGCGGCCTTGTCCGGGCGCGCCTTCGCGTGGCGGTCCACGCAGTTGACGGCGACGTTGAGCTTGCCGCCCGCGAACCAGGCGAAGTCGGCGGCCTGCGCGTTCACCTCGCGGATGGACTCCGGCGGGTGGAACCAGGTGAGCTGCCGGGCCTGCTCACCCCAGAAGGCGTCCGGGGCCTCGAGGCTCAGGCGGTAGAGGCGCTGGTACTCCTCCAGGCTCCGCACGTGCGCGGTGCGGCGGAAGGCTTCCTTGGGCTGGACGAGCGAATCCGGGTCGGTGGCCATGGCGTGCGTCCTCAGTAGAAGAGCTGGAGCTGGGCGGTGCCGGTGATGCCCGTGGTCGCGTGGGCGATGTCTCCCGCACGCGACACGGCCAGCTCCGTCTTCAGGTTGAAGGTGTGCTTCTGGAACCAGAGGTTGAGGCCGGGCCGGAACGCGAGCAGGTCCGTCGCGGCCACGCGCCCGTTGAAGTACTCGGTGGTGAAGACGGGCTCGACGATGCCGACGCGGTAGCCCAGCTCCACGAAGAAGCCGGTGCCGCTGCGCGCGTTGTCGAAGCCCTGCTGCCAGGAGAAGACGTTGCCCTGGAAGACGAGCTCCTGGTCGTCGCCCATGGGCATGTCCAGGAACACGTCCGCCGACAGGGCCACCGCGTCGTGCACGCCGGAGGCGGTGGCGATGGCGCCGTACTGGTAGTCCCCGCCCACGCCGAAGGACAGCATCGGCTGGTCCGTGAAGTAGATGCCGCGCAGGAACTGGTCGGACTCGTGGCCCCAGACGTTGTAGCGCGCGTGGCCCACGAAGCGCGGCAGGTCGTCCGCGTTGACCACCTGGCCGTTCTCCAGCTTCGCGCCCTCCACGCCGTTGAGGATGGCGGCGCGGTACGTCCAGGGGCCCGCGAAGCCGCGCACCTGGAGGCCCGCGTCGCGCCACACCTTGCCCACGCCCAGGGGGTAGCGGATGAGGTCGGCGTGGTAGTCCACCGTGTTGAGCGCGATGGCGCCCTGCAGCGAGTGGTGCGACAGCGGCGCGAGGATGAAGCCCGCCTCCACCCACGTCTTGTCCGCGAACTCGTACGCGAGCGTGGCGTCCTGGACGTAGAAGGTGGGGCTCCAGTCGCCGTTCTTGCCGAAGTTCGGCTGGTCCGTGTCGATGAAGAACGACAGCTTCTTCGTGATGGAGCCGAAGACGAGCAGCCGCACGCGGCGCAGGAAGAAGTCCGTGCCCACGCCGCCCGTGGGCGCGCCGTCCTTGACGAGCTGCATCTGCGGCTGGAGCAGCACGTTGATGTTGAGGACCGTGTCCTCGCCGAGCTGGATCTTCCCCGCCGCCGCCGGCAGCGCGGTGAACAGGGCCGTGAGCGCCAACAACCGCGACAGGGGACGAAGGACGGGGGACATGGCTCCCCATCCCCTGAGCAACGCCCGTTCCACCCGGGCGCACTCCGGGTTTCAGGACCTTGGAGGTTGGCTCGCCGCGTCAGGATGTGGCGGAAGGTGACAAGGCGTTACCCCCCGTAACGATTCGTGCACCGCGTCGTAACACCGGGGTGACGTTTCGTTTCCTCCGGCGTGGCCGCGTGGGGGAGGTCCATGGGGCCGGTCCCTGGCACCGGGTGGCGGCGGGGCGGGTCGATGGTCCGCGAAGCGACGACGGGACCGAGCGCGCACGTTCGCCTGGCGTATCAGCCGCGCCACGCGGAGGCGTACCGCGCGTCGGCCTCGCGGCTTCAGCGCCACGTGTGCACGTTTTGAATAAAAGATGCTGATGTATCTGGATTGCAATAACTCGTATCCATGGCGTATGTCCTGACCCTGCGTAGCGACCTTCGTCAGCTCCGTTCCTCACCCAGTGCCGGGACACACCATGCACCTACGAACTCTCTCTCTGGCCTTCCTGGCCGCGACGGCCATCCTCCTGGGTGGCTGCGGCTCCTCTGACGACCCCCAGCCCACCGAGTGCGGTGGCTACGGACACCTGCACGACGACCACTGCCACTGCGACGACGGCTACACGGAGGAGGGCGGCACCTGCGTGCCCGCGGAGGAGCCCTCGCCCGACTGTGGCGAGCATGGCCATGCCCACGATGACCACTGCCACTGCGATGACGGCTACACCGAGGAGGGCGGCACCTGCGTGCCCGCGGTGGAGCCCTCGCCCGACTGTGGCGAGCATGGCCATGCCCACGATGAGCACTGCCACTGCGATGACGGCTACACCGAGGAGGGCGGCACCTGCGTGCCCGCGGTGGAGCCGTCGCCCGACTGCGGTGAGCATGGCCATTCCCATGGCGACCACTGCCACTGCGATGAGGGCTACACCGAGGAGGGTGGCACCTGCGTCGCCGAGCCACCTCCTGTCCCCCCAGAGCTGCCTGCCTATACGCTGGTTCCGATTGGCCATCCCGGCGGCACCGGCAGCTATGCCCAGGCGCTGAATGACGCGGGGGCGGTGGTCGGCAACGTCCGCTCGGCCGTGATGGCGGGGGACCCTCCGCCGCTCATCGCCTATCACTGGAGCGGTGACACCCTCACCGAGCTGGGCACTCTGCCCGGCAGCAACGCCTTCAGTCGTGCCTACGGCATCAACGCCAGTGGCGTGGTCGTGGGAGAGCGCGACAACGACACGCCGAGGGCCTTCCGCTGGGAGGCCAGCGTGATGACCGACCTGGGCACCCTGGGCGGCGCCTCCGCGACGGCCACCGACATCAACGACAGCGGCCTCATCGTGGGCAGCTCATCTACCGGCACCGTCAGTCGGGCCTTTCGCTGGGAGAACGGGACGATGACGGACCTGGGCTCACTGGATGGTCTGGACACCACGCTGGCCCGCGCGTGGGCCATCAATGGCCACGGCGATGTGGCGGGTTACAGCAAGAACACGCAGGGCGTGACGCGGGCCACGCTGTGGACTCGGGGAGGCACCCTCGTGAACCTGGGCGGACTGGATGTCACGCGTGCCAGCCAGGCATATGACGTGAACGACGCGGGCACCGTGGTGGGCTCCGCCGTCGTGGGCGCCACCTCCGGAGGCTCTCCGCTCTACAACGCGTTCATCTGGAGCGACGGTACCATCCGCGGCCTGGGCACCCTGCCCAGCCTCCCCGCCGCCATCCACAGCGAGGCCAAGGGCATCAACGCGGACGGATGGGTCGTGGGCTACGTGGGCCAGTTCTACGGCAATACCACCCTGGGGACCGCGGCCGCCGTCATCTGGCTCGGCGAGCAGATTCACGACCTCAACAGCGTGCTCCCGGCCAACAGCGGGTGGACGTTGCTGAGCGCCGAGGACATCAACGCCCGTGGAGACATCACGGGCCTGGGCCGCTTCAACGGCACGCTCACCGCGTTCAAGCTGGTACGCCAGTAGGCGCTCGACCGAAGCGCCGCGGTTGGCGGACACCCGGGCGACCAGGGAGGACCTGGTCGCCCTGAGGGAGGGGTTCCCGGTAGTTGGATGCTTCGGTAACTGTGTTGCTTATGCATCGAAATGGGGGAGCGGGAATCGCGCTGCCCATCCCCACGTTGCCCTTCCCGATGCCCCTCTCGCCCCTCGCTGATTCCGAAGCATCCTCTCCTCGCGTCCAGAAGGCGGTGTGTGACTGCGCGCATCACCGCCGCCACGAGACGGAGCGCTCCTGCCCGGAGGAGCTCCCGGGAAGTCGCTGGGCAGCCCTGGCGCCAGTCCTGGCGTGCGCGGTGTGCCCGGCCTGCCTGTCGACGTATGCGAAGGTGTTGTCCCTGCTGGGCGTAGGCGTAACGCTCACCGAGTCCACCCATCACATCCTGCTCGTCCTCGCGGTGTGCGTATCGTTGGGGGCGAGCTTCTGGAAAGCGCGGCGCCGGCACCAGTGGGGGCCGCTGTGGGTCGCGATCCTGGGGTGCGCGCTGCTGGCGATGGGGCACGCTCGGGACGAGGACCCGGTGCTCACCTGGAGCGGCGTCGTCGTGTTGCTTGTCGGGGGACTGTGGGAGCGCCAGGCGGGGCGCCGCGTCGCAGCCTCGCGCGGGGGCGCGCCGCGGCCCACCTCGGGCCCCACCGCGAGCCTTGGCGGAGGTGGATGTATTTGAAATTGAATTGCATTTGTTGGGGAGATGCGTGAACTGGAGGAATGCCGACTCCCTCCAGGTTGCTCCCGCATTCCATCGTCCTCGCCGTGTCCGTGGGGTGCGTGCTGCTGGGGGGAGGTCGCGAGGCCCGGGCCCAGGGCCCGGCGAGCCCGGAGGCCCGCAGCGACGGCGCGCTCGTGGCGCGCCAGCCGTGTCAGCTCCTGCACCGGACGTATGCGCAGTTCGTGTCCTTCATGCGGGAGGGCGAGCCCGCGCTCCAGCCAGAGGTGTTCCAGCGCGTCTTCACGCGGCAGGTGCATGACGCGCTGGTGGGTGGCACCGAGGTGGTGTGCGAGAAGGTGGAGTACCTGAGCGACGGGCTGCGCGTGAAGGGCGTGCTGGTGAGGCCCCGCGGCGGCCCAGCCAGGGTGAAGCACCCCGCCGTCATCTACCTGCGCGGCGGATTTGGCGAGGCGGGCCGCATCCTCTTCTGGAACCTGATGGAGTTCGCGGTGCTGGCCCGGAGGGGCTACGTCGTCGTCGCCACCGAGTATCGCGGGAATCACGGAGGGGAGGGGCACGACGAGGCCGGCGGCGCGGACGTGCGCGATGTGCTCAACCTCATCCCCCTGCTCGAAGGACAGCCGGACGTGGACGCGTCGCGCATCGGTTTGTATGGGTGGAGTCGGGGCGCGCTGATGGCCTACCTGACGCTCGCGCGCACGGAGCGCATCGCCGCCGCCGTCGTGGGGGCCGCGCCCACGGACGCCTTCCGCATGGTGGCCGCGCGCCCGGAGCTGGAGACCGAGGTGCTGGCGAAGCAGGTGCCGGGCTACGCCGCCAACCGCGCCTCCCTCCTCCAGGCCCGCTCTCCCTCCCGATGGGCGGAGTTGTTGCCCGCGCACACGCCCCTGTTGCTCCTCCAGGGCACGGCGGACTGGCGCGTGGCCCCGGACGAGGCGCTGACCATGGCCCAGCACCTGCTCGCCGCCCGGCGGCCCTTCCGCCTCGTGCTCTTCGAAGGCGGGGACCACCTGCTCAACGAACACGCCGCGGAGACGCAGCGCCTGGTGGGGGACTGGCTGGACCGCTACGTGCGCGACCGCGCTCCGTTCCCCCCGCTCGAACCCCACGGCCGGTAGGCCGCGCGCGGTGACGCGCGTCGAGGAGAGGCGGGTCAGAGCCTGACGCCCTGGGCCCGCAGCTCGCTCACGACGCGGTCGATGCCACGCCGGTTGATGATGCGCATCCCGTGCGCGCTCACACGCAGCCGCACGAAGCGGTCGAGGCTGGGCACCCAGAAGCGGTGCCACTGGAGATTCGGCAGGGAGCGCCGCTTCGTCCTGTTGTTGGAGTGAGACACGTTGTTGCCGACGAGCGGCCCCTTGCCGGTGACCTGACAGACCTTGGACATGCGTGTTTCCTCAAATCGCTTCGATGGAGAGAAGGAGGCGCCGCGTCCCGTCCTTCGCGATGGCGGGGGAGCGGTGGACGGCGCCGTTGCCGGTGTTTCCGGGCCACGCCTCGCCCTTGAGGAGCGCGACGTCGAAGCGCTCCAGGGACTGGATGGGCGCTCGCGGACGCGCCACCTCGCCTGTGACGCCCAGCGCGCTTCGGACGACATGGGCGTTCTCCAGCCACTCGGTGGCGGGGCCCGCATAGGTGCACAGCAGCCGCACCCCCACCCGGTCCACGTGGAAGCGCGGGCACATGTCCCGAGCCAGCGTGTGCAGCCGCACGCCGAGCGCGTCGGCGCCCAGCAGGTCGACGTAGAGCCGCAGGAGGAAGTTCAGGTCCTCCACCCACGCGTCGAACAGCGGGCCTCCGGGCAGCTCCGGCAGCCAGCCGCGCAGGTCCAGGGCGTCGCCGCGCACGCGCGCGACGATGTCCAGTGGCGGCCCCTCGGCCAGCCGCATGAGCCAGGCCGACAACTGGCTGTCGAGCCCCCGGCGCCAGACACAGAGGTTGACGCCGTCGCGGTAGATGTCGGTGAGATCCTCGGGCGACCACACGAAGCGGTGCGCGCCGGAAGGAGCCTCTTCCACGGAGGGCCGTGACAGGGCGGGGCGCATCACGCCACCGCTCTCCAGGGAGCGGCGTCCGCGGTCCGCGCCTGCCCCCGGCCCGTGGATGGCTCCGCGCGCCGCTCATGCACGCGGCCCGGCGCGGCGCCGCCGCCCGCGAGTCGGGCCCGAGCCTCCAGGGCCCTCATGGCTTGCCCTCCACGAAGAGCACGTGCTTGCGGACGCGCGGATCGTACTTCTTGAGCTGGAGCTTCTCCTGCGACTTCCGCTTGTTCTTCGTCGTTGTGTAGAAGTAGCCGGTGTTCGCCGTTGAGACGAGATGGATGATGGTGCGGTTGCCCTTGGGCATGGCGCGAGTCCTTCCTGGCGTGGTCAGGTTGCAACGCGAGAGCAGGCGCGCGGGGGCGCCAGCGCACCGCGCTGAGCGAAAGCACGACGGTGACTACGCGCGGGGAGGCGAGCCCTTCGGCGCGACGGCCAGCATCGTGACCTGGGGCGGCACCCATGACAGGCCCATGTCCCGCGACACCGCCACGGAGGCGCCCCCGTCCACGCAGGCCGGGCCTGGCCCTGGCAGCCCCTGACGCGCCCAGGCACCGAGCAGCGGGCACTCCTCGTGCCCCTCCGCGAAGTCCTCGCTCGCGGCGTTCAGGACGCGCGGTCCGGCGGTGTCCCCCACCGATAGCTCACGCTCGTCACCCGCGGCGGGTGCCGCCTCCTCGAACGTCCCGTGCGCGGCACAGAAGCGGTGGGCATGCGACCCGTGCAGCAGCGCCAGCAGGGGCACGAGCAGCCATGCGGCCGCTAGGAGCCCCGCTCCGAGACGCCGATGCCATGGGAGACGGGTCCTCATGAGTCGACGTAACTATAGCAATTGAGTTGCAATTAAGGCAAGCGCAAGTCTCCGGTGCCGCAACGGCGACTCGGCGGGGGACGGAGGGCGGTGCTCCGCAGCTCAATGCGGCGCGGCGAGCGTGCGCGCGGGCGGCGTGGGCTGGGGCGGGAGGGAGTCCGGGACGGTGACGGGGGACTGCTTCGCCAGCCGCCAGGGCGTCTGGGCTTCGCCCCGGCGCTGCGCGCGAACGCAGCGCCACAGCTCGTTGGCGTAGGGCAGCGCGAGCGTGGCCACGATGGCGCCGAGGATGCCCTTCAGGTAGCCGCCCGGCAGCCGCTCCTTCTTGAGCCGCAGGCGCCACTTCCCCCTGCGGCCGCCCGCGCCCCAGATGGCGAGGAACTGGTCCCAGTGCAGGCAGATCATCGACGACACGGCCATGAAGGGGAGCACCTCCAGGAAGCTGTGCGTGTGCTGCTCGCGCGGGAGCACCTGACGCTGGTGGTTCGTGGCGTAGGCCACGTCCCAGAAGGCGGTGGCCTCGTGCACCAGCGAGTGGCCCAGCATGAGGGAGAGCGTGAGCGGGTTGATCTCCAGCACCAGCCCCATCACCACGGGCACGCCGACCTCGGACATCATCAGGCAGTGGATGAGGGACTCGCCCGCGCCGCTGGTGTGCTCGATGTCCGTCTTCCTGTGCCACACCCAGTCCACCACGCCTGGGATGAGCCAGGCGGGCAGCATGAAGTAGAGCAGGAAGCGGCGCGTGGCCGTCTCCACGTCCGTGGCCTTCGGCGACAGGTTCATGCGCGGGCGGCGCAGGTAGCTGCGCGCGGCGCGCTCCAGCCGCAGCCTCCGGGCGCGCCGGCCCCACGGGGCGGTGACTTCGCGGAACAGGGAGATGCCGGCCATGCGCGCTCCTCTTCTGGGCCCCCCGGGGGGCGTGTCGCAGTGGAAGCTGCGCACGCGCCCCCGGCAGGACAGGGAGGAACAGGCCAGCGGCCGGGGCCCGGCCTCCCTGGCGTCCTACGACTCGTAGAGGGAGACGTTGCACTGGGTGCTGACGAACTGGCACTGCATCTCTTCCGCGGAGCCGTTGACGAAGAAGTAGAGCGTGTTGCCCGCGTCGGGGGTGGAGAGCGTGCAGTAGAAGTTCTGCTTGCACTGCCAGATCTTCCCGTTGGCGTCCTGGAACTGGATCCACCAGTAGTCGTGGCCGACGGCGCCGGTCCAGTAGATGACCTGGAACGAGGAGCTGGTCGCGTTCTCCGCCAGCGAGGACCAGTTGCCCTGCTGCTGGTACTCAGGGTTGTTGCTGTAGCGGTGGCGCAGCGTCACGTTGGTGAGGGTGGCGCCCCAGTGGTTGACGACCACGGCGTTGGCGGTCTGCTGCGTGGACTGCGGCGCGCCGACCTTCGCGGTGGTGCGCGCCGTGTCGGGGGAGAGGCGGGTGTCGAAGCCGGACAGCGGCTGACCATCGAGGCCGAGGCGGGTGGGGCTGCACATGGTGTTGTTCTCCTGGGCCACCGGGGGTTGGCTTTCGTGTGCCGGTGGATGCCAGGACCCATGAGCAACCGCCGTGCCTGGGGCCGCTCCCTCTGGAGTGCGGCGCGGGCCCGGGCCTTCGACGGAGCTCGACGCGTCGAAGCGCCTGTCGGGTCGACGCGTCGAAGCCTCAGGCGCGGGTGCGGGGGATGCCCAGCCGCTGGCGCTTCTCCCAGAGCGTCTTGCGGCTGATGCCCAGCCGGCGCGCCAGCTCCGTCTCTCCCATGCGGTCCTGGTGCTCCATCACGAAGCGGCGGAAGTACTCCTCCATGGAGTCCGGCGAGCGCGGGTCCTCGCTGGCCGGGACGGGCGGGAAGTCCGCCTCCTCCAGCGGGGGCGGGCCTCCGTCCACGCCCGGTCCGCCGGGCGGCTCCAGCGCCAGCAGGTCGGCGGTGATGAGCGGCCCGTCCGCGAGGATGACCGCGCGTTCGATGGCGTTCTCCAGCTCGCGCACGTTGCCCGGCCACGGGTGCTGCGCGATGGCCGCCAGCGCGTCTGGGGACAGCGACGCGGGCGGGCGCCCCAGCCGGCGGCAGGCCCGCTCCAGCAGGTGCTTCGCCAGCGCGGGCACGTCCTCGCCGCGCTCGCGCAAGGGCGGCAGGCGGATCTCCACGACGCGCAGGCGGAAGTAGAGGTCCTGGCGGAACAGCCCCTCCTGCACGCGGCGGGGCAGGTCGCGGTGCGTGGCCGCGAGGATGCGCACGTCCACCTTGCGCGAGCGCGTGGCGCCCACCCGCCGCACCTCGCCGTCCTGGAGCATGCGCAGCAGGCGCGCCTGCGCGGGCGCGGGCAGCTCTCCGATTTCGTCCAGGAAGAGGGTGCCGCCGTGCGCGGCCTCCACCAGGCCCGCGTGCGCGACCTGCGCGCCGGTGAACGCGCCCTTCTCGTGGCCGAACAGCTCGCTCTCCAAGAGGCCCTCGGGGATGGCGGCGCAGTTGACCGCGACCAGGGGCCCTTCCGCGCGCGGGCTCTGCGCGTGGACGGCGCGGGCCACCAGCTCCTTGCCGGTGCCGGACTCGCCCAGCACCAGCACGGTGGCGGCGGACGGGGCCACCTTGCGCACGCGCTCGAACACGTCGCGCATGGCGGGGGAGCTGCCCACCATGCCGCCGGGAGACCAGGTCTGCTCCACCTCGCGCTTGAGGGCGGCGTTCTGGCGGGTGAGGCGGCCCTCGCGCAGCACGCGCTCCACCTGGAGCAGCAACTCGTCGTGGTCGAAGGGCTTCGCGATGTAGTCCACCGCGCCCAGCTTCATCGCGTCCACGGCGGACTTCACCGTGGCGAAGCTGGTCATGATGAGCACCGGCACGCCCGGACACAGCGCGATGATGTCCGTGCCCGGCGGCCCGGGCAGGCGCAGGTCGGAGAGGACCAGGTCGAAGGCGTCCAGCGCGTGCTCGGCGGCGGCCTCCGGCACCGCGCCCGCTTCCGCCACGTCGTGGCCCGCGCGGGTGAGCAGCCGGCGCAGCTCCGTGCGGATGATGGGCTCGTCCTCGATGACCAGGATGCGGCTCAAGCGGAGGCCTCCTGCTTCAGTGCGTCCGCGCGGGGCAGGCTGAGCGTCACGCGGGTGCCGCCGTCGTGGAGGCCCTCGATGTGCAGCGTGCCGCCGTGCTCGCGCACGATGCCCTCCGCCAGCGTGAGGCCCAGGCCGGTGCCTTCGCCGGGCTGCTTGGTGGTGAAGAACGGCTCGAAGATGCGCTGCGACAGCTCCGGGGCGATGCCGTGCCCCCGGTCCTCCACCTGGATGCGCACCTGGTCTCCCGAGGCTTCCGCCAACAGGTCCACGCGCGAGCCCGCGGGCGACGCGTCGATGGCGTTGGTCAAGAGGTTCACCAGCACCTGCTCCAGCCGCTGCGCGTCGCCGCGCACGTCCAGCCCCTCCGGGCTCTGGTGCGCGCACGCCACGTCGCGCCCCTTGCGCGACAGCCGGGCCAACTGCGCGGCCTCCGCGAGCAGCGGGCCCACCGCCACGCGCGTGAAGGGCCGGGACTCGCCGCCGACGGTGCCCGCGTGGCCGAAGCCCACGAGCGCCCGCACGATGGCGTCGATGCGGCGGCACTGCTGGAGGATGAGCCCCACGCGCTCGCGCACGGCCTCCGGGTCCTCCAGCTCGTACTTGAGGTTCTGGCTGATGCTGGCGATGGCGGTGAGCGGGTTGCCAATCTCATGCGCCACGCCCGCCGCCACCCGGCCCAGCGACGCGAGCCGGTCCTGGTGCGCGAGCCGCGCATCCACCGCCTTGCGCTCCGTCCAGTCCTCCACCAGGAACGTGATGCCCGCCTCCCCGGTGCTCGCGCCGTCCGAGGGCGCCAGCCGCGAGCGGTGCAGGCGCAGCGAGCGGGGCCTGCCGCCCACCGCCACGCGCGCCTCGTCGTCGCCTTGGGGCGCCCGCGCGAGCTCCGCGAACAGGGGCCCCCACGGCTCCGGCAGGCGCGCGAGCGGCTGGCCCCGCGCGGCGTCCATGGGCACGCCCGACAGCGCCTCCAGCGCGGCGTTCCAGATGACGACCTCGCCGTCCGGGCCCATGGCGCACACGCCCAGGGGCAGGTCCTCCAGGATGCGGTAGAGGTAGCGGCGCACGACCTCCAGCTCGCGCAAGGGGCCGCGCATGTCGCGCGCGTCGCGCAGCCGCTCCTCCACGAAGCGCAGCTGATCCGCCAGGGCCGTGCGCGCGCCGGGGTCCAGCCGCAGCGCCTCGCCCACCGCGAGCCGCGCCAGCACCGGGCCGATGAGTCCGGAGAGGTTGCGCTCCACGCCGTCGCGCAGGCGGCGCAGCTCCGCGGGGCGGCGCTCGTCGGGCGACAGCTCCAGCGCCTCGCGCGCGCGGTCCACCTCCGCGGCGGCCACCTGCGCGCCCAGCACGGGCTCCAACTGCCGGCGGAACTCGTCGGGCGAGCTGGCCGCCACGCTGCCCTCCGCGAGCCCCGGCGCCTCGCGCGCGCACACCCGCGCGGCCTCCTGCTCCTCCACGGACTGGCGCGTGACGAGCGACACCGCCACGAAGCACAGCCCGTTGAGGGTCAGCGAGGTGAAGGTGGCGAAGCCCCAGGGCTCGTCCGCGCTGAAGCCCAGCGCCTCGGAGAGCTGGTGGGTCCACGCCACCAGCGCGGGCGGCTCCCACAGCGGGGCCAGCAGCGTGAAGGCCCACGTCGCCCCGCCCGCGAAGAGGCCCGCGAGCAGCCCCGCGCGCGTGGCCTTGGGCCACGTCAGGAGCCCCAGCACGCCCGGCGCGAACTGCGCGGTGGCCACGAAGGACACGAGCCCCAGGTCCACCAGGCCCGTCTCGCGGGTGTCCAGCAGCAGGTAGAAGCCGTAGCCCGCGAGGATGACGGCGGCGATGAGCACGCGCCGGGCCCAGAGCAGCCACCCGTAGAGGTCGTCCCGGCCGCGCGCGGTGCCCAGCGGCAGCACCAGGTGCGTGAGGCACATGGGCGCGAGCGCCAGCGTGGTGACGATGACCATCGCGCTCGCCGCGGACACGCCGCCCAGGAAGGCGATGAGCGCCAGCAGCGGGGCGCCCTTCGCGGCGGGCACGGAGAGGACGTGGAAGTCCGCGGGCCAGGGCAGGCCGAGCGCCTCCCCGGACCACAGCAGCACGGGCACCGCCACGTTGATGAGCAGCATCAGCAGCGGGTAGGCCCACGCGACGGTGGCCAGCCCGTCGCGCTCCGGCGCCTCCGTGAAGGCCACGTGGTACTGCCGGGGCGTGAGGAAGGCGGCGATGGTGGAGAGCACCAGCAGCGGCGCCCAGGACGCGTCGCGCGCGGGGCGCTGGAGGGCCTCCACCGCCTCCGGGTGGCGCGTGAGCCAGTCGTCGAGCCCGCCCACCCCGCCGAAGACGGACACCACGCACCAGCCCGCGACGACGAGCAGCGCCAGCAGCTTCACGCCGGACTCGAAGGCGATGGCCAGCATCAGCCCCTCATGGCGTTCGCGCGGGGCGGGGTGGCGGGCGCCGAAGAGGAGCGAGAAGACGATGAGCACGCCGCAGAAGCCCGTCCCCACCAGCGCCGGGGCCGCGGCGGGGCTCAGGATGCGCGCGGACTCCACGACGGCGCGGAGCTGGAGCGCCAGGTAGGGCATGCTGCCGGCCAGCGCGAACAGCGTCACCGCCGTGCCCGTGGCCTGGCCGGGGTAGCGGAAGGCGAGCAGGTCCGCGAGCGAGGTGAGCTGCCGCTCCCGCGTCAGCCGCAGCAGCGGGCGCCACAGCACGGGGGCGAGCAGGCACGCGAGCGTGAGGCCCAGGTAGATGCCCAGGTAGCGGAAGCCGTGGCGGGCCGCGTAGCCCACGCTGCCGAAGTAGGACCAGGACGTGGCGTACACGCCCAGGGCCAGCGCGTACGTGAGCGGGTGCTGGGTGATGCGGGGCGGGATGTGGCCCCGCTCCGCCGCGTAGGCCACCAGGAACAGCGCGCCCAGGTAGGCCACGGAGGCGATGACGAGCGGGCCCAGCCCCAGCGTCATGGGCGCAGGCTCCGGTGCGCCACCCAGCCGCCCAGGGCGATGACGCCCAGCCACACGAGGAAGGGGAGCGCGGCGGGGGCCCCCTCGGCCAGCCACAGCCGGCGCAGCGGCGAGCCGAACAGCAGCACCGCCACGGCGAACACCAGCAGCGACGGCATGGCGGGAGGGTCCGCGGGAGGCCGCGACATGCCGGGGAGGATAGCAGCCCTGGCTGGACGCGAGGGGCGCCGTGATAATCCGGCGGGTCATGGCTCTCCCGGACGTGCCCCCGTTCTCCGAACTGCCCCAGTTCACCCTGGACCGCGACTCGCTGCGCCTGCTCCCGGAGTCCTTCTGCCGGCGCCTGGGCGTCGCGGTGATGGGGAAGGTGGACGCGGCCAACGACAGGGAGGCCGTGATGGTGGCGATGCTGGACCCCGAGGACGTGTCCGTGCGCCGCCGCATCGAGGACTTCCTGTGCCGGCCGGTGCGCCCGGTGCGGCTCAACCGCTACGAAATCGACTCCGCGCTGGAGGTGGGCTTCGGCGCGGGCGCGCCCGCGTCGGTGGACGTGGTGCTGAAGGCGGGCGCGCCGCTGTCGCGCCACCCCACGGCGGTGGAGCTGGTGAGCCACGTGCTCGCGGTGGCGGTGGCGCAGCAGGCCTCCGACATCCACCTGGAGAGCTACACGGACGACGTGGACCTGCGCTACCGCATCGACGGCATCCTCCACCACATGTACACGGACATCTCCCCGGCCTCGCTGCCGGAGGTGGTGAGCCGCATCAAGGTGATGGCGGGGCTGGACATCGCGGAGAAGCGCCGGCCCCAGGACGGCCGCCTGCGGGCGCTCCACGAGAGCGAGGCGGGGCGGAAGTTCGTGGACTTCCGCGTGAGCGTGGTGCCCTCCCCGGCGGGCGAGGACGTGGTCATCCGCCTGCTGGACGCCACGGTGGGCCTGGTGCCGGTGGAGCGGCTGGGGATGACGCCGGAGGTGCAGGCCACCGCGCTGCGGCTCTTGGGCAACCCGGAGGGGCTGGTGCTGGTGACGGGCCCCACGGGCAGCGGCAAGACGACGACGTTGTACGCGGCGCTGGCGCGGCTCAACGACGGGCGCAAGAAGATCATCACCGCGGAGGACCCCATCGAGTACGTGGTCCCCAAGGTGAACCAGAAGCAGGTGTCGCCGCAGATGCCGCACCTGACGCTGCTGCGCGCGCTCTTGCGGCAGGACCCCAACGTGATGCTGGTGGGGGAGATCCGCGACCTGGAGACGGGCAGCACCGCGCTGATGGCGGCGTCCACGGGGCACGTGGTGCTGGGCACGCTGCACACGGCGGACGCCATTGGCGCGGTGAGCCGCCTGCGCGGGCTGAAGCTGGAGGACGGCGACATCGCGGAGGCGCTGCTCGCGGTGCTGGCGCAGCGGCTGGTGCGGCGCGTCTGTCCGGAGTGCTCCGCGCCCAGCACGCCCACGGCGGATCAGCTGGCGCTGCTGGGGCCGCTGCTGGACGGCATCCAGCCCCGGGCGGGCTACATCGTCACGGCTCGGGAGGAGCGTCGGGCGCGGGGGTGATGTTCGCTTCGGCGATGGGGCCCGGGGGCAGCATCACGGTGAAGGTCGCGCCCTGGCCGGGGATGCTGCGCACCTGGACGATGCCGCCGTGGGCCTCGACGATCTGCTGGGTGATGAAGAGGCCCAGCCCCAGGCCGCCGTAGTTGCGCTCGGAGACCGCGCGCACGAAGCGCTCGAAGACGCGGGGCTGGTCCTCGTGCGGGATGCCGATGCCCTCGTCGCGCACGCTCAGCACGGCGAGCCCCGAGTCCATCCGCACGCGGAGGTGGATGGGCTTGCCCGCGCCGTACTTGAGGGCGTTGGTGAGCAGGTTGGTGACCACCTGGTCCACCCGGGCGCGGTCCCAGATGCCCTCGATGGGGGTGGTGGCGTCCAGCGTGACGGCGCAGCCCACCTGCGCGGACTGGGGCGCGTAGCGGGCCACCACCTCCCGCGTGAGCGCGGCCAGGTCCATGGGCGCCCGGTCCAGCCGCAGCTGGCCCATGCTGATGCGCGACACGTCCAGCAGGTCCTCGATGAGGTCGGACAGCTTGCGCACCTGCCGGCGGGCCACCTCCAGGTCCCGGGCGATGCGCTCCACGGGCAGGGTGGCGGAGGGGTCGTTCTCCACGGTGCGCAGCAGGGCCGTGAGCTTGAGCTGCAACGGGGTGAGCGGCGTCTTCAGCTCGTGCGAGGCGACGGAGAGGAACTCGTCGCGGGCGCGCACGGCGTCGCGCAAGAGCTCCAGCTCGCGCCGCTCCTGGGTCTGCTTGCGCTGGGTGATGTCGCGCGTCACCTTGGCGAAGCCCCGGAGCTTGCCCTGCGGGTCGAACATGGCGGTGATGACGGCGCTGGCCCAGAAGAGGCTGCCGTCCTTGCGGACGCGCCAGGCCTCCTCCTCGAAGTGGCCCTCGCGGGCGGCCACCTGGAGGGCGTGCCAGGGCTTGCCCCGCGCCACGTCCTCCGGGGGGAAGAAGCGGCTGTAGTGCTGGCCGAGGATCTCCGCGGACGTGTAGCCCTTGATGCGCTCGGCGCCGGCGTTCCACGTGGAGACGCGGCCGTCGGCGTCGAGCATGTAGATGGCGTAGTCCTGGATGTGCTCGACGAGCAGGCGGAAGCGCTCCTCGCTCTCCCGCAGGCGCTCCTGGACGAGCTTGCGCTCGGTGAAGTCGCGCGTCACGTGGCCGTAGCCCACGAGCTGGCCCTGCGGGTCGTGCATCGCGGTGATGACGACGTTGGCCCAGAAGAGGCTGAGGTCCTTGCGGACGCGCCAGCCCTCTTCCTCCAGGCGGCCCTCGCGGTTGACGACCTCCAGGTCCTGCTGGGGCTTGCCGGCGGCCACGTCCTCGGGCGGGTAGAAGCGGCTGAAGTGCTGGCCGAGGATCTCCGCGGACGTGTAGCCCTTGATGCGCTCGGCGCCGGTGTTCCAGCTCATGATGTGGCCCGCCGGGTCCAGCGTCAGGATGGCGTAGTCCTTCACGCTGTCGATGAACAGGCGCAGCTGGGCGCTCGGGTCGCGGGGCGCTTGGGGACTCGCATACGCGATGTCGCCGCCGCTGGCGGACGCAGGGGGCTGGCTGTCGTCCAGGGGGCTCCTCATAGATTGTCCAGCGTAACGCACGGTAGGGGGGCTCCGGGGAGGAACGTCAAGGTGGATCCATCCACCATCCAACCCTGCTGGGGCACCGGGCTTCCGAGCAGGGCGGAAGCTCACACCCAGCGTGGAGAACGCGTCGTCTTCGTTGCGTCATCCCGGCTTGGGGTCACTGCGCGGGCCCGGCGCCCGTGTGGCAGGCGGTGGAGCAGGCGGGGACTCGCGACAGCCAGGGGCCCAGGCACGCCGGGCGAGGAGCGGGGGCCGGCGGCGAGCGTTTCTGGGAATCCGGTGGCGATGGAGCCAGGGAATCCGGCTCCTTTCGCTTCCGCCTGATGTCCGGTCCTTGGCGCCGGGGGCGTGGAGGCACCTGCTAGAACGACGGGGCCCGTTGTCCGCACGGCAGCCGAGGGAGGTGCCATGGGAATCCTGTGGGGGCTGGGGTCGGTCCTGACGCTCGCCGCCGGGGTCGCGCTGTGGCTCCAGGCCACGGGGCCCACGCGGGCGCTGAGCGAGGTGCACGTGGAGAACCGCACTGGCCAGGACGTGAGGTCGGATCCGTGAGTCGCGGAGGGCACATGAAGCTCTGGGCGATGGCCTTGCTGCTGTGCTTGACGGCTGGCTGCGCGACGACGCGCGTGGTGCACCTCGACACGGGGCGGGGCAGGTCCATCGCCTATACGCCGGTGGAGACGAAGCCGGTCCGGATCGACGAGGAGGCGTTCCGGGACGCGGTCGCGCAACTGGTGCTCGAGCTGAAGCTGGACGTCGCGTTTCGGGAGGAGGGCCGGTACTCCCTGCTCGCGTCGGCGGGCGGCATCGTCGATGGCGTTCGAGGTCGGCAGGCGCTCCGCTTGACGGATGGCGTCCCCCTGGACCCAATGGAGCGGCGGATGCTGGCGCTCTCCTTCGCGCTCGATACGGTCTGGGACGCGATGGAGGACCTGCTGGACCCCGCAGCGCTTCGGGCCATGGTCACGACGATGATTGGCACCGCGATGGTGATGCTGGTCGCGCCAGAGCCCATCACCAAGCTGGTCGCGGTGGTGCTGACGGCCTCGCTCATCGCATATCTGGGCACAGGGCCTGTGTGGAACATGGGGCAGGCCTTCTTGCGGCTCATGGCGGAGTCGCGGGACGCGCGGGACGTGGCCGCCCTCAATGAGGCGGGGCATCGCTTCGGGCGTGTGCTGGGAGACAACGGAGCCCGGGTGCTGGTCCTCGTCGCGATGACGGCGCTCGGGGGCCGGAGCGCGATGGCCGCGCATGGGCCACGGATGCCGGGCTTCCGGCAGGCGGCGCTGAGGGCGGAGGTCGAGGGTGGGTTCCAGTTGTCTCGGGCACTGGCCGGCGAGGTGCGGTCCATTTCCGTGTCGTCTGCGGGAGTGCTCAACGTCACGTTGGCTCCCACGGCCGTGGCGGCCGTGGCCATGGGGCCTGGGGGCGGAATCCAGGGCGATCCTGATGGAGAGGTGCATCACATCTGCACGGACAAGAACGAGGTATCGGAGCAGTCAGGCGGTCCCTGGACGCCCATCTTCGAAGACCTCTTCCAGAGCGCTGGACTGAAACTCTCCGATGTCGCGAATCAGGTGCGCATCCAGGGGCATCGGGGACCGCATCCTCGCGAGTACCATGCAGAGGTGCTGCGCCGGCTCGACTTGCCATTCAAGGATGCCAGGACGCCGGGCAGTGCAGGGCCGCATTGGTTGATGAACTGGCGAGGATCGCGAAAGAGCTCATGACTGCGGGGACCCGGCTGCGGAAGCTCGTCACGAAGAACCCACAGGGGTAGCCACCATGCCGCGACGCTTCTTCGAGCTCGACCTCGACATCGATGTTCCGGGTCGCTGGTATCTGCGGGAGCCCACGGACCTGGATGGGAAGACGGTTCCGGACATCTGGGCGTTCGTCTCTGGGAAGCCCATCACGGCCCCCGGGCCGCTGCGGGTGCCGCTGTCTCGTCCCGGTCAGACGCTGGACTTCGACAAGACGACGGTGGCTGGGACGCCGATCGTCAGCGCGCGCATCGCGTCCGTGTTCCGCGAGCTGGCCCCGAATGACGTGCAGCTCTTCCCGGTGGACGTCCAGGGGCAGTCCGAGCCCTTCTCCCTGCTCAATGTGATGCGTGTGATCCGCTGTATCGACGATGCCGCCTGTGAAGAGGCGCGGCTCTGGACGACCGAGGACGGACGGCCCGACAAGGTGGGGGAGTACCACGTCGTCTCCGGCCTGCGCATCGACACGTCGAGGGTGGGGGACGCCGGTGTCTTCCGCCCCTGGGGATACCTCCTGCCCATCATCGTCGCTGGCCACCTCAAGGAGGCCCTGGAACGGACCGGCATCGTGGGGGGGCGGTTCGTCGAAGTATAGAACCCGGGCCCGCCGCCAGCCCCGAAGCCCACGAAGCGACAGCGGCTCCGCCCGGCCTTCCCTGGCCTCCATCCGCTGCGCCATGCTGCGCCGCCTGACGCCAGCAAGGGGATGCGGGATGGAGACGGACGCCTACGGACCGCCGAGGGATGAAGAGGAACTGGCCGCCATCGCGGACATCACCACGCAGGCGTTCGCCATGCCGCTCGCGGACTCCGAGGCCGTGGTGCGCAAGAACTTCTCCGAGTCCTCCCTGCGCATCCTGCGCGTGAACGGCGACGTGGCCGCCACGCTCACCCTCATCCGCATGGGTCAGTTCCTGGGCGGTCGCTCCGTGCCCCTCATCGGCGTGGGCGGCGTGGGCGTCGCTCCCGCCCACCGGGGCGCCGGCGCCGCCACCCGCCTCTTCCACCGCTTCCTGCGCGAGATGCGCGACGAGGGCGCCCCCCTCTCCGTCCTCTACCCCGCGACCCAGCCGCTCTACCGCCGCGTGGGCTACGAGGTCGCCGGCGCGCGCCATGAAATCCACGTCGACGCGGCCGCGCTGGAGCTGGGCGAACGCTCGCTGTCCCTGCGCCCCCTGCGCCCGGACGACGACGCGGCGGTGGAGGCGTGCTACCGGCGCTTCGCCGCCCGGCACCACGGCTGGCTGGACCGCGGAGGCTACATCTGGCGGCGCGTGCGCTCGCCGCGCAACGACACCGCCTACGGCTACGTCGTCGAGGGGGCCTCGGGCGTGGAGGGCTACGTGTACCTCGTGCGCAGCCTCTCGCCCCAGGGCGCCGTGCCCCGGCAGGTCCTGAAGCTCACGGACCTCGTCGCCACCACGCCCGCCGCCGCGCGCCGGCTGCTGCGCTTCCTCGGCGACCACCGCTCGCTGGCGCAGGACGTGATGTGGTTCGGCGGCGCGGACGAGCCGCTCCTCGCGCTGCTGCGCGAACAGACCTACCAGGTGAAGCTCTCCATGCACTGGATGACGCGCCTGCTGAACGTCCCCCAGGCCCTGGAGGCGCGTGGCTTCACCCCCGGCCTGTCCGGCGCGCTCCACCTGGACGTGGAGGACGACCTCCTCCCGGAGAACCAGGGGCGCTTCGTGCTGGAGGTGGAGGACGGAGTCGCCCGCGTCCGGCCCGGAGGCGAGGGACACCTGAAGCTGCACGTGCGCGCCCTGGCCCCGCTCTACACCGGCTTCCTCACGCCCCGCGCGCTCCAGCTCGCCGGCATGCTGACCGCGGACGACGCCTCGCTCGACGCGGCCAGCGCCCTGTTCGCGGGCCCCGCCCCCTCGCTGCGCGACATGTTCTGACGCGCGGGCGCGGACTACCCGGCCCGCGGCGGGAGTGGTAGGAGCGGCGTCCTCGGACGGAGGAGGCTTCACACGTGCGCGCGTTCGTCACCGGTGGCTCGGGGTTCGTCGGGAAGCACCTGCTCGCGGCGCTCGCGAAGCGAGGCGAGCCGGCGCGCGCGCTGGCCCGCTCGCCGGAGGCCGCGCGGGCCATCCAGGCCGCGGGCGGCGAGCCCTGGGAGGGCGACCTCACCGACGCGGAGCGCCTGCGCCTGGGCATGGAGGGCTGTGACACCGTCTTCCACGCCGCCGCGCACGTGAAGATGTCCGGCCCCCGCGCGGCCTTCTATGAGACCAACGTGCGCGGCACGGAGGCCGTGCTGGAGGCGGCGCGCGCGGCGGACGTGAAGCGCTTCGTGCACGTGAGCACGGAGGCCGTGCTCGTGGACGGCGGCCCCATGGCGAACCTCCACGAAACGCGCCCGCTGCCCCAGCGCCCCGTGGGCCCGTACCCGTCCACCAAGGGCGAGGCCGAGCGGCGCGTGCTCCAGGTCAACTCGCCGGAGCTCACCACCGTCGCCGTGCGGCCCCGGCTGGTCTGGGGACCGGGGGACACCACGGTGCTGCCGCAGCTGGTCGCCGCGGTGAAGGCCGGGCGCTTCCGCTGGATTGGCGGCGGGCACTACCTGACGTCCACCTGCCACGTGGAGAACGCCGTGGAGGGCCTGCTCCTGGCCGCGGAGAAGGGGCAGGGCGGGCAGGTGTACTTCCTCACCGACGGCCCGCCCGTGGAGTTCCGCGCCTTCGTCACCGCGCTCCTGAAGACGCAGGGCGTGGAGCCCGGCGACAGGTCCCTGCCCACCGCGCTGGCCGCGACGGCGGCCGTGGTCGGCGACTTCGTCTGGGACCTGCTGGGCCTCAAGAGCACGCCGCCCCTGTCGCGCACGGAGCTGCTGCTCGTGGGCCAGGAGGTGACGGTCAGCGACGCGAAGGCCCGGCAGGAGCTGGGCTACACGGGCCACGTGTCGCGCGAGGAGGGACTGCGCGCGCTGGCCACGAAGGTGGAGTAACCTCCGCGGCCATGCGCAGGTTCGAATTCGTCGACGGCAACAGCTCCAAGTTCTGGATGCCCGAGCTCCAGGGCGCCACCTTCATCGTCACCTACGGCCGTATCGGCACCGCGGGGCAGCGCAAGGAGAAGGTCTTCCCGGACGAGGAGGCCGCCCTGCGCGAGTACAACAAGAAGGTCGCGGAGAAGGTGCGCGAGGGCTACGCCGAGGTGACCTCCGGCGAGGCCCCGCCCGCGCCGCCCCCGAAGGCCGCCGCGCCGCCGGCCCCCGCGCTCGTGCTGCCGCGCCGGGTGGCCCCCGCTACGCCCGGCCCGGAGGCCGTGGCCGCCGCCGCGTCCGCGCTCGCGCTGCTCCAGTCGAAGCTCAAGGGGCCCAGCTGGAAGGTGACGCGGCTCGCGCGCAAGGCCCGCCACGCGCTCCGCGCCCTGGGCGGCGTGGACCCCGCGGCGCACCCGTCCCTGGCCGCCCCCTTCGCGGCCCTGATGGCGCACGTGGTGGGGCCCAAGGCGGAGGGCCGGCTGCCGGTGCGCCACGCGCTGGGGCTCCTGTCCCAGGTGGACGTGGCGGCCTTCCAGCGCGCGACGGAGCTGTGGAAGGCCGCGCCCGCGGGCTCGGTGCCGTCGGGCGTGGCCGCCGCGCGGTCGCTCAACGACCCGGAGCTGGCGCTGCGCGTGACGGCGCTCCTCACCGAGCGCCCCGACCTTCGCGACGGCTCCGAGGACGCGTGGACGAAGCGCTGGGCCGCGCTCAAGCCGCACGTGGAGGCCCACCTGTCCGGCGTGGGCCAGTCCCTGGCTGCCTTCGTGGGCGGTGTGGACGCGGGCCAGGACGCGCACCTGTCGAAGCGGCTCGCCCGGCTGGGAGCGTGACGGCGGAGGCCCGCGCGGCACGCCTCTTCCTAGGGGGCGCCTTCCGCCGCGCTGCCGCCTGCGGACGTGGCGGCCTTCTGGAGGGTGGCGGCCGTGGGCTGGCGGTCCACCTCCTCCGGCGGGTAGGCCAGCGCCGCGTCCAGGTACTTCTTCGGCTGGATGCGCCGGCGCTCCCACTTCGACAGCCCCTCGGGGCTCAGCAGCGTGGGCTCCGCGTCGCCGGACTTCTCCACGACGTGGCCGTCGCAGAAGAACCACTCGATGCGCCCCCCTTCCGGGGACTGCCGCGCGAAGAAGAGGTCCGGCTGCCCCACCTTGGGGGGCTTCGGGCACCAGGTGTCCTTGGCCTTCGCCTCGCGCTCCGCGCCCTGCTCGCGCCACTGCTTCTGGGCCTGGCGCAGCGCCGCGGCCGCCTGGATCTGGGGCGCCAGCGCCATCCGGCCCCGCGCCTCCGTCAGCAGCTCCGCGCCGCGCTGGGCCAGGTCCGGGAACGCCCCCGAGCGCCGGAAGCCGCAGTCCTTCAGCGCCCGCAGGTTGTCCTCGTGGACCTTCAGGACCGGGGGCAGCGTGCGCAGCCCCTCCTCCAGCAGGGCCAGGTGCTTCGCGTGCTCCAGCGCCTCCGGGTCCAGGGCCTGCTCCGTCTCCTTGACGAAGCGCGCCAACAGGCCGTTCACGGCGGTCAGCTCGTCCTGGAACCAGCGCGGCTCCGCGTCGCAGGGGCTCGCCTTCGCCCCCGTGTAATCCCGATACTCCGCCCGGGACATGCCCAGCGCGTAGTGCTGGACGGGAGGGGGCTGCTTCGCCGCGCAGCCCCCGAACACCGCTCCCAGTCCCAGGAGCGCGATGCTTCGTGCCAGTGTCCTCATCTGGGCCATTGTGCCACCCCTATGAGGACAAACAACCCATTGGACGGGTTCCTGGACGGGGAGCGGCCTGGGGAGAAGCCGTGAGTGACAGGGTTGTGACAAAAGCACCGCCGGGCTTTCCAGGCCGGCGGCCCAGGGTACGAGGGGGGGAATGAAGGCCCGGATCCTCCTCCTCATTGGCGTGCTGGCCGCGGCGCTGGGGGTGTTCTACCTGCTGGCGGCCCCGGAGGCGCCCCGCCCGGAGGCGCCGGAGCCGGAGGCCTCGCCGCTCCCGTCGCGCAAGCGGGTGACGGACATCACGTTCCTCTACAGCACGGAGAAGCGGGCGTGGGTGGAGGCGGCGCTCGCGGACTTCGAGCGGACGCACCCGCACGTGCGGGTGACGCTGGAGGGGCAGGGCTCGCTGGAGGCGGCGCGGGCCATCCTGGAGGGGCGTCAGCGGCCCACGGTGTGGAGCCCGGCGGACAGCGCCGTGCTGCGCATGCTCGCGGCGGACTGGGCGACGGACGACTCGCACGGGCCGCTGTTCGCCACGCGGGGGGACGCCGCGCCGCAGCCGCTGGTGATTACGCCGCTGGTGTTCGTGGGCTGGCGGGACCGGATGGACGTGCTGCGCAAGGCGGGCGGGGGCGCGGCCCTGTCGTGGAAGACGCTCCAGCGCGCGGTGGCGAGCGGCCGGGGCTGGCCCGCGGTGGGCGGCCCGCCGGAGTGGGGCTTCGTGAAGCTGGGCCACACGGACCCCACGAAGTCCAACTCCGGCCTCCAGGCGCTCCTGTCCGCGACGCTGGAGTACCTGGGCCGCCGCGCGGGCGTGGAGGAAGGGGAGCTGCTGGAGCCGGCCTACCAGGCGTGGCTCCAGGGGCTGGAGCGGGGCGTCACGCGCTTCGAGCCGTCCACGGGCACGTTCATGACGGACCTGGTGCGCTACGGCCCGTCCCGCTACGACCTGGCGGTGGTGTACGAGAGCCTGGCCATCGCGCAGCTGGGCAACGCCGAGGGGCGGTGGGGCCAGCTGCGGGTGGACTATCCGCCGGTGACGCTGTGGAGCGACCATCCGGCGGCGGTGCTACAGGCGGACTGGGTGACGCCCGAGCAGCGCGAGGCGGCGCTGGAGTGGGTGTCCTTCCTGCGAAGCCCGGAGGTGCAGGCCCGGGCGCTGGCGTTCGGCTTCCGGCCGGCGGACCCCTCCGTGCCGCTGAAGACGCCGGGCGCGGACAACCCCTTCACGCGGCTGGCGGCGCAGGGCATCCGCGTGGACGTGCCGCCCGCGGCGGACGTGCCGGACGCGTCCGTGCTGCGCACGCTGCTGGAGCTGTGGACGCGCATGGGCGTGGGGCGCTGAGCGCCGCCCTGCTGCCGGAGCTTCTCCCGGGGCTCCGGCGGAGGCGGAGCGCGAGCGTCCGACACCCATCGACACCGCGACGACCTAACGCACCTGCGCCACGAACTCGGCGACGCGCAGGGCCCAAGCCTCCGCGGAGTCCAGCTCGGCGCGGGCGTCCGCGTAGCGGTCGAGCGAGGCGTCCGAGCCGTCCCGCTCGAAGACCGCCGCGTTGAAGTCCTTCTGCGCCGTGGTGAGCCACTGGCTCGCGCGCATGCGCAGCCAGTTCGCCACCTGCGGCGTGGGCTCCACCTGGTTCAGATCCAGCGCCGTGGGGTGCAGCTCCACCGCGTCTCCATCCTTCTGAGACTCTGGCATCACGTTCATGGATCGGATGGTTGCCACGGCCCCGAGGCCTAGCACCCGGCCCGTTTGGACGAGACAAACGTCGGTCCTGCACAGTTGCCAGCGCTGAAATCTTCGCTGGAGGACGGAACCTCGGACTGGCGGGCTGCGTCAGATGACGCCATCCCAACCGTTGTCATGGCGACGGAAGGCGTCCCGGATGGCCTGGACGGTGGGGTCCGGGAGGGGCCCCTGCTCCAGGGTGCGCGCGTTGGCGCGCAGGTTGTCCAGCCGCGTGGTGCCCACGATGCAGGTGGCCACGCCCGGCGCGAACGCGGTGAAGCGCAGCGCCAGCTCCGGCCACTCCAGGCCGTCCGTCGGGAGCGCCATGCGCTGCATCCGTTGCCAGTACTCGCCCACGTCGTGCGCGTAGGGGCGCCCCGGGAAGCGCCAGGGCGCGTTGGCCAGGGGGCGCTTGGCGATGACGCCGACGCCGCGCTCGCGGGCCTTCGCCACGCCATGGTCCAGCGAGCGCTGGTCGAAGAGGTTCACGGACGTCTGCACCACGGCGAACGCGCCCGTCTCCAGCGCGGCGTCCAGCCCGGCGTTGTCGCCCGAGTACGCGGCGGCGCGCACCTTGCCCGCCTCCACCGCGCGGGTGAGCGCCTCGATGAGCCCCGGGCGGAGGAGCACGTCCGGCGGACACGAGTGGAGGTGCAGCACGTCCAGCACGTCCGTGCGCAGGCGCTGGAGCGCCAGGTCCACGCCGCGCGTGATGCACTCGGGCGTCCAGTCCTCCACGCCGGGCACGCCGTAGCCGCACTTGGTGGACAGCACGAACTCGCGGCGGCGCGAGCCGAGGAACCGGCCGATGCGCTCCTCGGACACGCCGTAGCTGGGCGCGGTGTCGATGAGGGTGATGCCCGCGTCGAGCACGCCGTTGAGGAGCGCCTCCGCGTCCGCGTCGCTCAGCGCTTCGTTGCCCAACGGCCCCGCGCCGAAGCCGAGCGCGGACACGGTGAGGCCACTCTTTCCCAGGGGACGTTGAATCATCGGGTGGGGCCCTCTCCACGCGCGGCCAGGTCGATGAAGCCGCGGATCCAGATGAGGTTCACGGCGTCGCACGCGTCCTGCGGCGTGGGCGTGGTGGTCTCCAGCGCGGCGGTGTAGGGCACGCCCTGGCGCATGTACCAGTCGGTGACGCTGCCGTCGTGGAAGAGGACGAGGCCGTGCTCGTCGGCGTAGGCGTGGTCATCCACCTTGCGGCTCGTCACCACGGTGGCGTGCGCGGCGGAGGCCTCCAGCATCGGGAGGTAGGCGGCCTTGTCGCCGAAGGCATACGCATAGGTGGCGACGCCGCCCAGGTAGTTGTCCTGGTGGATGTCGAGCGCGGCGTCCGGGGCGGGGAAGCGCGCCAGGTCGCCTCTCACCGCGCGCGTCTCCTTGGGGCCGCCGTCGTACAGGGCCCAGCGGAGGATGGACGGGTCGCCCACGAGCTCGCCGCGCCACTCGCCGGGGGCGACCTCGTAGCGCATGAAGTCGTTGTTGGGCTTCTCGCCGCTGCGGTTGTAGCGGGTGCCGTCCTCGAAGCCGGAGGGGTTGATGCACGGGTAGACGCGCAGGCCCACGCCCTTCGACTTCGCGTACGCGACGACGTCCGGCAGGTGCCTCGCGAGCGTCAGCGGACCGGCGGGCTCCTCCCCATGGAAGCCGGACGTGATGACGAGCCAGCGGTCGCCCGGGACGATGAGGCGGAAGAGGGGATAGTCGCGCCCCCCTTCGTGCACCTGGCCGTATTCAGAGAGCTCCCCCAGGGAGGCGTGGGAGCGGATGCGTCGAGCGTAGTCGGTGTAGTCCACCGTCCGACCATAACCGCGCGCGTCAGCCCTGCCCACGGCAGGTTCCGGGGGCGCCGCGGAATGTGTCATTCCGCGCGCACCGTGGGCGGGCGTTACTTCTCGCCGGCGCGCTCGCGGAAGTCGCTGACCAGCTCCTGGCGCTGGGCGGGGGTGAGCGTGCGGTGGACCTCGAGCACGGCATCCACGGCCTTGTGGGCGAAGGCGCGAGCGGCGTCGATGCGCGCGTCGACCAGGGCGTGGAGCTTCGCGGCGTCGGGCGTGTCGGACGCCAGCTGGGTGACGGCCTCGGAGCGGGCGGCCTGCTGGTCCTTCATGAGCGCCTGGCCGTCGCTGAAGAGGCGGTCCTTCACGGCGTGGATGGAGGAGCGCTGGGCCTCGGTGGCGTTCAGGTCATCCAGCTTGTCATCCAGCTTCCAGGTGACCATCTGGTGGATGCGCTCCGGGTCGGGCGCGCCGCGGTGATGGCGGCCGAAGCCGAAGCCGGTGAGCAGGGTGACGGCGACGACGGCGGTACCGGCGATGATGAGCGTCTTCTTCATGGCGTGTGGCTCCAGGCGGAGGGGCTGTTGTTTCCCGCTGCTTGACTGGAACCAAGATGGAAGCCGCGGGTTGCGGTGGCTTGAGCCGGCGGTGAAGAAGTGTGAAGGCCGCGGATGTCGCGGGCTGGTGGGTCGCCGCGCCGTCTCGGCCATGCAGCGCGTTCGCGCCAGGGCACCAGCCGGCGCCGCTGCTTCTGTTCCCGGGGGCTTTGCGTTTAGATGCCCGCCGCTCCCCCAGCGCCGCGCGGTTCATTCATGTCTCAGTGCCCTGACGAGAACGAGCTGCTGGATGGGGCGCGAGCGCGGCTGTCGGCGGAGTCGCAGGCCCGGCTGGAGGCGCACCTGGACGGGTGCGCCGCGTGCTGCGAGGTGCTGGCCGGCCTGGAGGGCGGGCGCTCCCTGTCCCAGCGTCCCCCGCCCCGTGGCGCGCCGCTGGAGCCGGAGGCGACGCCGCGGCCCGGGGGGCGCGTGGGCCGCTACGTGCTGCTGCGGCGCGTGGGGGAGGGCGGCATGGGCGTGGTGTTCGCCGCGTATGACCCGGACCTGGACCGCCAGGTGGCGCTCAAGCTGCTCAAGCCCGGCCGGGTGGCGGACGCGGAGGCTCGCGCGCGGCTGATGCGGGAGGCCCAGGCCCAGGCCCGGCTGTCCCATCCGAACGTCGTGACGGTGCATGACGTCGGCCTGGATGGCGACACGGTCTTCCTCGCCATGGAGCTGCTGCGCGGTGGGACGCTGCGCCGCTGGTTGGCGGAGGCTCCGCGGCCCTGGCGCGCGGTGCTGGCGCGCTTCGTCCAGGCGGGACGGGGGCTGGCCGCCGCGCACGCGGTGGGCCTCGTGCACCGCGACTTCAAGCCGGACAACGTGCTGCTGGGCGAGGATGGCCAGGCGCGCGTCGCCGACTTCGGCCTCGCCCGCGCCGGGCCCATTCCGTCAGGCGCACCGGACGACACCCGCGCCGAAGCGTCCCCCGCCCGCGAGGCGCCGCGCCCCGGAGGCGCGACGCCCCCTGGCGCCGCGCTGGGCACGCCCGCGTACATGTCCCCGGAGCAGTGGCGGGGGCACCCCGCGGACGCGCGCAGCGACCAGTTCAGCCTCTGCGTCGCGCTGTACGAGGCCCTCTTCGGCCAGCGGCCCTTCGCGGGGGAAACGGCGCGGGAGCGTGGGCTCGCGGTGCGCGAGGGCCGGGTGCTGCCACCGCCCCGGAACACGCGGGTGCCCGCCGGGGTGAGGAGGGCGGTGCTGCGCGGCCTGGCCCCCGAGCCCACCCGGCGGCACCCTTCGCTGGACGCGCTGCTCGCGCGGCTGGAGCCTGCTCCGCGCGCGTCGCGCTGGCGGCTGGCCGCGGCGGCGCTGGCCCTGGGCGTGATGATCAGCGCGGCCGTGGGCTTCGCCGTGATGCGGGGCGGCGCCCGGCAGCGGGTCTGCGCCGGCTTCGAGGCCCGGCTCGCGGGCACGTGGGACGCGGCGCGACGGGCGCGGCTGGAGCAGCGCTTCCGCTCGGGGGCGCTGTCCGCGCCCGAGCGCGCCTTCCAATCCACCGTGCGCGCGCTGGACGCCTATGCCCAGGCGCTGGTGGCCCAGGAGCAGCGGTCCTGTGAGGACACGCGCGTGCGCCAGACCCAGTCCGAGCGGCTGATGGACCTGCGCGCGGCATGCCTGGATGGCCGGCGCCAGGCGCTCCACGTCCTGGTGGAGCTGCTCGAAGGCGGCGAGCGCGAGGCGCTGCTCCGGGCTCCCGAGGCGGCGCGACGGCTGCCCTCGCTGGCCGCGTGCGCGGACCTGGCGGTGCTGGCCCGGGTGGATCCGCTGCCGGAGGCCCCGGAGACCCGCGCGCAGCTCTCGTCGCTCGTCCGGGAGCTGGACGGGCTGCGCGCGCAGGGCGCGGCCGGCTTCCACGCGCGGGTCCTGCCCCGGCTGGAGGAGGTCGTGGCGGCGCTCCGCGGGCTGGGACACCGCCCCACGCTCGCGCGGGCCCTGCTCCTGCTGGGTGAGCTGCGGGGCACCGACGGCGGCTTCACGGCGGCGCGCGAGGTGCTGGAGGAGGCCGTGCGCGTCGCGGAGGCCGGACACGACGACGAGACGGCCGCGTACGCCTGGAACCGCCTCCTCTACACGGAGGGCGAGGGGCTGGGCCTGGTGAAGGAGGCCCAGCGCACCGCGCGCATGGCGGAGGCCGCCCTGGCCCGGCTGGGGCCCGAGGGCTCCGCGGAGGTGGCGGCGGAGCTGTACCGCTTCCGCGGCGCGCTGAGCTACCGGCAGGGCGAGTTCGCGCGGGCCCTCGCCGACGCCGAGCGGGCCGTGGCGCTGCTGGAGCACGCGGAGGGCGCGCGGGACGAGGCGCTCGCGGAGTCCCTCGCCTGCATGGGCCGGGCGCTCAACGGCCTGGGCCGCTACGCCGAGGCGGAGCGGCACTCCGCCCGAGCCCTGGCGTTGGTGGGCGCCGTGTACGGGCAGGACCACCCGCTGCGCGCGGTGTACCTCAACAACGTGGCCACCGCGCTGCGGCTCCAGGGCCGGGTGGCCGAGGCGGTGGCGCGCTATCGCGAGGCGCTCGCCCTGGGCGAGCGCCACTACGGGGCGGATCACCCCACCACGTGCGTCATGCGCGCGAACCTGGGCGACGCGCTCGCGCGACAGGGCCGGCTGGAGGAGGCGCTGACGCACTACGAGCGCGCCCGGGCCAGCCTGTCCGGCGGCGGGGACGGGGAGCGACTGCGGCTGACGGCCGTGCTGCTGAGCCTGGGCAACGCGCGCTCGGACCTGGGCCAGCTGCGGGAGGCGGAGGCCGTCTACCGCGAGGCGCTCGCGCTCCAGCAGGCCCAGCTGGGCCCCCGGCACCCGGACGTGGCCCTGTCGCGCAACAACCTGGGGACGGTGGCGCTCGACGCGGGTCGCCTGCGCGAAGCGCGCGAGCACTTCGAGGCGGCACGGGAGCTGTGGGAGGCCGCGCTGGGACCGGAGCATCCGAAGGTGGCGAGCGCCCTGTACAACCTGGGCCACGTGGCGCTGCGCATGGGCCAGGTGCGCCCGGCGATCGCCTACCTGCGGCGGGCGCTGGCCGTGCGCGAGGCGGCGCTCGGCGCGGAGCACCCGCGCGTGGTGCCGACGCTTGGGCTGCTGGGCGAGGCGCTGTGGGACGGCGGCCAGCCGCGCGAGGCCCGTGAGCGGTTGGAGCGGGCGGTGGCGCTGTCCACGCGGGTGGAGGTCCCCCCGCCGGAGCATGCCCGGGCGTGCTTCGCGCTCGCCCGTGTCCTCTGGCCGACGCGCGCCGAGCAGCCCCGGGCGCTCGCCCTGGCGCGGGAGGCGCTGGAGGCCTATTCGCGTGGCTCGCCCATCGACGCGCCCCGCGCGCGCGAGGTGCGGGCCTGGCTGTCCGCTCACGGCCCGTCGTGAGCGGGAGCGCGTGTCCCCGCCCGCGTGGGCGGGTCTGTCGCAGGAGGTGGCCATGCCGTCCGAGCAGACCGAGTTCTTCCTCTCGCGGGCCCCCCGCGCGCTCGTCCCGGCGCTGCGGGCGCACCCCGGGCTGGAGGAGGTGCTCGCGGGCCTGGTGCGGACCGCGCGCGAGGCCTGGCCGGAAGTGGGCCTGGACGTGGAGGCCTTCCTGGCGCACGCCGCGGAGCGGCTGCCCGCCACGGGTGACGCTGGTGACGCGCTCGCGGGCCTGTGCGCGCAAGACCTCGCCCTGGCCTTCACCTGCGCGCGCGGCGACGCGCGGGCCCTCCAGGCCTTCGACGCCCACGTCCTGTCTCAGGTGGGGACGTGGCTGCCGGGCGAGGCACCCTCGCAGGTGGACGAGCTGCGGCAGTTGCTGCGCCAGCGGCTGCTCGTCCCGGTGGGCGGCGGCGCGCCGAAGCTGGCCTCCTATTCCGGGCGCGCGCCGCTGGCGCAGTGGGTGCGGGCGGTGGCGCTGCGGCTGCACATCGACCAGCAGCGCGCCGCGCCGCGCGAGCAGCCGGTGGGCGAGCGGCTGCCGGGGCTGGCGGAGCGGCTGGGCGCGGACCCCGAGCTGGCCTTCATCCGCGAGCGGCACCAGGAGGACTTCCGCGGGGCCTTCCGCTCCGCGCTGGGCAGGTTGGACACGCGGGAGCGCAACCTGCTGCGGCTGCACCACGTGCATGGCCTGTCCATGGACGCGATGGCGGCCACCACGCAGGCGCCGCGCTCCACCGTGGCGCGTTGGGTCGCCCGCGCCCGAGAACGGCTCCTGGCCCTCACCCGCGAGGAGCTGACGACGCGGTTGGGGCTCACCCCCGGCGAGCTGGACAGCCTGCTGCGCCTCGTGCGCAGCGAACTGGACATCAGCCTGCGCCAGCTGCTGGCGGACTGACCCCGCGCTCCGAAATCACGGCCGGGTGAGACGAAATTCGCGAACTCTCGTCCCTGGGGAAAAACCGCAACCGATGGAACCACGGGCCGCCGCCGCGTCGAGTCGCGCGGCGTCGTGGACGCCGTGTGTCCGGAGGTGCGCGTCACGCCAGGGAGGAAGCCCATGAAGCCGTGGACCCGATGGAGCACCGCCAAGTCCGAAGTCACCGCCTGTCTGCGGGCGCCCCGCGCCTGGGCCGTGCCGCTGGCCTTGCTGGGCATGTTGGGGTGCACGAACGACGCGGGGAAGGAGGAGGCCGTCACCTCCGCGCCGGGGGACGCGCACGTGAAGGCGTGGGTGCCGGAGACGCCGGTGCCCGCTCCTGCGCACGCCGAGGGGACGGAGCACACGCTCCAGGTCGACTGGGTCCTCCAGGAGAAGACCGTGGAGGCGCTGACGGACCACTCGGCGCTGATCATCGACGGGACGGTGGAGTCCACGCGCTACGACGTCCTGCGCACCTACGCGCGGTCGAAGGAGGAGGGGGCGGTCCCGGGTGAGCTGAGCGGCCTCTACACGGACCTCCCCGTCACCATCGCGACCGTGAGGATCTCCGACATCGCGCGCACGTCGAGGGAGCTGCGGAGCGCGTCGGGTGGCGTCGTCGCGCAGGGAGCCACCGTGGACGTCATGTATCCCGGCGGCCTGCTCGCCGATGGCTGCACGCTCGCGCCGGAAGACAGCCCGCTGCCCGAGGTGGGGGAGCAGGCGGTCCTCTTCCTCGCGCCGCAGGACGGCGTCAAACCGCTGGCCACGCAATCCCTGACGGGCGTCTACGGCGTGACGGGGGGCCCGGTGGGGCGCGTCCTCGTGAAGGGGGGCTTCGTGCAGGGCCCGAGCTCGCCGCTTCACGCCACCGCGCTCAAGGCGCACCTGGGCGGCCCCGTCGGCGCGCTGCTCGCGAGCGCCAGCGCTCGCGCCCGGGCCGTCGAATACGTCCGCCCCGAGGCGCGCGCGCTGCCTTCGGTGGAGGACGCGCCGGGCGGACCGACCGCCCAGAGCTGGTGCGGGGTGCCGCTCTTTGGCTACAAGTGGTGCCGCCGCCCCACGAACGTCACCTATACGGACTACACGACCACGCGCTGGCCGGTTGGCGACGCGATGAACGCGTGGATGTATACGAGCGTCTCGAACAGCCTGTACCTGTACTGGCGCGGCAGCGGCTCCTCCGACGTCATGGTCTATGAGAACTGGTACGGCACCAACGGCTGGTATGCCTATACCTGGAACTACGCGTCGGGGGGCTGCATGACCGGCAGCATCGTGAACATGAACAACACGTATCACGCGGGTGCGTACCACGCGAAGAGCGTCAGCGTTCATGAGATTGGTCACACCCTCGGCATCGCGCACCATCGGGATTGCAACTCAATCATGTATTACAATCCCCCCGCCTGCGGCTCCGCCGTCACGTCCTGCGACGCGCAGGTGGCGTCGGAGCTGTATCGGTACTGAAAGCCGCTGGCAGGCGAGGTGGCGGCGGTGGACGGGCGCTGATGCTCAGCGTCCGTCCCAGAACGCCATGTCGCCGTACTCCCAATCCCAGGGCACGCCAGCCTCGCCCAGCACGAAGCGAACCAGGTGGGGATAGGCGGGCTCGGCGCGGACGTCGTTGCTCAGGATGAGCACGCAGCGGCGTCCGCGCGGCAGGCACACGAGGGTGTTGGCGGTGCTGTCGTTGTGGCCGTTCTTGAAGAACCCGCGTCCCTGGGGGCCGTCGAACACCACCACGCCCAGCCCCGCCGCCAGGTCCTTGCGCCGCGACTCCGGCGGCAGTTCATCCTGGAGGGTGGGGAACTGGCTCCGGGGGGTGATGGGCAGTTGCGGCGAGGTCATCCGGGTGAAGGTTTCAGGCGACAGGCCCTCACCGCTCACCAGCGCCGCGGCGAAGCGCGACAGGTCGTCGAGGGTGGTGTCCATGGAGCCTGCCGCGCGCACCCGGCTGCGTTCGTCGTGCGGCTCCACGCCGCCGTCGAGCTTCCAGCCGTCCGCCAGGTTCGTTGCGAAGTCGGGCCGCCACGTCATGCTGGTCGTGCGCATGCCGAAGCGGTCGAACACGCGCCGTTGCAGCTCCGCGCCCACGTCCAGCCCGAGCCCGCGCTCGAGCACGAACTGCATCAGGATGATGCCGTCACCGGAGTACGCGAAGCGGCTGCCGGGCGCGAAGTGGATGCGCAGCCGCTCGTCCGGTTCAAGGAAGCCGAAGTTGGCGAAGCCCGCGCTGTGGGTGAGCAACACGCGCGGCGTGATGTCCCGCCAGCGTTCGTCACCCGCCAGGTGGGACCAGGTCGAGTAGCGGTCCTCGTCCGGGTACTGGCGGCTCACGAACCGCTGACGTCGTGGCACAGCCGCTGGCAAGCAACACACACAGGGCCCAGGTCCGCAGCGCGTTCCGCAATCGGCTCTCCTCCAGCGCGAAACAACCGCGAAGCACGAAGCGTACTCCACGGCTGGAGACCGCCCAGGGTCACTCGATGGAGGGCGGCTCGGGCTCCAGGAGGTGCGGGGGCTCCGACTGCCCTTCATCTCGGAGCCTGAGCGCGCGGTCGATGCGCGCGGCGGCGCTGATGAGGCCGAGGTGACTGAAGGCCTGTGGGAAGTTCCCCAACTGCTCGCGCGTCAGCGGGTGGAGCTCCTCCGCCAGCAGGCCCAGGTGGTTCGACGCCTCCGCGTGCGCGACGAAGACGTCCTCGGCCTCCTGGATGCGATTGGCCAACGCCAGCGCCTCCGCCAGCCAGAAGCCGCAGAGGATGAAGCCTCCCTCCGGCCCCGCGACCCCGTCCTCCATCCGGTACCGGCGCAGGAACGGGCCCGCGCCCAGCTCCGCGCGCAGCCAGTCGAGCGTCCTCAGGATGAACGGATCCGTCCCCCGGAAGCAGCCCACGATGGGCAACTGCAGCAGCGCGGCGTCTGGCTCGTCGCCTCCGTAGACCCCGACGAAGTGCTTGCGCGCCGGATCCACGCCGTTGCGCAGGATGTCCGCCCGGATGACGTCCGCCAGGTCGGCACTGGACTGCTCCAGCGCCGTCTCCCCGAAGAGCCGTGCCAGGTGCTGCCCCCGGCGCAGGGCCAGCCACCCCATGAGCTTCGAGTGGACGTTGTGCCGCATCTCCCGGCGCGGCTCCCAGATGCCGTGGTCGGGCTCGCTCCAGCGGCGGGCGGTGGCGTGGATGACCGAGCGGAGCAGCCGCCAGGTGCGCAGCGGCAGCCGCCCGCCGGAGCGCTCGTAGAGGTACGCCGCGTCGAGCAGCGCGCCCGCGGTGTCGAACTGGAATTGGTCCTTCGCGTCGTTCCCCAGCCGCACCGGCCGCGAGCCCTGGAAGCCGGCCAGGTGGTCCAGCTCCCGCTCCGGCGGCACGGAGGCACCGTCCAGCGTGTACATCACCTGAAGCGTGTCACCGCGCTGCAACGTGTCGCGCACGAAGTAGAAGAACTCGCGGGACTCGCTCTGGAAGCCGAGGAGGTTGGTGGCGCGCACCGCCATCGCGGAGTCGCGGACCCAGCTGAAGCGGTAGTCCCAGTTGCGAGGCCCTCCCATCCACTCGGGGAGCGAGGTGGTGGGCGCGGCCACCATCGCGCCCGTGGGGCCGTACATCAGCAGCTTCAGCGCCAGCGCGGAGCGCAGCACGTGGTGCCGCCACGGCCCTTCGTAGTGGAGCTGCTGCGCCCACTCGCGCCAGGCCTGGCGCGTCTCCCGCAGGTGGTCGAAGGGCCGGTATGCGGCCAGGGGCTCCGGCCGGTCGGAATCCCACGACAGGATCATCCAGCGCCGCTCGCCCGGTCCCATCCGGATGCGCGCCTGGAGGCCCGTGTCTCCCCGGCAGGGTTGGCCGCGCAGCGCCTCGCAGGGCCGCCACTCCGCCTCCCCGCTGAGCACGGCGACCAGCCGCTCCCCTCCCGAGCCCCGGGCGACAAGGCCGTGCTCCTCCCGCTCCACCCGCGTCCGCGACGCGCCGTAGCCGAAGCGCGGGTCGAAGACGATGCTCAGCTCCACCGGGCCCTCCAGGCACTCGATGCGCCGGTGCACCTCGTGGACGGTGGAGCGGGGGTCGTTGCTCCACGGCATGTAGTCGATGATGCGGATGGCTCCCCTGCGCTCGAAGCGGAACAGCGTCTCCAGGACGTTGGTGTCCGGGTCGTAGCGTTGCAGGCTCTCGAAGGGCCACACGACGGGGGTGATGCCGGTGATGCCGCCCTTCGCGTCATCGAGGATGCCCGCGAAGACGCTCGGGCTGTCGAAGCGGGGGAAGCAGAGCCAGTCGATGACGCCGTCCGGCCGGACGAGCGCGCAGGAGCTTCCATCGCCAATCACCCCGCGGGCGGCCAGGGAGATCTCCCGGTAGGACGCCGGGTTGGTGAACCGGAAGGGGCGGGCCATCCGCCTGGCGGCGCTGTAGAGGTCCATGAGCAGGCGTGTCGCGGGGCAGGAGCGCGACCTCCCGCCCTCAAAGTAGCCACGCCCGCCAGACGGCCGCGCCTGGACGCTGAATCAAGCGGTGCCCTTCTGGGGGCGCAGCAGCGCGGCGGCCAGCACGGCTCCGTCGGCCGCCGCGCTTCCATGAACGGCGAGCGCGAAGGCGAGCGAGGCACCGCCATGCAGCACGGTCAGCGCGTCCACGGTGGGCATCACGATGCAGGCGAGGACGAAGACGCCCGCGGCCTGTCGCTGCCGGATGGCCACCAGGGCGAACATCGCCAGTGCCACGCCGAGTCCCTGCCTGCCTTGACGTAGTAGAGCCAGGGGATGACCTCGCCCCCGGAGTTGGGGGCGCTCGGCGACCAGACGCTCGCCAGCGCCCTGGGCTGGATGCACGCGGAGCCAGGGCGGAGCTGGACCGTGAGCGAGCTGGCGCGGCGCGCGGGGGCTTCGAGGGCGACGCTCGCGCGGCGCTTCGCGAGCGAGGTGGGCGTGGCGCCTCATGAGTACCTGACGCGGCTTCGGATGCAGGAGGCCGCGCACGCGCTGCGGGAGGGGCAGGACGGGCTCGCGGCCATCGCGGGCCGCGTGGGCTACGAATCGGAGTTCGCCTTCAACCGGGCGTTCCGGCGGGAGATGGGAGTGCCTCCCGGCGAGTACCGGCGCCGTGCGCACCGGCTGGAGGGAGCTTCTTCCGGGACCCCTCAAGGCGCCATCCCCCAGAAGAGGTAGAGACAGTCAACGTCCGCCTGGACATCGTGCGCCCCGAACACCGACCTCTTGGGGGCGTCACACAGGTATGAAGATTCATCGGATGTTGGCAGTGGTCGCGGGACTGTCCCTGGCGGGTTGCGGCGGCGGTGACGACCCGGGGGAGGACAACACCCCGCCGGTGACATGCTCCGCGGCGAACTGCGCGGGCTGCTGTTTCAACAACACCTGTCAGACGGGGAATACCGCTTCCGCGTGTGGAAAGGCCGGGGCCACGTGCCAGACGTGCAACGCGGCCCAGGTCTGCAAGACGGAGCAGACGTGCGGCGCGGACCCGGCGGGTGTCTGGCTCGTCCAGCCCCTGTCCGCTCAGATCACGGCCAACAACAATGGCTCGGCCTGGGATGCGGATGGCTCCGCGCCGGATGTCTTCGTGGAGATGCAATGCCCGGGGGCGACGCTGGCCTCCTTCACACCGGAAGTGGAGAGCTATACGCCCGCCTGGGCTTCGGGCGGTTGCACCGCCACGGCGGGTCGCCTGCTCTCGGAGCCATGGGGCTTCCGCGTCTGGGACAGTGATATCAGCGTCAATGACACCATCACCGGCGTCCTCCTGTATCAGTTCAGGGAGGAGGACCTCACCGCGGGCCGTGTCACGCTCCAGTCTTCGGGGGGAATGACGTCCATCACCGTCGGCGTCCGGAAGCAACCGTAAGGGCGCGAACCAGGACCTGCCAGGGGATGGCGGCACCGAGCGCCGCGCCTGCTGCTCGAAGCGCCGCGTGGCCGCTGTCGAGCAGCACCGGGCTGAGCATGTGGGCGCAATCGAAGCTCAGCCCGGAGCGCGCCGTGGCGGACGGGTCATATGGCTTTGTCTCATTGCCCGACGTGGCGACGAGCAGGTGCGCAGGGCAACGGCGGCGAGGTCTTTCTCCTCTTGCGCGAACCGGGGCGCCACCCTCGTCCGCCATGGCTTTCCCCTCCGAGCCGTCTTCCGTCGCCAACCCTCCCGCTTTCGCACCGTCCCCACGCCTGGACGGTGCTGCTCGCGTTCGTGCTCCTGCTGGTGACGCTCGTCGTTGGGAGCGTCAGCGTGGCCAGCATCGCGGCGGCCATTGGGATTGCGCGGTCCGGTGTCGCTCCTGGGACAGCGCCGCCATGGCCGCGCTGATGGAGAAGCTCAAGGTCATGACGCTGCTGGCGGTGTGCGCGCTGGCCTTCGTCGGCGCATCCGGGGGGAAGCTGCGAGGATTTGTAAGGTGTGTGCCTCCGCCCTGGCACGTGGTTCGCGGTGCCGGGGGCAGCGGGATGAGACCCAGGGCCCGGTGCTGCCCTGAGCCGCCATGTTCTTCTCATGACGCGTCCGAAGGCATGAGACGCCAGTGACATGCTCTGGTGCGTCCTTGACGCGCCCGGGATGAGGCGAGCAGATTTTGAGCTGGCACGGGCCCGATGTGTGTCATCGGCGCCTCATTGCTCATCGCCTGTCCAGCGCAACGGGCGGACCGGTCATCCAAGCGAGGTCTGTTGATGGTTGCCGAGAGCCGGAGCTCGACCCCCCTCTTCGTGGCGAGCTGTCTGGAGGACCGTGTCTGGTGCCTGGACGGTGACTCCGGGATGATCCTGGCGAAGATCCCCGTGGGGCATGAGCCCCGCTCCGTCGCGCTGAACAGTGACAAGAGCCTGCTCTACGTCAGCAACAGCGGCGATGGTTCGGTCTCGGTTGTCTCGACGCGTGAGCTTCGGGTCGTGGACACCTTCGCCGTCGGCCCGGATCCGCGAGGCCTGGCCGTCAGTCCCGAGGGGCGCTGGTTGTGGGTCCTGAGCAGACAGGGCTCCAGGCTCTGCGTGCTGGAGGCGCTCAGCGGTCGGCCTGTCCACGAAGTGGCGGTCGGGCGCGGACCCCGGAACCTGACTCTGGCGCCCGAACGGAACCTGCTCTTCATCACCAACAACGCGGACGACACAGTCTCCGCGGTGGAGCTGGATTCGCTGAGGGTACAGAGGACCTTCCCCGTCAGGGGACAGCCATATGGCGTGTTGTATTGCGACGGCCTCCTGTATGTGACGTCCATCCGAGACCACGTCGTCTCCATCCACGACCCGGGCTCGGGCCGGGAGGTGGGCTGCATCCTCGTGGGAAGACATCCCACCAGCATCGCCCCCAGCCCGGATGGGCGCTGCCTCTATGTCACCAACCTCGACGATGACGCGCTCTCACGGGTGGACCGGCACGCTCGACAGCGGCTGGAGTCACTCCGCGTGGGGAAGAGCCCCTTCGCCGCCACCCTGAGCGCGGATGGGCAGCGGCTCTTCGTGTCCTGCAATGGAGACCACTCCGTGTGGGTCATGGAATCCTCAACGGGTAGAAAACTGAGCGTTGTTCAGGTCGGCCGCGACCCGCATGGCCTTGCCGTGGCGGATTAGCAGGCCCAGCGCGCCTTGGGACAAGACCGTGGAGGTTACAAAGACAACCTCTCACGTCTGGGTGCTCGAACGTGTGAGCCCTTGGCTACATACCCAGGATGACGGGGCGCGACCAGCCAATATCAAGAGTTTCGTCTGCTCCTCAAGTGCTGGATTTCACACGGCGTTCGAGTCGCAAAAGGCCAATCCTCATCAGGATTCCTGGCTCGCGTGAGGTGTCCCAATACGGTGTGTTCATGCGAGAGGGATTGATTGGGAGGAACGCGGGATGAAACGGGAGAACCCGTTTTTCTTTGATGGCGGCTTGAAGTGTGTTTGGGTCTCTGCTAGGTAATCAACAACTCATGCACGCGGGCGGGGCAGTGTGAGCCGCCATGGGGCGGCAGTCCTCGCATTGGGACGCGGCTGCTGGTCTCGCTGAGAAGCGTTCGAGGGGGCTCTAAATGATCAGGGATGTGCCATTCATCATCAGGGGGGAGAAATACAGCCCGAGCGAGGGCTCTCATCGTCTCCTGACGCTTGATAATGGCTCGGTCGTCAGGTTTCCCATCCTTGATGCCGCCATGACGAAGCAGATCGTGGAGCAGGACACCAAGGCCCTGGAGAAGCTGTCACTGCATGAGATTGTCGGCTTCCTCTACAACGCGGGACAGAGCTGGAAGTCCAAGGAGTATACCCGGCGCAAGATGTACATCCGGGCGCTGGTGAGCCACCTCGGCTTCTCCGAGAAGATGGCGGAGCTGGAGGCGAACTGGATCTCCATGCTGCTGTCGTCCCACGCCGTCACGTACGACATCGTGACGACGGAGCTGGGCAGCCGACACATCCTGGACAAGTGGGTCCTTCGCGAGGAGGCGGAGGTCCGCGCCTATCCCAAGGGGCTGTCGCTCCACACGCTGGCCGGCAACGTCCCCCTCTCGGGGGTCGGCTCCATCGTCCGGGCGCTCATCACGAAGAACAGCGTCGTCGTCAAGTCCTCCTCGGGGGACCCCTTCACGCCGCTCTTCCTGGCCCAGAGCTTCCAGGACATCGAGGCGAACCACCCGGTGACCCAGGCGATGTCGGTGATCAACTGGGCCGGTGGGCAGGAGGGGGCGCTGGAGGATCAGATCGCGCGGGCCGCGGATGTCATCTGCGCATGGGGAGGCCGGGATGCCATGCGGTGGGCGGCGCGCTACGCCTCGGAGAAGACGGACGTCGTCAAGTTCGGCCCCAAACGGAGCCTGGCCGTGGTCACCCAGGGGAGCGACCTCAAGGCCGCGGCCCGCTGTCTGGCGCACGATGTCTCCTATTATGATCAGCGCGCCTGCTTCTCGGTCCAACAGGTCTTCACGGACGTGGACCTCGGCGAGTTCATCCCCCACCTCGTGGAGGCGATGAATGTCTACAAGCAGGTCCTGCCCAAGGGCTTCCACGACTTCGACGAGAAGGCCGCGCGCACGCTCGCGGTCAGCGAAGCGCTGTTCATGGGGATGCCTTTCTACCACGACCCCGAGGGCAGCTGGGCGTTCGCGGTCTGCTCTCCTGAGTTCGTGGGGCTCCACCCGCTGGGGCGGACGCTCTTCATTCACCCCATCAAGTCTGTCGATGAGGTCGCGCAGTACGTGGACGGTGATGTCCAGACCGTCGCCGTGATGCCCTTCCACGCCGTGGAGGGCCTGCGGGACCGGATGGCCAGCAAGGGCGTGTCCCGCTTCGTGGAGCTGGGCATGAACAACATCTTCCGGGCTGGCACGGCGCACGACGGCATCTTCCCCCTCCAGCACCTGGTCCGCCTGTCTTCGACGGAGCAGCCCAGCGCCCTCTACACGAAGACCATGACGATCCGAATTGATCAAACAAGCTTCCTTGAGAACGACCGGTTCGTGGAGTTCGTGCCGTGAGGGCCCTCACGCTTCAGGAGCCGCCGCTGGACTACCGCGTCGTCAACGCGAGCTCCGACCTGGACCTGCTCATCCACTCCGAGGAGCCCTGGTACGACCTGCCCCTGGTCGAGCAGCAGCAGCTGACCCAGCGCTTCGTGCGGGAGGCCCTGGTCAGGCACCTGGATTCCTGCCCCCAGTACCGGATGTACTTCGAGCGGAGCCATGCCCGCGTCGACGGACCCCTGGAGAAGATCCCGCTGCTGTCCACGCGGGCGTTCAAGTACAGCGAGGTCCGCAGCGTTCCCCGCGATGACATCGAGCAGTGGTATCTGAGCAGCGGCACCAGCGGGGGGCCCCAGAGTCGGATTGGCCGGGATCGCGTCACCATCGAGCGGCTCATCGGTTCGGTCCGCACCAGCCTTGGGCTCATCCAGGACTGGCACGAAGAGGACTTCACGGTCATCAACCTGGGGCCGGGCCGCGAGGATGCGGGCAACGTCTGGTTCCAGTACGTGATGAGCCTCATCGAGCTGCTCTTCCCCACGTACTCGGTGGTGAAGGACGGGGTCCTGCACCCCGACGAGGTGCTCCCGGTCCTGGACTACTTCGCCGCGCGCCCCGGCTTCATCGGCATCGTGGGGCCGCCCTTCCTCGTCCACGACCTCTGTCAACGGGTCCGGGCGCGCGACCGCCGCATGGACCTGGGATCCCGGCTCACCATCCTCACCGCGGGCGGCTGGAAGCGACAGTCGGGGCGGATGCTGCCCCGCGACGAGTTCGAGACGTATTGCGTTGACACCTTCCGGCTGGAGGACGGCTCGCAGGTGCGGGATGCCTTCAACCAGGTCGAGCTCAACACTGTCTTCATGGAGTGCTCGGCCCGGGAGAAGCACGTTCCGCCCTGGGTCCTGGTCGCTGCCCGGGATCCCCATACTTTGGAGGTCCTTCCTCCCGGGACGCCAGGTCTGATGTCATACCTGGACGCTTCGTCCAACAGCTATCCCTGCTTCCTGGTGACAGAGGACGTGGGGAGCACCCGGGCGGGGGTTTGCGGATGCGGTCGTGAAGGCATTCGCGTCGATATCCAACGCAGACTGGTCACGCGCGCCCAGAAGGGGTGCGCCTTGGCAATGGAGGCACAGAAGAGATGAGCGCGACAGCTCCTGCTCCGGAGATTTCCTTCCAGCAGTTCGAGATCGGCCCTCCGGATCGACGGGTGATGGTCTGGCGGACTGTCAATATCGACAGGGCCATGCGGTCCATCCCCATCCTGATTGCGCCGGGCTTTGGTCGGAAGATGTCGGCGTTTGGTCCGCTGGCCATGTACCTGGCCTACAGCGGGTTCGAGGTCTTCCGCTACGACCCGCTGGACCATGTGGGGCTCAGCTCCGGCGGCATGGAGGACTTCACCATGAGCAAGGGGCTGGCCTGCATGCAGCAGGTCATCGACTGGATGCGCGAGGAGCGTGGCCTGTCGGGCGTGGGCGTCGTCGCCACCAGCCTCTCGGCGCGGATCGCCTATCGCCTCGTGGCCAGGTCCTCGGACGTGCGCTTCCTGGTCACCGCGGTGGGGGTCACCAACCTCCAGTACACGCTCAAGCAGGTCTTCGGCGTGGACTACTCGACCTATGCCCCGGAGGCGCTGCCGGAGTTCGTCACCTTCGAGGAGCGTCACAACGTCCGGGCGGCTACCTTCCACGCCGACTGTGTGGCCCACGACTGGTTCGCCCACGCCACGACGGTGCGTGAGGTCTCCTCGTCGGCCACGCCCATCATCGCGTTCATCGGCAGCAACGATGAGTGGGTCCGCGAGGAGGACGTGCGCGGGGCCCTCGCGTCGGGCAACGGGCTGCGCCGGCTCTACAACCTGACGGGCAGCGGCCATGACCTGGGCAACAACCCGCAGGTCGCGCGCTACCTGTTCAAGGAGGTCGCCCGGGCCGCCGACATGGTGACCGAAGGCAAGCCGGAGATGACGGAGCTGGAGCTCGAGCCACAGTTCAATGTCATCTCCGAGCACTCCATCCGGGAGCGCAGGCTCTATCAGGCCGCGGATGCCCAGGCGATCGGGGCCGCGCAGCTGGCGGCGAAGGCCGGTTGAGAGGGTTGTGTTGACACTGTCGGCCAAGGCCGGATCACAAGGGGAACCGGAAACCTGAACACGAGGCATCGGGGGCCTATTGACGTATCAGTGGGGGCGCGTCGATTCACGCGTCTGGTCTCTCAATGCTTGGCGAGGGTCCTTCGGGGCCCCGCATAGGGGGTAATGAACATGAAGTGGGGAATGTATCTCAACACCGCGAAGCCGCCTGACTTCACGGAGCGCGAGGTCCTGGAGAACGCGCTCTTCTACGGGCAGATCGCGGAAGAGACGGGGTTCGAGAGCGGCTGGGTCCTGGAGCATCACTTCACCAACTACGGCCTCTGTGGCTCACCGATGGTGATGGCTTCCTTCGTCCTGGGGGCGACCCGCAAGCTCAAGATCGGCACGGCCATCAACGTGCTGCCCATCGAGCACCCGGTCCGTCTGGCGGAGCAGGTGGCCCTCCTGGACCACATGAGCAACGGCCGCTTCATCCTGGGCATTGGCCGGGGCTTCTTCGACAAGGACTTCGCGGTGTTCGGGGTCGACATCCGGAACACGCGGAAGATCTTCCAGGACTGGTATGAGATCATGCGAGACGCCTGGACGAAGGGGACGGTCGCTGGCAACAGCGAGTTCCTCAAGTTCCCGGCGGTGCCCGTCCAGCCCAAGCCGATCTCCGACCCGGTGCCAGTCGTCGTCGCGTCGATGTCTCCGTCGACCATTGAATGGGTTGCCAAGAACAACCTGTCGATGATCATGCAGCACGACATCGAGCACGAGGCGAAGGTCGCCAACATCGAGCTCTACAACGAGACCTCGCGCCAGCACGGCCATGACCCGAGCAAGGTGGAGCACACCCTCTCCATGGTGGTGGGGGTCGGCCGCAACGGCGATGAGATCCGTGAGAAGTGCCGCCGCTATCTGCTCTGGTTCGAGCAGGAAGTGGAGCACGCCCAGAACATCGTGAACATCGTGCGCGAGCACAAGGTGGAGGCGTACGACTGGCACCTCCAGTACTGGCGCCAGGCCGCGCTGAAGGGGGACACGCCGATTCCGCGCGTGGTCAGCAACCTGCTGCGCCTCAACCCCATCGGCACCCCCGAGGAGTGCATCAAGACGATCCAGCAGATCGTCGATGCCACGGGCGTGAGCCGCATCGTGTGTGCCTTCGAGGCCGCGGGCAAGCGCGAGGACGTGCTCCAGTCAATGAAGCTCTTCAACGAGGAAGTCCGGCCGCACATCAAGCCGGCGAAGAAGAAGACCTGAGCGGGTGGTCGTTCCGAGGAAGCAGGGGCCACCGGCTCTGCCGTGTGGCTCCTGTGAAGGCTTGCATCCATTTCATTCTTGAGAGCGCATCGGGTGCGAAGCCATGGGGGTTCGCGGCCCCGGCGCCCGTGTGCCTTGTCAATGTTGGGGGAATGGCTGTGAATAAAATCTTTGTGACGGGGGGCTCCGGCTTCGTCGGAAGCAACGTCCTCAAGCTCCTGCTCCAGCGGGGTGACTGCCAGGTCACTGTCTTCGATCTCAAACCGCCCCAGGGCCTGGCGGTGGACTTCGTGGAGGGCTCCATCGGTGACGCGGAGGCGCTGGCGCGGGCCATGAAGGGCCACGACCGGGTCTTCCACCTGGCGGCGATGCTGGGCGTCGAGGCGTGTCAGAAGGACGAAGCGCTGGTCTATGAGACCAACGTGCAGGGCACGCGCAACGTGCTCGCGGCCATGGAGGCGCACGGCATCAAGCGGCTGCTCTTCTCGTCCTCCTCTGAAATCTACGGCGACGGGCAGGCGGAGCAGTTCCGCGAGGTGGACGTGCCACAGCCGAAGTCCGCCTATGGGAAGAGCAAGGTGGAGGGGGAGCGGCTGTCGCAGCAGTTCGCCGAGCGCACCGGCTCCGTGGCCACGGTGGTGCGTCTGTTCAACGTGTACGGGCCCGGGCAGCGCGAGGACTTCGTCATGGTCCGCTTCTGCCGGGGCGCGATCTCCAACTCGCTGCTGCAGGTGCATGGGACGGGCGCCCAGACACGGACGTTCACCTTCATCGACGACGCGGCGAAGGGCATCGTCGCCGCGGCCTTCGCGCCCCAGCAGCGCCCGTTTGAAATCTTCAACATCGGCTCCAAGGAGACGGTGACCATCTCCACGCTGGCGCAGCGGATCCGGGAGATCGCCAACAGCCAGAGTCCCCTGGAGGTCGTCCCCTTCGGGGCGACGCAGGTCGGACGGAACCTGAGCTTCGAGGTCTTCCGCCGCATCCCGGACGTGGCCAAGGCCGCGCGGCAGATCCCCTTCGAGGCGAGCACCTCCCTGACGGAAGGCATCCGGCGGACGCTGGAGTGGGTCCGCGACGGCAAGCAGGGAGACGGCGCTTGAGCCAGGACTTCATCCCGTACTCGAAGCCCTTCTGGACCTCCGAGGAGACGGACGCGCTCACGGAGGTCATCCAGTCGGGCTGGTGGACGACGGGCCCCCGTGTGCAGCGGTTCGAGGAGGGGCTGCGCGAGCGGATGGGCGCGAAGGGCGTCGTCTGCGTCGCGAACGGCACGGTGGCGCTGTATGCCCTCTTCCACCTGCTCAAGCCGAAGGAGGGCAAGGTCCTCTACGTGACCTCGGCGCTCAACTTCCTGGCGGGGCCGGCCAGCGCCAGCCTGCTGGGCTTCGATGTCGCGTTCACGGACGTGGAGCCGGACACCCTGAACATGGAGCCGCGCGCCCTGGAGCACGTGCTGCGGACCCGGGCCAGCGGCTACGCGGCCGTCATCATCAACCCGGTGCACTTCGCCGGGGTCCCCGCGGACATGGACGCGCTCGCCGGGGTGGCGGCGTCCCATGGGGCGCTGCTCGTCGAGGACAGTTGTCACGCGCTGCTGGGGAACTTCCCGGGCGGCGCCCTGACGGGCAACCACCCTTCCGCGAGGGCGGGCGTCTTCAGCTTCCACCCCACGAAGAGCCTGGGGACGGGAGAGGGGGGCGCCATCCTCTCCAACGACGAGGCGCTGCTCCAGCGGCTGCGGCTCTTCTGTAGCCACAACATGCAGCGCTCCGGCTTCGCCAGGAAGGAGCAGGCGTTCGACGAGCGGGGCGTCCAGCACCCCTGGTACTACGAGGTCGCGGAGCCCGGGCTCAACCTGCGCATGTCGGAGCTGCACGCCGCCGTGGGCCTGGTCCAGCTCAAGCGGCTGGATGAGAGTCTGGCCCGCCGGCAGGCGCTGGCGCGCACCTACCGCCAGGAGCTCGCCGGACTGGGACCCGTCACCCTGCACCCCAGGGACCCCCGCCGCACGTCCGCGCTGCATCTATTTCCGGTGGAGCTGGACCTGCGGCGCCTGGGCCTGTCCAAGGCCGCCGTGTTCCAGTTCTTCGAGGCCCGGGGCATCCGCCTCCAGGTGCACTACACGCCCCTGCACTGGCAGCCGGCCTTTGAGTCGCTCCCCCTGGTGCGTGGCGCTGGGTTTCCCGTCGTGGACGCGGTCGCGCCGGGGCTGGTGAGCCTGCCCATGTATTACGGTCTGACGGACGCGGAGCAGGCGAAGGTCATCTCGGCCCTCCGCGAGCTGTGTGGGGCCGTACGATGATCCTCTCCATCCCGTTCCTGGCCAGCCGCATGGAGCAGTTCTCTCCCGCGACCCTGGAGCAGGGGTTCGGCGTGGAGGCGTCACTCTTCGACCGCCAGGACATCGTGGATCCCGAGGTGTGGCGCCAGGTCCAGGCGAACACGCTGCGCATCGCCCGCGAGCACCGTCCCGCGAGCTACACCTTCCACTTCCCGGTCAATGACTGCAACTACCTGGAGGACCCGCTGGTCCGGCAGCGCGTCTGGGAGAGCCTGGAGCTGGTGGATGCGTGCGGCATGGATGGGCTCGTGCTGCACTCCAACCTCATCTATCCGACGGACGAGTGGCGGCGGCTGGACCCGGCCCGGAAGTGGGAGCAGTACCGGGAGTTCGCGCAGGAGCTCCAGCAACGGACCCGGGGGGCGCGCTTCTGGGTGGGGCTGGAGAACATGCCCATCCACGGAAACGACGCCGAGGAGCTGGATCCCGTCCTGGTGTTCCCCCACGACTTCGAGGGGCTGTACGGCGGGAACGTGGGCATCACCTGGGACTTCTGCCACTACAGCTATTCTGTCTTTGTCGCCAGCAAGCTCCTGGCGAACGAGCTGGACGAACTGGACGAGTACCCCCGGGTGCAGCCCGCGGGCTACATGGACTTCCTGGCGCTGGGGGACCACATCGTCCACTACCACTTCAGCGCCTTCCGTGGCGTGGCGTCCCGCCGGCGGGGAACGCGGTGCGTGGAGGGCATGCCGCCCTGGGACGCGGACGTCCCGGAGTCCGTGTATCGCGAGGCCTTCGCGCACATCTGCCGGAGCAAGGCCAAGGCGACCACGCTGGAGATCCGTGAGACGGATTACCGGTTCCGGAAGATGGCGTTCCAGGTCGCGGACTGGTGTCGGACCCTCATGGAAGACTCCCCAGTGCACCGATGAGCCAGGCACGACACGAGGATGGATTCGCGCGGCTCGAAAGCCCGGCTCCCAGGCACGGGGAGCTGGTCGCGCTGCTGCAAGCGCTCATCCAGGCGCACCCCATCTACGACTCGGAGGGGATCCTCGAGGCGCAGCGCATCTGCGCGCGGGAGATGGAAGCCCTGGGGCTCCAGGTGACGTGGGAGCGGATCGACCATGCGCGGCTGCGCGAGTCCCCGCACTACGTGGACGTCACCGCCTTTGGCGGGCGCTTCAGCGACTACGGCAAGGGCGAGCGGTTCAACCTCGTCGGCAGGGCGGAGCTGGGGCCGGGGGGGCCGGCGCTCATCCTCAACGGGCACCTGGACGTGGAGTTCGTGACGGGACCCGGCCAGTGGGCCCACGCCGGGCTGTGGCGCTCCGGGGCGCTGCGGGACGGGCGCATCTATGGCCGTGGCGCGTCGGACATGCTGGGGGGGGTGGCGTGCTTCCTGTTCGCGCTGAAGCAGGTCATGGGCCGGCTGGGCAAGCGCGGCAGCATCGAGGTGCAGCTCGTCGTGGACGAGGAGATTGGAGGCAATGGAACGCTCTGGTCGCTGATGTCCACGCCAAGGCGCCGGGACGCCATCGCGCTCATCGGCGAGCCCACCGGCGGCGTGGTCTGCCATGGCTCGCGGGGGTTCCATCAGTTCAAGGTCGTGTGCGAGGGGCGCCCCGTCCACATGGTCTTCGCCAGGCCCTACGACAACGCGAACCAGCTCCTGGCGGTGGTGAGCCTGTGCCTGGAGGAGCTGGATGCCTGGGTGGGGGAGCGGTGCGCCAATCCCGGCTCCCGGTACATCATGTATGGGGAAATGTCGGGCGGCTCGGACGCGGCGGTTCCCGCGAGCTCGGCGGAGCTCCGGGTGACGGCGGCGCTGCCGGTCAGCCTGTCGCTGGAGCAGGTGATAGACGAGCTGCGGCGGTTGATGGCCGAGCGCTTGCGGGGCCGGTGCGACCGGCTGCCCACGGTGGAGCCGTATGGGATCCGCTTCGCGGGCAGCTCCCTGTCGGACCTCCCGCTATGTGACGCGTTGGTGCGCAATGGCGTCCCGGGGGGGACGCCGCTGACCGTGGACCACTTTCCGAGCCCGTGTGACGCACGGCTCTTCGAGGCCTTCGGGATTCCCTCCGTGGTCTTCGGCCCCGGGGACCTGCGCCGGGCGCATGGGGCGGATGAGTACGTCACGGAGGACGAGCTGGCGCAGTACGCCTGGACGCTCTCCGCCACCCTCCTGGAGCTCTTCGCCCCATGAGCCCGGCCGTGGACGCAGGCTCCCGTCAGCAGATGCGGGAGCGCACGCGCTACAACCCGCTCCCCGCGCGGATCCGCGTCCCGCTCTATCCCGTGCCCTGGTCGCTCGCCCAACTGCTCCGGGTGTCCCTGGGGCGGACCGCGGCGAAGGAGGCGCCCTGGGGGCTGCTGGCGCGGGCCGGGGCGGACGTCGCGGAGCGCCTGGGCGGACGGGGGCAGGTGCTGCTCACGTCCAGCGGGACCTGCGCGCTGACGCTCGCGCTGCGGGCGCTCAAGCGGGGGGACACGGATGAGGTGATCCTCTGCTCGTTCAACTGCCCGAGCGTCATCGAGGCGGTCCTGGGCGCGGGGATGGTCCCGGTGTGCTGTGACGTGGGCGAGGCGTTCAACCTGTCGGTGGACACGGTGCGTCCGCTTCTGGGGCCCCGGACGCGCGCGGTCATCATGACGCACGTCTTCGGGCTGGGCGCCGCCGCGGGGGCGCTCCAGCGGCTGTGTCAGGAGGCGGGCGTCGCGCTCATCGACGACGCGGCCCAGGCCTTCGGGGAGTCGGAAGAGGGACGGCCGCTGGGCTCCTGGGGAGACTTCGGGGTGCTGAGCTTCGGCCGGCACAAGCCGCTCTTCGCGGGCGGAGGCGGGGCCCTGGTCTGCCGGGACCGGGCCCTGGTGGAGCCGCTGCGGCGGCAGCTGGGACCCGCGCCACGGCGCCGCCGGCGGGACGCCTTGGCGCTGCTGGCGGTGGACAGGGCGAGCCGGGTGTCCTCGTCCGTCCGCGCGTCGTCCCTCCGCTTCACGGACGTCGTGGACGCGCTGGAGGCCTACCCGTCGGACGTGAAGCTCACGGCCATGGACGGGTTGAGCGCCCGGCTCCTGCTCACGCAGCTGCCCCTGCTGGAGTCGTATGGGCTCCGCGCGCGGCGGTTCGCCAGGCGGTACGTGGAAGCGCTGCGCGACGTGGACGGCGTGACGGTCGTGCCGGCCTACGCGCGGGGCCTCCCCAACTTCTTCACGCTCCTCTGTCCCCCGGAGCAGCGGCCGGCGCTCGCGGCGCACCTGAGCGCGCGGGGCATCGAGAGCACCTGGCTCTATTACCCGCTGCACCGGCTCTCGCGCTTCCAGCGCTTCGCCCGCTCGGCGCTCCCCCGCTGCGAGGCGCTCTGGATGCGCACGCTGTGCATCCCCTGCCGGGGCTGGCATGACGAGGCCCAGATTGAATGGGTCATCCGCGCGCTGCGGAGCTTCCGCGCCGCTCCAGCGGCGCGCTCCGCGCGGCAAGAAAGGCAAGGGCCATGACACGCGTCGAGGAGTTCCCGGGCGAGCGTTGGGACGAGCTCGTCCCGACGCTCCTGGGGGGTGGGCCGTACCAGACGGCGGCCTGGGGACGGAGCGTCGAGGCGGCCTTCGGAGGCCGCTTCCAGGTGCTGACGCTCGTGGACGAGGCGCGCTACTTCATCCCCGTCCTCTCCGGGAGCGCGCTGGCGCGCGACGGGTTCCTCTGCGGCCACGTGGGCTACGGCGGGGTGTTCCACGAGTCGCTGGGGGCCGGCCTCCCCCTGTCCCGTCAGCTGGAGGTGCTGGGCGCGGTGGAGCAGTCCCTGGGCCTGGGCTGCCGGCGCTTCGTCAGCAGCCCGAGTCCGCAGAAGCTCTTTCCCTCGCATGTGCCGGGGCTGGCGACCACGCTGCAACCCCTCCCTTCCACCGCGGAGGCGCTCCCGAAGGTCTACAGCGGCAATGTGCGGAACATGTTGAAGAGGTGTGAGAAGGATGGCCTGACGGCCCGGCCGCTGGGGCCGCAGGACTTCGAGGTGTGTCTTTCGCAGATCCAGCAGACGCAGGCCCGCGTGAACGCCAGCTACCAGACGCCGCGCGCGTTGTTGCAGGCCCTCTTCTCCGCCGGAGAGGGCTTCTTCCTGGGCATGGGTTGCTGGCAGGGGGAGCGGCTCCTCTCCGTGGGCGTGTTCCTGTGCTCCGGAGCCCGGGTCGCGTACTACCTGAATGGTTGGGACCGGGACTCGGCCGGCCTCTCACCCAACTACCTGATGCTGCACGAGACCTTCCGTGCATGTGTTCAGCGGGGGCATCAGGTCGTGGACCTGGGGTATTCCCACTCCGACGCGCTGCGAGCCTCCAAGTTGCGCTGGGGCGGCGCGCCAGCTTTCTATATGAGTTTGGTGGGGGGCCCTGGCAGGACGGTGCATGAGGCCTACCAGCAAGCGGTCCGGTCCGCTCCCGCCTGAGCGGGAGCCTGTCGTCCACAGGTGCATGTCCATCAGGAGAAGCGCTGAAAATGGGTAGGATCAACGAGGTGGTGCGAGTGGAGCTCCCCCAGGTCGCCGAGGCCCTGGAGGGGTATGGGTTGGGGAAGGTCAAGCGCCTGCGGTTGTGCGCGAATGGCATCATCAACACCAACTACGCCGTGGAGACCGAGCGCGGCGTGTACCTGCTCCGCATCTACAACCAGGAGCGGGACCGGGCCGGCATCGAGTTCGAGCTCTCCATCCTGGAGCACCTGAGCAGGTCTGGCTTCATCGTGCAGCGCCCCTTCGCCGACGCGCGGGGCAACCACCTGGGGTCCGTGGCGGGCCGCGCCTTCGTGGTCCTTCAGTTCATCGAGGGGGAGGTGCTGGCCCAGGCCGACATCGCGCCGAAGCTGTGCGTGCAGGTCGGGGCGCGGCTGGCGGAGATGGAGAACCTGCTGGATGGCTTTACCCCGAAGGGCGGCAAGCCCAACGCGGACTACCCGCTGATTGAGAAGCTGGCGCTCAAGAACCTCGCCCGGCTGCGGGCGCTCGGCCCGGAGGGGGAGGAGGTCGCGCGGGAGCTCCAGGGGGACTGGGATGCGCTGGGGCCCGTCTTCCGGGACATCGGCCTGCCCAGGGGCGTCGTCCACGCGGATCTGTATTACCAGAACGTCATCGTCCGGAACGGCGAGCTGGTGGGCTTCATCGACTTCGACGACTCCTATTGGGGCGTGCGCTTCTACGACCTGGCCCTCGTGATGATGGAGTTCTCCATCAAGCAGGAGGGGTCGATGGAGCTGGAGCTCGTCGAGTCCCTGCTGACGGGCTATCTGCGCCAGCGCAAGGTGTCCCCGGAGGAGCGCGCGCTGCTCTTTGACGCCATGCGCTTCCTCTGTTTCAAGTTCCTGGGCTACACGGCGGAGCTCGAGGAGTTCCAGGGCGAGAAGCTGCTCACGAATGGCTATATCGAGCGGCTGCGCTTCTTCAGGAGCGCCGACGTGAAGGCCCGGTTCAACACGCTGCTCGAGCGAATGACGGGATAGCCTGGCCATGGACCTGAAGCACGCGTCGCAGATCGCCGAGCAGGCCGCGGACCGCTCCCGACTCGTCCTGCTGGAGGCGTTCGGGGGCAGGCGCGAGGTCTTCATCAAGCACGACGACTCGCCGGTGACGGACGCGGACCGGGCCGCGGAGCGCGCCATCCGGGAGGTCCTCACCGCGGCCTTCCCGGAGCACGGCGTCATCGGAGAGGAGTTGGGCGCGGAGCGCACCGAGGCCGAGTACTGCTGGATGATCGACCCCATCGACGGGACGGTCTCCTTCATCAACGGGCTGCCCTTTTCCTCCACGCTCATCGCCCTGTGCCGGCGAGGGGTGCCCCAGGTCGCGGTGGTGGACCTGCCCATGCTCGGGCAGCGCGTCACCGCCCGCGTCGGGCAGGGCGCGTGGCTCAACGGGCGCAGGCTCTCCATCCAGGAGAAGTTCAGCCCGGAGCAGTCCATCGTCTGCCACAGCGACCGCTACGTCTTCGAGCTGGGCGGCTACGGAGCGCTCTACCGGGAGCTGGAGGACGGGCTGAAGTTCTTCCGCGCCTACACGGACGCGTTCGGTCACTACCTCGTGTCGACGGGTGTCGCCGCGGTGGTGGTGGACTCGGCGATGGAGGTCTGGGACGCGGCCGCGCCCACGTTGATCGTCCAGGAGGCGGGGGGACGCGTGGTGCGCTTCAAGGACCCGAACGACCCGAACCGGCTGCTCGTGGTGTCGGGCAACCCGGAAGGGGTCGAGTGGGTCTGTCGCCACGTCGAGCGCGCCGGGGGACGTCCCCTGGAGTGAGGGGCCTCAGGGCGGGATGGGGGCGGCGAGCGGGTCCCGCCTGAGCCTCGTCACCATGCGATGGATGGCCTCCGTGATGGCCTCGGGGTGCTCGGCGGGCAGCTCATGGCCGGCCTCCTGGAGCAGCCGGGCCTCCCCCTGGGAGGACAGCGCCGCGAGCTGGAGGGTCTGCTCCACCTGCCACGCGGGCTTGTCCTGTCCTGCCACCAGCACGCTCAGCGGCAGCGCCCCGAGCCCTCCGCGCTGGTGGAGCTCCTCCATCTGGCGCGGTCCCACCTCTCGCTCGAGCAGCCCCGTGCGGAAGAAGCCTGTGCATCGCATGGCCGCGAGAATGGACTCCCGCGCCTCCGGGGGGAGCCGGGCCAGGCGCCGCGCGTCCCCCGAGCGCTCCAGGGCGGGGCCCTGGAGCAGGCGGAACACCCCCAGCCGCTCGGCCAGCGCCAGCCCGCGCAACATGCCCACGGTGGCGTCCCACGCCTCGCGCTCCGGCGGGGACATGCGCTCGACGTAGTGGTCCGGGAGCGGGTCCACCAGCACCAGCCCCGCCACCTGTTCGGGGAAGCGCAGGGCGTGGTAGCGCGCGAGCATGCCACCCCAGGAGTGCCCCACCAGCACGACCGCCCGCGCGACGCCCGCGCCCTGGAGCAGGGCGTGGAGGTCCTCCGAGGCCTGGCTGGGGGAGCGCACGTCCGGGCCGGGGTCGCTCCACCCATAGCCTGCCCGGTCATAGGCGCAGACCCGGGTGAATGCCGCGACCGCGGCCTGGACCCGCGCCCATTCCCCGGAGACGCGCGGCATGCCGGCCTCCAGGAGGACCGTGGGCTGGCCTTCGCCCAGGCAGTGGAGGTGCAACTGGCGCCCCCCGATGGACACCCGCTGTCCCGGCGCCGGGTGGCGGGCGCGGTCCGCCTCGCTGGCGAAGGACTGCCACGTGGCGCCCGCCGCCGCGAGCGCTCCCAGGCCGAGCCCCAGCACCGCCGCGAAGCGCGCCAGGGCGCGCAGGCCCCTCCGCCGCGCGCGCATCAGCTCGCGGAGAGCTTGAGCAGGCAGGAGCACTTGTCGATCCGCGCGGGGAGCGGCAGCAGGCGCAGCAGGCGGTTCTTGCGCACCAGCAGCTCCCGAAAGAGTGAGCGCAGCGCGAGGACCTGATAGCCCGCCTCGGCGCGGTAGAAGTCCTCGACGCTCTCGGGGGCCCAGGAGAACCCTACCTTCTTGCTGCCGGTCGCCTCGGAGGACTTCCGGTTGTTCATGTCGACGGCCCACCGGTTCATCGCGTCCATCACGACGACGGCGCGGGGGGCGCGTGCCTTGATGGCACCCAGCAGGCGCAGCTTGTCCTCACGCCCCAGGTAGTCGATGACGCCTTCCAGCACCACGAGCACCGGTCCGCTCGTGGCCGGCAGGCTGTCTGGAAGTCCATGCACGAGGTTGCCCGGGTGCTGCCGCACCTGCTGGTACTTCTGCCGGAAGGGCGAGTCCTGGAGCAGCCGGGCCTTGCTCTCCAGCAGGGCGGGCTGGTCGAACTCCAGGTACTCGTGGATGGTGCTCCCCAGGTACGCGTGGAAGCGGTCCCACCGGTAGTCGAAGCCGGCCCCCAGGGACCAATAGCTCACCCGTTCACCCGTGGCCTGGAGGCGGCGCAGCTCCTCCTCGATGAGGCCGTCCAGGAGCGATGAGCGCAGCGCCACCCCGTCCACGGTCCTCCACGCGAGCCCCTCCGCGAAGGAGGGCTTGCCCACCTGTTCCAGCATCCAGTCCGCGAACGCCTTGTTCAGCGCGTAGCGCTCGCCCGCGACGCTCTGGCAGTAGATGGTGAGCCAGGCGGTCTCCTCCAGTGCTGACAGCTGCATGATTCCCTCTCCTAGGGGCCCTTCGCGACGGAAGGGCCCTCCTGTGGGTGAAAGACGAAGTCGCATTCCCAGGTGGCGCCGTGCTGTCGGCAGCCCACGCTCACCGACACGCCCAGGGGCGCGCCCAGCTTGTTGAGCGCCGCCACCTCCATCCGGTGCACGAGCGGCGACAGCTCCGGGCAGCCCAGGCGGTGGAACACGTCGTGGAACAGGCTGCCGCGCACGGTCGTCCGCGCCAGCGCGGCGCCCGGGCCCCTCTCGACCGGGAGGACCTCGTGCACCGCCATCCGCTCATAGGCCCGCAGGTAGGCGGTCCAGTAGTCCAGCAGGCCGTCCAGGGGCTCCGGCCCCGCGAGGAAGGTCTCGGCGGAGGGCCACAGCCAGTCCATCTCCATCTCGCCGGTGGCGAGGAACATCTCGCTGTACAGCGCGTGGGCCCGCTCGTGCCCGAGCAGCTCCCGCAGCTCCGTGTAGCCCGCGCTGAAGAGGGTGAACTCCCTCAGCAGCGGCCTCAGGCTGGCGGGCCCTGCCTCCCGCAGCGGTCGCGCCTCCCGGCCGTGCTGGCGCCAGCGCCACAGGATGCGATGGACGAGCAGCAGCTTGGAGTGTCCGGCGAGCGCTTGGTAGAGCCGCGACTCCTTCAAGCAGCGCAACTGCGCCTTGCCCATCCACCGGGGCTTGGGGACGCTGTACCAGCACTGGCCGTGGTTCGGCGCGGAGTGGATCCAGGGCGCTGCGACGAGGCCCGGGGACGCCGGGGAGGGGACGGACTGGGATGCGGCGCTCATGGTTCGCTCTGGAGGGTGATGTTGCGGCGCTGGAGGTACTCCGAGAAGGGCAGCTCGGGCGCGTAGAGGTCCTCGAAGCTGGCCACGCCGGTCGGTCGGGGCAGCGTCCGGTCCAGCAGCATCTCGACGACCATCGCGGCGAAGGAGGCGGTCAGGTGGTAGGCGCTCAGCGCCTCGCCGCTCACGAAGCGACGCCGGCGGGCCCCTTCCCCCTTGCAGTCCACCACCAGCGAGGTGAGCCCGAGGCTTCCCTTCCTGTCCCGCGTGACGCCATGCATCCCCGCCAGCATCCGGCTGTAGCGCTGGAGCACCGGCCGCGTCCTGAGCAGGGGCAGGGCCGCGAACGCTCTCGCCATCAGGAAGGGGAAGAACTGCACGTGGTAGCGGTGGCTCACCCGGCGCAGCCCGGCGGCGCGCGGCCGGGGGGCCCGCGCCAGGGTGAGGCTCTCCGGGCAGGAGAAATGGAAGGTGGGGGCCGCGCCGAAGCCGGGAAAGTCGTAGTGCAGCTCCGGGCCCCCCCACTGGGTGGGCACCTGCTCCATCCGGCCCTCGCGCAGCTCCGCGGTCCGGGGACGGAAGCCCGCGAGCAGCGTGTAGGGGCTGGTGCTGCCGCCGCCGTTCTTCGCGCCCATGAACAGCCGGACGGAGACCTCCCGCGCGCCCGGAGGCGTCTCCTCCAGCGCAGACATCACCAGCAGCGTGGAGAGCCCGGGGACGAGCCCCATGCCCGTGGCCACCAGGACGCCCCGCTCCTTCGCCAGCGCGTCCAGGGCGAGGATGCGCTCGGCTGCCTCGAAGGAGTCGTTGATGTCCACGCAGTCCGTCCCCGCCTCGATGCAGAGGCGGTGGATGGTGCCGCCATGGAGCTCGAAGGGCCCGAGCGCGAGCACCACGAGGTCGTGCTCGCGGAACGTCCGCGCCGCGGCCCCGGGGTCCTCGACATCCAACGCCACGAAGGTGACGCCCTCCGGCAGGAGGCCGGGCAGGGGAGGACGCCGACCGGCGACGCACAGCGCCACCTCCGGACAGGCGCTCCGCAGGTCCGCCGCGATGCGGCGGCCCGTGGCGCCCGTCCCTCCCACGAGCAGGACCCTCTTGCGTGCCGTCATGCGGCCTCCTTGAGCGCGGACGTGCCGGGGAGGCCGCAGGCGCGCAGCTCGCGGAGCAGCGCGCCCGCGTCGACGGCCTCATGCAGCATCCGGGGGCCGGGGCCGCCCAGCCCCCCCTCCGTCGCGAGCTTCGCGGCGAAGCCCGTGATGACGCCCGTGGCCCGGTACGTATCGCCACACAGCCAGGTGCCGCCCACCGTGGCTTCCTGGCCGCCGCGCAGCCCGCGGGCCTCCACGTGGATGGCGAAGCACGGCGCGCCGCGCGCCATGTCCCGCTTCGAGGCCGACACGATGAGGCGCGCGGCGCGCATCCGCTGCTTCTCGGTGCGGTAGTGGCGCAGCAGCTTCACGGCGACCATGGCCAGCATCGTCCAGCGCCCGTTGTTCGTGCCATAGCCGTACACTGCGGGGATCTTCTGGGCCTCCGCGAGCAGGCGCAGCTCCTCGGTGAAGACCAGCATCGGCGACTGGGCTCCCAGCGGGGCTGGGAGCTCCACGCGCTTGAAGGCCGAGCGCAGCCCCACCCTTCGCGCCTGCCCGTCCTGGCAGTAGGCCGGACCGTGCTCCGCGCCGAAGTCCCCCAGGCTCACGGCGATGTCATAGGCGGAGCCGTAGCTCCACGCGTCCCGGCCGATGAAGGCGCACTCCAGCCGGTGCACCGCGTCCAGCCCTTTCATGACGTGCAGGGGATAGGCGCCCGACAAGCCCGGGAAGAGCCCCGCGTTGATGACACAGCGCAGGCCCGCGCGCTCCAGCGCGCCCCGCCGTTCGCGCAGCCGCGCGTACAGCGGATCATACCCCCCTGGATCCACGTAGTGGATGCCCCGCCGGAGCGCCGCCCGAGCGACCCGATCCAGGATGACGGTGGCGGGGCCGGCGCAGTTCACCACGACGTCACAGGCCCCGCAGAACGCGTCGAGCGAGGCATCATCGCCCGTGTCCACCTCCCGCCCCTGGCAGCGCTCGCCAAGGGGGGCCGCCGCCCGCGTCGCGCGCTCCAACGCGCGTCCGCCGAGGAGGACCTCGTGCGACGTCCTGGCGAGCAGGTAGCCCGCCACTTCGAGACCGACCCTGCCGTAGCCACCAACGATGCCGATGCGGACGCTCATGGATGCTCCTGGTGGACGGGCTAGGCCGTCTGACGGCTCGCCTCGGACAGGTCTCGCGCGAACGCGGCGGTCCGCTCCGCGAGCGCCGAGGCGTGGGTCCTGATGAGCATGTGCCCTCCGGGCAGCTCCTCCAGCCGGCCCCGCGTGAAGCAGCGGGCCAGGGCGGGCATGGCGTCCCGGGCCTCCAGGTCCTCCTCGTCGCGGCCCACGAGCACCAGCGTCGGCGTGGACAGCTTCTGCGGGGGGAAGGCGTAGTCCAGCATCGCCGCGGACTGTCGCCGGAGCATCCGGAGGTACCGCTCGCCCTCCTGCTCCAGCCAGGCGGAGAAGTCCGCCAGGTACACCCGCTGCATGTACGCCTTGATGTCGCTGTTGGAGGAGGACACCACCAACTGGAGCTCACGGCGGACGCCGGGGGCATTGGCGGACACGAGGATGAGGCCCGCGGGCGGCGTGCCCTGCTTCTCCAGCAGGTGGGTCAGCTCCATCGCCACGTGCGCGCCGTAGGAGTACCCCAGCAGCAGGGTGGGGACGCCGTCGGCGTACGTCCCCAGGTGGCGCCGCAGCGCCTCCGCCCAGTGGTGGATGGACGGGTCGGCGCCTCCTTCCATGGGGGAGACGTTCACCGCCACGAGCTCGATGTCGGCGGGCAGATGGCGCCCGAAGTCGACGAAGGCCGTCGCGTTGCCGCAGGCATAGGGGACACAGAGCAGGCGCGCGCGAGGACGGCTCGGGCCGCGCAGCCGGGTGCAGAGCTCCTCGTGCCCGCCAGGCAGGGAGGGCGCGGTGTAGCCCTGGGCCGCGCGCGAGTCGAGCAGCCGCGCCGCGTCCGCGATGGTCTGGTAGTGGAACGCCTCCCGCAGGCCGAAGTGGGCGAACCCCTCCTGCTTCATGCGCAGGATGAGCCGCATCGCCTTCAGCGAGTCGCCGCCCACGTCCCAGAAGCTGTCGTGGATGCCCGGGCGGGAGACGCCGAGCACCTCCTCCCAGAGGACCGCCAGCCGCTTCTCCAGGTCGGTCTGGGGCGGCTCGTAGTCGAGCGAGCTTTCGGAGCCCTCCAGGTGGAGCGCCGGCAGCTTCTTGTAGTCCAGCTTGCCGCTGGGCGAGGTGGGCATCCGCTCCAGATGGTGGAAGTGGGCAGGCACCATGTGCGCGGGCAGCCTGGCGCGGAGGAACTCGCGCAGCTCCTGGGCGGCGATGGGGCCGCCCTGGGCGGTGTAGAAGGCGACGAGCGCCTGCTTGCCGATGGCGTCCGGCCGCGTGGTGACGACCGCCTCGATGATGGCGCTGAACTCGCGCAGGGCGCTCTCGACCTCGCCGGCCTCGATGCGGTAGCCCCGCAGGTTGATCTGGAAGTCCTGGCGCCCCAGGAACTCGATGTTGCCGTCATCCAGCACGCGGGCCATGTCACCCGTGCGGTACATCCACTGGCCGTCGCCGGCGAACGGATCCGGGACGAAGGCCTCCAGCGTCCGCTCGGGCTTGTTGAAGTAGCCCAGCGTGACGCCCTCGCCGCCGATGCACAGCTCTCCGAGCACGCCGGGCATGCAGGGGTTGCCCAGCGGATCCAGGATGTAGACCTGGGTGTTGTAGACGGGCTTCCCGATGGGGACGATCTCCAGCTCCACCTTGCCGCTCTCCGCGACGGGGATGCGGAAGAAGGTGGAGGCGACGCTGGTCTCCGTGGGGCCGTACTCGTTGATGAACCGGTGCTCCGGGTACAGTTGGAGCCACAGGTTGAGGTCCTTCACGTTGATGACCTCGCCTCCCAGCATGATGCGCATGCGCGGGAAGAGGGGCAGCGGGTCCTCGAACATGAAGGCCCGCGCATTGGCCAGCAGCGAGAAGTGGGACGGGGTCACGTTGAGGAAGGTGATCTCCTTGTCCCGGATGAAGGTGAGCAGCGTCTGGACGTCCCGGGTGTCCTCCTCGGAGAGCACGTGCAGCGAGGCCCCGGTGAGGAAGGGGACCCAGTTGCTCGTGAGCGTCATGTCGAAGGCGTAGGACGAGACGAGCGCGAAGCGCTCCTCCGGCTGCACCTGGAACTCCTGCCGCACCCAGTGCAGGAAGTTGAGGATGTTCCGGTGCCGGACCATGACCCCCTTCGGGTTCCCGGTGGAGCCGGAGGTGTAGATCATGTACGCCGGATGCTCGGGGCTGGCGCCCTGGGACAGCCGCGTTTCCGGGAAGCGCCGCAGGTCGCCGCGGTCGAGGAACTCCACCGGGATGGGGCTGGAGGCGGGGGGCGCGTCCGTGTCCAGCAGCAGGATGTGCTTCAGGTGGTGCTGGAGCCCCTGGACGTTCTTCAGGGCGCGGGTGTCGGTGATGAGGACGTGGGCCTGGCAGTCCTTCAGGACGTACTGCAGGCGCTCCGGCGGGTACTCCGTGTCGATGGGCACGTAGGCCCCGCCCGCCAGGAGGATGCCCAATTGGGCGACGAGCAGGTCCGCGCTGCGCTGAAGCAGCAGGGCCACGAACTGGCCGGGGCGCACCCCTTGCGCGCGCAGCAGGTGCGCCAGCTGGCGGGCGCGGCGCTGGAACTCGCCGTGGGTGAGCGTCTCCTCCCGGAAGGTGATGGCCAGCCGGTCCGGCATCCGGTCCGCCACCTGCTCCACGAGCGCGTGGAGGGTGTCGATGGGGTGCTCGGCGGTGGTCTGGTTGAGCTCCGTGAGGAGCCGCTGGTGGCGCGGAGACATCAGGCCCCGCCCGGTGAAGGCCGCGTCCAGCTGGCCCCCTTCGAGCTGGTCGCAGAGCTGCTGCAACAGGGTCTCGTACTGCCAGGCCAGCGTCTCGATGAACTCCGGGTCGAACAGGCTCCGGACGTAGTTCCAGTTGAAGAAGTACTCCCCATGGTAGTCGTACAGGACCAGGTCGATGTACGTCCCCGGCGCGCCGGTGCGGAACTCGGGCCGGCTGATCTCCAGGTGCTGGAAGGCGCGGTCGTCGGTCGAGTGCACGCCGATGGAGTTGCTGAAGATGATGGAGCTCAGCGACGTGGCGGTCCGCTGGGCCCGCTCCGCCAGCAGGCGTGACAGCTCGATGGATGAGACCGGCACCCGGAGCAACTGGCGGGTGAAGCCCTCCACCCGGCGGGCAACCTCGATGACCGGCTCCTCGAAGCGCGTGCGCACGCGGACCGGGAAGATGTCGATGAAGCTGCCCAGCACCTCCCGCGCCCCGGAGAAGTACTGCTCGCGGTTGAAGACGGGCATGTTGATGATGAGGTCATCCTGCCGGCACCAGATGTTCATCAGCTTGAAGTACGTGGCCAGCAGCAGGGAGTTGATGCTGACCTCCCGCTCTCCGCACAGGCGGAAGAGCTTCTGGAACAGCTCCGCGGGGACGCGCCGGTAGTGCGTGTCGAACTGGACCTCCGGGAGCGTCGCCGGGTTGCGCTTGAGCGGCGGGTTCGCCTTGGGCGGCGGATCGCGGAAGATCTCCAACTGGAACTCCATCGACTCCCGGTACTCGGGGGTCCGCTGGCGGATGGATTCGATGAGGACGTAGTCCTGGAACTCCAGCGTGAGCGCGGGGGCCGGGGCCTGGGGCTGGCCCAGGCCCTGCTCATAGAGCGAGAACAGCTCATTGAGGAGCTGCATGAAGCTGTAGCCGTCCACCAGCAGGTGGTCGATGTTGAAGAGGAACGTGAAGGTCTCGGGCCCGACCTTGTAGACCTCGCAGCGGAACATCGGGAAGGTGTCGATGGGGAAGCGGTGGTCGTTGAGGTCGCGTCCCTTCCGGGTGAGGTGGCGTTCGCGCTCCGCCTCCGACAGGTGGCTGATGTCGTAGAAGGCGGAGCGCGTCGGCGGGACCTCCGGGAGGATGCGGAAGCGCGGGCGGTCCTCCGCCTCGTCCACGATGGCCCGCAGGATGGAGTGCCGGCGGATGAGCGCGTCGAAGGCGCGGTCCAGCGCGTCCTGCCGCAGGTCCCCCTTCACGTCGAGCCGCAGGAGGATGTAGCAGCTGAGCCCCGAGGGCTCGTTGCGGACGATGCCCTTGCGGTGGAAGTAGAGGGTCTCCTGGAAGTTCATGAGCGGGAAGGGCTTGTCGCGCTCGGCGCCGCTGCGCCTGGACTCGATGACCTCCCTCCAGAGACAGGCCGCCATCTCGCGGATCGTCTTGAGGTCCATGAACCCGGAGGGCAGCGCCTTCACGCAGAAGATGCGCTGGACCTCCGTCATGAGCTGGAGGACATCGGACAGCTTCCGGGCCTTGGAGACGAGCTCCTCCGTGACGCTGAGGGACTCGGCCGGGAGCTTGAAGACGGAGGCCACCAGGCTGCGCAGGATGACCTCGAACTCCGTCTGCGGAGGCGTGATGGAGCGGTCCAGCTGCTGGAAGAACTGGACCTGCTGCCTGAGCAGCGGGTGCATGTAGCTGAAGTTGCTCTCCAGGCGGGTCTGGAAGAGGGCCTCGAGGCGGCCCTGGATGCGCATGGCCTTGATGGAGTCCCCTCCCAGGTGGAACAGCCCGGTGGTGGGGGTCAGCTGCTCGGGGGAGACCTCCAGGACCTCCGACCAGACGGCGCGGACCACCTGCTCGGGATCCAGCTCGCCGGCGTCCGTGGCGGCCCGCTGCTTGCGCAGCAGCGCGTCCAGCCGCTCGCACCGCTCATCGAAGTCCCCGGCGATGAACTGCTCGGCCAGGGCGCGGCGCATCACCTTGCCGCTGGTGGTCCTGGGCACCTCCTTCTGCGTGATGGGGACGAAGTGGTGGATGGGGAAGCCCGCCAGGGTGTTGACGCGGTCGCCCATGGCCCGCAGGAAGTCGGCCGCGTCCTCGTCCTTGGAGATGTGGTGGGGCACATAGAAGAGCACCACCCGCTCGCGCCCCACGCGGGGGTCGTGGAAGCCACACACGACGATGAGCCGCAGCTTGTCCGCGGGGGCGCCCTGCAGCGCCAGTTGCTCGATGTCGAAGGGGTAGTAGTTCTGACCGTGGACGAGGATCATCTCCTTGGCCCGCCCGGTGATGGTGAGCCGGCGCTCGTCGTCCATGAACCCCACATCCCCCGTGGACAGCCACCCGTCCGCGCTCACGGCCGGCTCCGGGGTGTTGAAGTAGCGCTCGAAGACGTTTTGTCCGCGCACCTCGATGATGCCGAGCTGGTGGGGCGGCAGGGGGGCGCCGTCGGGCCCGCTGATGCGCACGGCGCACTCGTCCACCGCCGGGCCGATGCAGGCGAACTCCGCCACGTCCGGGCCCGGCTCCCGGCGGTAGACGATGGCTCCGTCGCGGATCATCCGCTGACGGTCGACGCGGACGGCGCGCAGCGGCTCACCCAGGGGGTGGGCCGCGGCCGCCATGGTGGTCTCCGTCAGGCCGTACCCCGGCACGAAGACGTGGGGCGTGAAGCCGCTGGGCGCCAGCACCTCGGCCAGCTTCTCGCAGGCGGAGACCGACACCATCTCCGCGCCCACGGAGAACGACTTCAGGCAGGAGAGCTCCAGCGCGGGGACGCGGCCCTTCTTCGCCTGGAGGTACTTCAGCAGGTACTCCAGCCCGGTATTGGTGGAGCAGGTGTGGGTGATGCGGTGCTGGTGGATCTTCTCCATCCACAGGTAGGGCCGCCGGGCGAAGTGCTGCGGCGCCATCTTGTGCTGGTGGAGGCCCGCCAGCAGCGGCATCAGGTGACAGCCGAACAGGCCGTAGTCGTGGAAATAGGGCAGCCACGCCAGGAGGCTGTCGGACGGCTGGACGTGCAGCCCTGCGGCCATGGCGCGGGCATTGGATAGCAGGTTGGCGTGTGAGAGCAGGGCGCCCTTCGGCGTGCCCGTGCTGCCAGAGGAGAACTGGAGGATGACGGTGTCCCCGGCGGAGCTCCGGGGCAGCTCCTGGCGCCGTGCCGGGCTGATGGTCGCCTCGGCGAGCAGCTCCTCCGCCGTGAGGAGCCTCCCCGCGTCCCCCAGCAGCGCTCTCAGGACGCCAAAGGTCTCGTCATGCCTCGAATCACAGAGAATGGGACAGCCGAGCACCTTCCAGACATTGAAGATCCGCTGGGCCTCGAGCGCGTCCGGGCTGGCGCTCGCCGGGGGCGCCAGGGGGGCCGGGACGATCCCGGCCAGGACACATCCCCAGAAGACCGTCAGGAACATCCGGGAGGAGTCCACGAGGAAGATGAGCGGATCCCCCGGCTGGAGCCCCTTGGCATAGAGGACCTGCGCGACGTCCTCGGCCTGCTTCAGCAGCTCCGCGTAGGACTGGAAGTCCTCGGACGCGTCGCCCGGGAGCAGGTGGGTGATGCCTTTGGCGGAGCAATGGGCGGCGGTGTTCCGGAGGACTTCCGGCAGGGTCGCGGAGGCGTGATTGAAACCGCGATACCTGGACAGGGCACTGATCTGCGCGCTCATCGTTTCTCCGGCGGAGGTGCGTCTTGAGAAGGAATTCAATTCAGCTCATGGAAGCCTTTCAGGTGTCGTGATGTACAGAACGTATGGGGTTCTGGGCGCCCGCACGCGGAGTCCGCCTCAGGTTGGAGGGAGCCGGGACGCGGGAATGCCCCGGGCCAGCAGGCGTTTCCCGATGACAAAGGACATCAAGAGGCCGCTGATGACGAGCAGGGCGGTCTTCAATCCGACCGACTGCGCCAGGGCGCTTCCGGCGACAGGCCCCCCAATCATCCCCAGCGCCCAGGCCATGTTGAACATGCTGGACGGGATGCCATAGGCGCCGGCGCCCCCTTCCTTGTCGATGATCTCCGTCAGGGCCGGCATGGTGGGGGTGATGGCAATGCCGACGGCGATGCCCACCGCGGCCATGGTGACGAACTCCAGCGCCACGCTGTCTTGCATCACGACGAGTGGCAGGCACGCGGCGGTCAGGGCCAGCCCCAGGTAGGAGACCCGCAGCCTCCCCCAGCGATCAGACAGGGCCCCGACAATGGGGGACGCGACGCCGAACGCGATGGTCGATACGGCGAAGATGAGCCCGATGGTGAGCGGGGGCAGCGCCAGGTGGGTCGTCAGGTGGAGCGGCAGGTTGGCCTCCAGCAGGGTCAGACCGCATGCCCCGAGGACGACGAGGGTGAGGACCTCCATGACGGCCGGGATGCCGAGGATTCGTCGGGCCGACAGCTGCGTCTCCCTCGGGGTGGCCGGGGGGGTGATGAGCACCAGCCGGCCGACGCCGTCGAGCAGCGCCAGTCCCGCCGCGACGAGGAAGGGGGCCTGATGGCCTCCCCAGTCGAACAACAGCCCGCCTGCGGGAGGCCCCAGCAGGGTGCCCATGGCGTTGCCGGCCATGGCCAGGCCAATGGCCTGACCGCGCTTCTCCGCGGGGTAGGCGGCCGCCAGGAGGGCCAGCCCCGCCGTGGCCGTGGCCGCGCTGGCGACGCCCTGCACTGCCCGCACGAAGAGCAGCGCCCAGTAGGACTCCAGGAAGGCGAAGGACAGCGTGGTGATGCCCAGGCCGAACAGGCCAACCAGCATGGGGACGCGGTAGCCGATCCGGTCGCACAGCATGCCCATCAGCGGGGTGGCCAGCAGGAGCGCGACGGCGAAGATGGCGAACAGCAGGCCGACCGCGGCCTGGGTGGCGCCCAGCCTGTCCAGATACGAAGGGAGGATGGGGACCAGCAGGGAGAAGACCAGGCTGTCCGTGAACATGGCCAGCGCGACGACCAGCGTCGCGGTCGTGGGCGAGCTCCGGAGGCGTGACAACATGAGGCAGGTCCTTGACGGTTGTGGTTGATAAGCGAATGGGGCGGGACGCGCTTGCTCATCTCCCGCCAATTTCACCAGGAGTACATGGTTTCGCAGTCATTGGCGAGGGGGCGCTGATGTCTCGGCTGCCCATCGTGGCAACGGATTCCTGGTGAGAACGACGCCCCCGAGGCATATCCATATGTTTTTGGGAGATTGAGAAAGAGCAGGGTCAGGCCTGCCCGGAGTCCGGCGGGGTGTGTGTGCCCGGTCCACAGCGGGGCCTCTGTGGGGCCATGATGTCCCTGGATACACCGCCGAAGCCGGACAGGAGTTCGTGGAATTCTGTTTGATCCTGGTAGCTACCTGTTGGGTTTCTGACAGAGCGCGCCCGCTTGCGGGCCATGCGTGGCCGGGGGGCGCTGCTGTCTGGCTCGCGCTTGGACAGCCCTCCTCTGGCTTTCAGCCTGACATGGCGTTTGTAGAACCAACCCAGTCTCGTTGCACAGACTCACTTGATACGGTGGGTGTGACTGTGATTCCAGGCTCGGCTTGGAAGATGTCGTGTCTGGTTTGTCCCCACTTCGAGGGTAGGAATACATTTACACCCTTGAAAATGAGTCGGTTTGTCGAACATATGGAGGTGTTTTTGATTTAGAGGTTTCACGGGACGAAGCAGGGGGACCGAGGGATGAATCCAGGCATCACGATGTCGGAATCGATCCGGACGAAGCAGGCGAAGATTGGGATTCTCGGGCTGGGATACGTGGGGCTGCCACTGGGGATGGCGTTCGCGGAGGCTGGCTTCCAGGTCACGGGGCTGGAAATCGATACGGCGAAGGTCGAGCAGCTCAACCGGGGGCACAGCTATATCCGCCACATCCCTTCCGAGGAGCTGGCGCCGCTGATGTCCTCGGGCAGGTTGACGGCCACCGTGGATTCCTCGGTGTGCCCGGCGCTGGACTGCATGATCATCTGCGTCCCGACGCCCTTGAACGCCTCACGGGAGCCGGACCTGAGCTATGTCATCCAGGCAGGAGAGATGCTCAGCCCGCATGTGCGGCCCGGCCAACTGTATGTGTTGGTTTCCACGACGTATCCGGGGACGACCGAGGAAGTCCTGATGCCCATCCTGGAGCGGGGGGGGCTCAAGGCTGGCGTCGACTTTCATCTGGCCTTCAGCCCTGAGCGCGAGGACCCGGGAAACAAGGACTTCAACACCCGGACCATTCCCAAGCTCGTGGGCGGCCATACGAGCCGGTGCCTGGAGGTGGCTCAGCAGCTCTTCTCCTCGGTGTTGAAGAATGTGATCCCCGTCTCCTCCATGAAGGTGGCGGAGATGGCCAAGCTCCACGAGAACATCTTCCGCGCCGTCAACATCGGCATGGTGAACGAGCTGAAGATCCTGTGTGAGCGGATGGGGATCGACGTCTGGGAGGTCATCAACGCGGCCTCCACGAAACCCTTCGGATTCATGCCGTTCTACCCGGGGCCAGGCCTGGGGGGGCACTGCATCCCCATCGATCCCTTCTACCTCACGTGGAAGGCGCGCCAGTACAGCTTCAACACGCGTTTCATCGAGCTGGCGGGTGAGATCAACTCACAGATGCCCAGCTACACGGTGGCCCGCACGATGGAGGCGCTCAACCACCGGAGCAAGAGCCTCAAGGGGGCCCGGCTGCTGGTGCTGGGGGTGGCGTACAAGAAGGATGTGGACGATCTGCGAGAGAGTCCCTCGCTCCAGGTGCTCCAGCTGCTCGCGCAGAAGGGCGCCCGGCTCGAGTATCACGACCCCTACATCGACAGGCTGCAACCCGGCCACGGCTTCACCCTGGACATGGCCTCGGTGCCGCTCGAATACGACCAGCTCGGGGAGTATGACGCGGTGTTGATCCTCACCGACCACTCCAGCGTGAACTATGAGCGGGTCGTGTCAGAGGCCCAGCTGGTCGTGGATACGCGCAATGCCACGAGAGGCATCCGTCGCGGCCGGGAGTCCATCGTCCAGGCCTGATAACATTGCCACGGGCCGCCCCGCCGGATTGCGCGCGGTCACCCGTTCGGAGCGCGGCTCCGGTCGGAACTCGGAGAGGTCTCTCTCGCTCGACCTGGGGCGCTAGTAACCGTTCACCGGCTCACGCTGCGTGCGCGAGCTGAGGGGCCTCCGCGAGAGGTAGCAGTGAGGGTGGCTGCAAACCTCGGCGGTGCGCGCGCAGCGAGTCCGTCAGGAAGTCGAGCACGCCCCG